>DATBWQ010000105.1:0-8109 GCA_036514695.1 Gallionella sp. | reverse complement strand
GAGACTCGTGCCATCGGTCGTGATACCGGTAGGAGTATTAAATCTCGCGCTGGCCAGTGTCCCGTCGGTAGTGCCTGACGTTCCGGCGGCACCCGCCACTGTGGTCACCACCCCACCTGCAGCTATCTTACGAATAGTATGATTGCCGGTGTCGGCGACATAGAGATTTGTCCCGTCGCTAGTGATGCCTTGAGAGCCATTAAATCTCGCGGCAGCACCAGTCCCGTCAGTAGAGCTAGCCGATCCGGCAGTTCCTGCCAGTGTAGTCACTACTCCTGTGGAGATGACGATCTGGCGGATAGTATGATTAACGGTATCAGCAATATAGAGATTCGTTCCGTCGGTAGTGATGCCTTGAGGGCCATTAAACCGAGCAGCGGCACCCGTTCCGTCGGTAGAATTAGCCGATCCGGCAGTTCCTGCCAGTGTAGTCACTACTCCCGTGGAGATGACGATCTGGCGAATAGTATGATTACCGGCATCAGCGACATAGAGATTCAGCCCGGTCGGCCCGTCGGTAGTTATACCAGCAGGGTAGCTAAATCGAGCAGCGGCACCCGTTCCGTCGGTAGAATTAGCCGATCCGGCAGTCCCCGCCAGTGTAGTCACTACTCCTGTGGAGATGACGATCTGGCGGATAGTATGATTACTGGTATCGGCGACATAGAGATTCGTCCCGTCGGTAGTTATACCAGCAGGGCTGCTAAATCGAGCAGCGGCACCCGTTCCATCGGTAGAGCCAGCCGATCCGGCAGTCCCCGCCAGTGTAGTCACTGCTCCCGTAGCGATAACGATCTTGCGGATAGTATGATTACTGGTATCGGCGACATAGAGATTCGTCCCGTCGCTAGTGATACCCTGAGGGAGATTAAACTGAGCAGTGGTACCTGTCCCGTCGGTAGTACCCGAAAACCCCGCAGCCCCCGCCAGAGTCGATACCCCGCTAGAAAGAGTCAGGGGAAGGTCCTGAAAGCTTCCTCCCATCTGAGTGCAAGTAGAAGAGGCTGGAGCAGTCGCAGATGCTTCAGTAGAGCCTGAGCTTGCACCCCCGGAATTTACTGCGGTAACTTTGTAATAGTACGTACTGCCCGGTGATAGGCCTGTATCAATATACGAGCCGACTGTAACAGGAGTCGCAGTTATTTTATTTGGATCAGTAACGGCCACACTTGGAGCGGTAGAGCGATATACGTTATATCCAGTAGCGCCTGTCGCAAGACTCCAGTTGATATATAACATTGTAGTGCTGCATCCGGCAGTGGCGCTGACGTCTGCAGGTGCGGCAGGGGCAGCTACAGTAGTAGTACCGCCGCTACTGCCACCCCCGCCGCCACACGCAGCCAGCAACAAAGAAGTCAGCAACAGCAAGTTATGAATCAATTTTGTAGAGCTGAAACGCATTTGGTTTACCTCGTTCTGTCTAGGGTCGCGGATTGATGATGAAGCGCATCAGGCCGGGGTTGCCAGGCGATGTGCACTACAGCCGCAGAATACCTCAGGCTGGGCGGTGAATTCAAATATTTTGCGTGAGCGGCTATTCTGCGCGACAGACGGTACTTAAAACACAGGACTGAGGTGCGAGGACTAAGGACTGAGCTACAAGCGCTGCAGCGGTTTTACTCAGTAGTAGGGTGGATAAGCGCAGCGCATCCACCATGCCAGCTCAAAAAGGTGGATGCGCTACGCTTATCCACCCTACATTTTTCGCCGAGAACAAATTTACCCGGTAGTCCTCATAAATAGCCGTGGAGGGCGATGCGGAAAAGCGGTAAAATTGCGCGCTGTCAATTTATAACGCAAGGAAATCAAGCATGAGCAAGAGTCTGGTCCAATTCATCATCGAAGAACAGCGCGCGATCCCGGGAAAGGCCAGCGGCGATTTCACCGGCCTGATCAGCGATGTCATCATGGCCTGCAAGCAGATCGCGCATGATGTCAACAAGGGCGCGTTGATCGGTGTGCTGGGCAGCGCGGGCAGCGAGAACGTACAGGGCGAGACGCAGAAGAAACTGGACATCATCACCAACGAGGTGTTCATCAAATCCACCGAATGGGGCGGCCATCTGGCGGCGATGGCTTCGGAGGAAATGGATGACGTTTATCCCATTCCGGCCAGGTATCCGAAAGGCAAATATCTGCTGGTGTTCGATCCGCTGGATGGGTCTTCCAATATAGACGTGAACATTTCCGTCGGGACGATATTCTCGATCCTGCGCGCACCCAAGGGCGTGGAGAACCCGTCCGCAGCCGACTTTCTGCAACCCGGCACCACGCAGGTCTGCGCGGGTTACGCGCTGTATGGTCCGGCGACCATGCTGGTGATCACCACCGGCCATGGCGTGAACGGCTTCACCCTGGATGGCGACATCGGCGAATTCATGCTGACCCATCCGAACATGACCATCCCCGCAGACACGCTGGAATTCGCCATCAATGCCTCGAACGAGCGCCACTGGGAAAAGCCGGTGCAGCGCTATGTGGATGAATGCATCGCGGGCAAGACCGGACCGCGCGGGATCAATTTCAACATGCGCTGGGTGGCATCCATGGTGGCTGAAGTGCACCGTATCCTGATACGCGGCGGCGTGTTCATGTATCCCAGGGACACCAAAGATCCGGCCAAGGCCGGCAAACTGCGTCTGCTGTACGAGGCGAATCCGATGTCCTTCATCGTCGAGCAGGCGGGCGGCATGTCTTCAACAGGATATGAACGCATCATGGACATCAAGCCCTCCGGATTGCATCAACGCGTGCCGGTGATCCTCGGCTCGAAGAACGAAGTCGAGCGCATCGTCATCTATCATAAGGAGTAAATGTAGGGTGCGTTTACGCACCATTTGGGGATAATGGTGCGCAAGCGCACCCTACAGAATTGTTGTCGTTTGTATTGAAGACGCATTAAAACAATCCGTAGGTCGGGCTTCGCCCGACAACCTAAGTCGGCGGGCAGAGCCCGCCCTACAAATGCACGTTTGGCAAATGCACGTTTGGTCTGGTTGAAATTATTGGAGATTTTCATGAGCAAGCCGCTTGTTTCGATAGTGATAGGCAGTTCCAGCGACTGGGAAGTGATGCAGCAGGCCGCGCAGCAATTGAAGGATTTCGGCGTGGCCTACGATGCGCGCGTGATTTCGGCGCATCGTTCGCCCGATCTGTTGCTCGACTACATCAGGGATGTCAGCGCGCAAGGCGTGCGCTGCTTCATCGCCGGAGCCGGCGGTGCTGCGCATCTGGCGGGTGTGATCGCCGGACAGACCACGCTGCCGGTGCTGGGCGTGCCGATGCCGTCGAAACATTTGCAGGGAATGGACTCGTTGCTGTCCATCGTGCAAATGCCCAAGGGCATACCGGTGGCGACGTTTGCGATCGGCGAGGCGGGCGCCGCCAATGCCGGATTGTTCGCGGTGGCGATGCTGGCGCTCAATGATGCCGCCCTTGCGCAACGGTTGCAGGCGTTCCGGAAGAAACAGGCGGATGCGGTGAAAGCAATCACCTTGCCGGCTTTGTAATTCCGTTTCGCAATAAAAACAGAAATTACGTAGGGTGCGTTTACGCACCATTGCCAATTGGTGCGTAAACGCACCCTACAAGGGTTATGGCGGATGTAACGCAAGCTGGAATAACCCCAGCGCTGGAGAGAACATGAATCAAACGCAACAAAATGTCGCAGCCGTATCCCCGCGTGCGCGGAAAATAAAATGGGTGGTGGCAGCATTTTTCGTGCTGCTGGCGGTGGTGACAGTGATGAATCTGCCGCGCGGTTACAGCGACGACTTGTCGCGTATCGGCAAGGGCAAAGCGGCTGTCGTATTGGTGCGCGACAAAAATGCGGTGCAGACTTTCGATCTGATGGAAGTGATGAATGGCATACGCGATCACTATGCCGGGCAGGTCGAGTTTCTGCTGACCGATTTTGACACCGCGCAGGGACGCGCATTCATCGCCACCCATGGCGCGGCGCGGGTGACCCTGGTGCTGCTCGACGCTGACGGCAAACTGGTAAAAGTCTTGTATCCGCCGCAGACCGCCGGGAGTGTGCAGCAGGAAATCGCCGCTGCGCTCGGGGCACCCGCATGAGTGCGGCGCTGCTGCAATCCGACATCCGGAGTCTGCCCTTCCTGCATCGCGGCAAGGTGCGCGACATTTACGCTGTGGGCGAGGACAAGTTGCTGGTGGTGCAGACGGATCGCCTGTCGGCATTCGATGTGATCCTGGCCGACCCGATCCAGGGTAAAGGCGAAGTGCTTACCACGGTGTCGAATTTCTGGTTCAACAAACTGCGCCATGTGATACCCAATCATCTGACCGGCATCGCACCGGAATCGGTGGTCAACGAAGCCGAGCGAGCGCAGGTGCGCGGACGCGCGTTCGTCGTGAAAAAGCTCAAGCCGCTGCCGATAGAGGCCATCGTGCGCGGTTACCTGGCCGGTTCCGGCTGGAAGGATTACCAAAAAACCGGTGCAGTATGCGGCATCAAATTGCCGGCCGGGCTGCGCGAGGCGGAAAAGCTGCCCGAGCCCCTGTTCACGCCATCCACCAAGGCGGCGGCGGGCGATCACGATGAGAATATTTCGTTTGCACAGGCGGTCGAACTGCTCGGTGAGGCGCGCGCCATTGAGGTGCGCGATGCGACATTGCGGCTTTACATCGAGGCAGCCGGCTATGCGGCGACCAGGGGCATCATCATCGCCGATACCAAGTTTGAATTCGGTGTGGATGATGCGGGCAGGTTATATCTTATTGACGAGGCGCTCACGCCGGATTCCTCGCGCTTCTGGCCTGCCGAGCTATACCGCATCGGCAGCAATCCACCCAGCTTCGACAAGCAGTTCGTGCGCGACTGGCTGGAAGCTTCCGGCTGGAACAAGCGACCCCCGGCGCCGCATGTCCCGCAGGACGTGCTGCAAAAAACCGCTGACAAGTACCGCGAGGCACTGGCCAAGCTGACCGGCGCATGAATTCGCCCAGGCAACTCGTCGAAGGGTTCAAGCGTTTTCGCGAACTTCATTTCGCCGAGGGCAGTGTGCTGTTCCATGAACTGACGCAATTTGGCCAGACACCCAAGGCGCTGGTGGTGGCCTGTTGCGATTCGCGCGTCGATCCCGCGCTGGTGCTGGATTGTGCGCCGGGCGATCTGTTCGTGATCCGCAATGTCGCCAATCTGGTTCCCCCCGCCGAGAACCAGGGCCACTATCACGGCACCAGCGCCGCACTGGAGTTCGGCGTGCGCATTTTAAGCGTGCCGCACATCATCGTGTTCGGACATGCGCAATGCGGCGGCATCCACGCGCTGCTTGAAGGCGGTGTGACCGGGGATGATTCCTTCATCGCCGAGTGGATGGGGATAGCCGCTGCCGCGCGAGAGCAGGTAGAGCAGGAACTTGCGGGCGCCAGCGACAAATCCCGCCATCGGACCTGCGAGCAGCAGGCGATACTGGTTTCGCTGAATAACCTGATGACCTTTCCCTGGATACGCGAACGCGTCGAACAGGGCAGGCTCACGCTGCACGGCTGGTATTTCGATATCGAGGGCGGCGAGCTGCTGGGTTATGACGCAACTACGCGACAGTTTGAAAAGCTGTAATTCCAATTCGCATTAAACCCAGATTGTCCATTAGGCAGAAATTCCACCCCAACCCTTCCCAACCTCCCCTTGTCAGGGGAGGGGCAGACCGAGCACTCCCCCTGACAAGGGGGAGCTGGAGGGGGTTTCGAGGCTAATGGATTATCTGGGATCAATAGTGACGTAGCCCGGATGTAGCGCAGCGAAATCCGGGGTTTTGAGGGCGTGGCCGAAGTTCCCCCGGATTCCATTGCATTTCATCCGGGCTACGCCCGCTCAAGTTTTTCTGATCCCCCTCGCTTTTGGCGCGGGGTTGTTCATTCGGCATGCCCCCGGATTATCTTCCGGTCAATTCCTGGTAGCGCACCTTGTCGGCATCGTAGCGGGCTTCCACCGCTGCTTTTTCCGCCAGGGATTTTTCCAGGTTCTGCCGCAATTTGTCCACGCGGGCTTGGGATTCCTGCAAGTCCTCTTGCAAAGATGCCGGGATTTGCTTGTTTGCCCGGGTGTACCCTTCAGATTCTTTTTGTAACCCCAGCAAATTGTCATTGGCCAGCTTGAGCTGGGAGTTGTTGTTGTTGATGCGGGCATTCACCTGTTGCAGATTGCGGTTGCGTGCCAGGTCGATTTCCTTCACATTGCTGTATGTGCTGGTCAACGTCATGTCACGGCGTTTCTTTTCGACAGCGGCTTTTTCATCGGCGCGCTTTTTAGCATCCGCTTGCTCCTGAGCCTGCCGTTCAGCGGGGGTCGGCACTTCAATCTTTTTTATCAGACGTCCGGACTTGTTCAATTCGGCGCGGTCCTTGTTGGCGTATTCCGGGGGGATCGTCTCGCCGTAATGTGTCGTGCCTTTATCATCCACCCATTTATATAATTTCGCAGTGGCGGGCAGGCTGAAGGTGATGCCGAAGACAAGTGCGATCAGCACCCTGGAATTATTCATTTTTCACTCCGTATTTGTCCCGATATGATTGCGTGGCGTGCAGATTCTGCTTCATTTCTTCATCTTCCTGCAAATAATCGAGCAAGTCATCCAGTGTGGCGATGGCAATGACCGGAATGCCGAAGTTGCGCTGGACTTCCTGCGCCGCAGACAACTCACTCTGCCCGCGTTCCATGCGATCCAGCGCGATGACCACAGCGCAGGGCTCCGCGCCGGCGGCGCGTATCAACTCGATGGATGCCCTTACCGAAGTGCCGGCGGAGATCACATCGTCGATGACCAGCACCCGGCCGTGAAGTTTCGCGCCCACCGTCGTGCCGCCTTCACCGTGATCCTTGGCTTCCTTGCGGTTGTAGCAATAGGGCACGTTGCGGCCCTGTTCGGCCAGCGCGATCGCGGTACCGGCAGCAAGCGGGATGCCTTTGTAGGCCGGCCCGAACAACATGTCGAACGGCACTTCTGAAGCGAGAATCGCCTGGGCGTAGAACTGCGAAAGATTTCTTAATGATGCGCCATCGTTGAACAGTCCGGCGTTGAAAAAATAGGGCGATAAACGCCCCGCTTTGGTTTGAAACTCGCCGAAACACAACACCTTCTGTTGTACGGCAAAGCGGATGAAATCCTGTCTGAAATTGGACATGGTAAATGCGTCAGGTTGAGCCGATGTTGCGCCATTATAATGTCCGCAGGATAACCCCAAAGGATTTTATGCGCATCATTACCGTCAATTTGAACGGCATCCGTTCCGCTGCCGGCAAAGGCTTCTACGAATGGCTCGCGCAGCAGGATGCCGACATCGTTTGCCTGCAGGAACTCAAGGCGCAGGAAGCGGACATGACCGGGCAGATGCTCGCGCCACTCGATTATCACGGCTACTTCCATTATGCGGAAAAGAAAGGCTACAGCGGCGTGGGCATCTATTGCCGCGAGCGGCCGCAGCATGTTGTTGCCGGCCTGGGTATCGCCGAGTTCGATGCCGAGGGTCGTTACTTGTGCGCGGACTTTGCCGGTTTCAGCGTGGTATCGGTGTACCTGCCTTCCGGCTCCAGCGGCGAGGAACGCCAGGAAGTGAAGTTCAAGTTCATGACGGCTTTCCTGCCGCACCTCCGCCATATGATGATGGCATCATCTCCAGTGCTGGGAGGAGGTGCGACGCGGCTGCTCCCGCAATCGGCCGGCTTCGCCGGTAACGTGTCGCAGCCGCACATTCGTGAATTGTGCGCCAGCGGGCGCGAGGTGGTGATCTGCGGCGACTGGAACATCGCGCACAAAGAGATCGACCTGAAGAACTGGCGCGGCAACAAGAAGAATTCCGGCTTCCTGCCGGAAGAGCGCGCATGGCTGACCGGGTTATTCGATGAAGCCGGTTTCGTCGATGTGTTTCGCCGCGTGCATCCCGAATTGGAAGCCTACACCTGGTGGTCGAACCGCGGGCAGGCGTGGGCGAAGGATGTCGGCTGGCGCATCGATTACCAGATCGCTACACCGGGCATCGCCGCGCGAGCCGTAGCGGCGAGCATCTACAAGGCGCAACGTTTTTCCGATCATGCGCCGCTGATCATCGATTATTTGTAGGGGCAGGTC
Organism: Gallionella sp.; assembly: GCA_036514695.1. Lineage (GTDB taxonomy): Bacteria > Pseudomonadota > Gammaproteobacteria > Burkholderiales > Gallionellaceae > Gallionella. The sequence goes on along the minus strand of DATBWQ010000105.1, from coordinate 16 downwards.
TCAGACCTGCCTTTTT
>DATBWQ010000104.1:0-10003 GCA_036514695.1 Gallionella sp. | reverse complement strand
GGACTGGAACAGGCGGCGCTTGTAACGGTCATTCGGGTTGTTGAGCTCGTTAGTGCCATCTCCGTCAACATCGTATATGCCGGTATCCCTGTCGGTTTCCTTGGGCTGTCCGGTGACAGGATCGTTGAGTGTCCGCGCGAGCATGCCGATGCGCACGCTCACGACCGCCCCCCAGTCGGCGGTTGATGTCAGGCCGGCGTCGCCGGCCTTGAGGTAAATGTTGGGAACCTTGTCGTTATCCGTGTCCTTGCCGTACAGGATTTGCAGATTTTCGATGCCGTCCACCAGCTCGACGGCGGCGGCGTTATTCGCCTGGCGGAACAACGCCGGATTGCCGCTGGCGCCGGTTCTGATGAAATACTGGTGCGTCATGAATTTCATGATCCGCGTCCCCGCGGGACCCGTGGATTTGCTGTAGGTCTTGCTCAGGTCATCCTTCGAGTTGCCGGGCGTTCCGGCTCCCTGGTTGTGCACGAGATGCGGGACGGTGGTGTTGATCTGTGTAATTTGCAGGATTTCGGCGCTGGAACAATCCGCAATCATGATGATGTCGTTCACGATAAGCCCCGTTGTCACATTCACGGTCAGTACGTCCGATTTAGTATTCATATTCCCGTCAAGAGAAATCAGGCTGCCGGCATCGGCCAGACGGATCGCGACGGAATCGGTCCCTGGTATGGCGTTGGACGGCATCGTTGTATTGGCAGAGGGGTACCATGTGCCCGTAGGGCTGGCCACGGTGCCTGAAATATTGTTCACGCCCTCCAGCGGTATCTGGAGGTTATAGACGAAATCGGAGCCGTTTAAAGTGCTGCTGACGGAATCCGGGGTGATATCGCTCATGCAGCCGTAATAACCCGCGAGCCGCAGGTCCTTGATCAAGAAGTGCATGGCGAAGCGGGCATTTTCCTGCAAGCGCGCCAGGCTGTCCTGGGTAGTGTAGGTCTGTTTGCTGTTGACGAAGAGCGTGGAGACAGCAGCCAGAATGATAAGCCCGATGGTGAGGGCAACCATCAGCTCGACCAGGCTAAAACCGCGCAGGCGACGCCGGCAGGTGTAAAGTGATTTCATAGCTGGACTATCCAGTCTTGTCTCATCGGCAGATCGCGTTCCATCCAGCGGATTGTGATCGTCGCCTGTCTGGCTGCATCGATCTGGATGGTCGGTGGAGTTACCGTGGTGTTCGGAAGCGTGGCGACCGCCCTGTCATACCAGCTTCTGACATCGTAGAGCGCCAGCTCGGCGCTCGTGCAGTTGGTAGCGTGGCAATTGACGCCGCTGACGACCATGCTTGAGACCGGTTGGTCGTATCCATTGCCGTCCGAGTCGGCAACCGCGGCGCTGTTGGCGCGCATGCGGTCAAGAATGTCATAGGCCAGGAAGGTGGCTTGGGTGCGAAAATACGAACCCGTGTTGAATTGCAAAGACGTCGTTTGCAGCGCCGCCAGGCCGAGCAGTCCGATGGACAATACGAGCAGGGCGACAAGGACTTCGATGAGCGAGAATCCTTTCTGGCTTCGTGAACCATGAGCCAACATGTTTGTTTCGGCGCTCATGTACAATTCACCCCACTCAGGCTGGGGCGTCCCGACGTCGCAATACAAACAATGCGTCTGTCGTTGGTTGTGGGATCGGTAAGGGTAAATTGGCCGGTACCGATTGCTATCGATAGCAATCCGCTTCTACTGAAAACGATTTGATCGGCGGGTGAGGCCAGGGTGTTCTTGCCTGTCAGAGACTCGTGCGATTTCACGGTCACGTTCGCGCTGGTAACAGCGTCGAAGTAATAAACGAGCCAACCGTTGGCCCAGTTGCCGGCGGCGACGCAGCTCGTGCCGCCCGCCGCGGTGACACATACGCCTGTCGTGGTGCTACGCTTGATAGCCTCACTTCTGGCGAGGTTAATATCGGCCAGCAGTTCGTTGACTTGGCCGGTGAGTCGGTTGCTTGAAACGAATTTTTGCAGGGCTGGTGCTGCCACTGCCATGAGGATCCCGGCGATCGTCAGGGCGACAATGAGTTCTACAAGGGTAAACCCCTTATTCCAGACAAACGGTAATTTCTGGCAGATTAACGGATGTATGACTGGATTCTCTGCACCGACGAAAGGTATCAATCGGCAGATAAAAGGAGTTCCATTCTGGGGGGCGCATCCTGGCTTGAGAGATCGGTGATACATGAAATAATGCAGAAAATGCTTAAGAATACGGGTTTTCCAATACGGCGATAATCTCAATTACTGTAAGTCTAATCTCACATTTAATTTCTGCAATTGCCGTGATTTGTCGGTAGATTCAGCCACCCATGTTTTCCAGGATAGTATTGCCTGAATGGAAAGGGAGATGAAAGGCGAGGAGCGATCGATAAACGGTATGATTTTATTGCTAACTGTTTGGAGGATTGCTCGAAAATTCCTGATTTGATTATATAAAACCTCGTACCCGCGGATAGCGTCATATTAGACTTCACCAATGCCTTAATTTATAATAATTCTAAATGAAGATTATGCCACAACTGAAATCCGACTCGGAGACGATCAATCTCCTGCGCAACCACAATATTCACCCTACATCTCAAAGGGTGATTATCACGCGCACCCTCTTTGAGAAATGCACCCACCTGTCCGCGGAGGATGTTTTCCGCCTGGTGAATGCGGATGACCGGCGCGTTTCCAAGGCGACGGTATACAACACCCTCAGCTTGCTGGCGGAGAAGGGCGTGGTCAGGGAAGTAATCGCCGATCCCACGCGAATCTTTTATGACCCGAACACGCAGCCCCACCACCATTTCTTCGATGTCACCTCTGGCAAACTGACGGATATAAGTGCAGATCAGATTCATGTAAGCAATTTGCCGCCGCTTCCACTGGGCGCCCAACTCGAAGGAGTGGACGTCATCGTACGGTTGCGTCCCGAGAAATAAATTCCATCACTCTGGACGCCTTACAGGTTGGTACATCCGGGGGAACAGCTTATACTTCCGGCCCGCTGCCATAAAGCAAGGCCGGTGTAGCTCAGTTGGTAGAGCAACTGATTCGTAATCAGTAGGTCATCGGTTCGACTCCGGTCACCGGCACCATTAATATAATGACTTACCGACCATTGCGCCGCTGATGAGTTTCCGCATTTTTTTCGCAGAATTTTTCCATTCATAACATTATCGCCAGGGCGATGAACCCGTGCTTGGCGATTTGCTGTCACACAATTCCAAACCGGACCCAGTGGCTGTTGGTGTCAGGCAGCTTGCGGCCCAGGCTGTGTGAAGACTCCGGCACACGAAAAGGATTTCTGCACGCGACCGGAACGAAGTTGACGTCGCGATACGAGTAGCGCCACGCTTTGACGTAACAGCGGGCAAGACTGGCGTCACTTTCCCGCTGCGACGTGGCGTTTGCGAGTGTTCACACAGCCTGGGTCGGAAGCGGATGTTGGGACATGCCAGTCGCGGACTTCGAACGACGGCGAATAGCCAACGACATGAAGATCTTGACGGAAGCTTCGAAAGAATCGAGCTGGGCGTGACCGTGATACCAATTTAGGGAAACTCTGATTTATTAAATTTCGACGCAAAGACGCAAAGATTTTTTCAGTTATTTTTCCGGGTTTTTCCTTGTGCCTTTGCGTCCTCGGCTCCGCAACCGGTACATCCCTGTACCGCTCCTGCGCCTTGGCGTCAAATAGTCATAATTAAACAACCCTCGCCTTATAGGCGAGGGTTGTTTAATTCCCCATGGACAGGTTCGACGAAATTGCCGGGAGCAATTTCGAACAGCGGCGCATAGCGCCGCTGGCCCCGGAGGGGCGGAGCACAGGGAAGTGCGAAGTAATCCCCTTGAGGACGCCAAACACTATAAGATGCAGAGCATAAGAGCTTGGGCTCTTTTTTTTACCACCACTGCTTAGTGACATGAGAACCCGTAGGGGTTCGAAGAAGATTATCGGGAACCGTTTTGAACAGAAAGCCTATCGACACTAGCTGGAGATGGTATACAACAGTAACAGCCTTAAACATACCTTTATGTCCATTTTTGTCGCACGCCAGTCCTATTTATAGTTGAATGATATGATCCATCGGGTGGATGCCATAAGACCCCACGGGCAGGACACGAGCGATCTTTATTTCCTGTCCCTTGCCATCACGGTGTTCCATCAGATCTGTGATGACTTTTTGGCTGTAGGGTGTTCTGCCGGCTGTCAGGACGAGTGCCACCTTGGGCTTGAGACGGCGGGCCCGGTTTATCGTGATGACGACACCGATACTCCCCGTGCTGAGTTCCACCAGGGAGCCGATGGGAAAGATTCCCATGCATCTGATGAATTCCTCGACCAGCTGAGGATGAAAATCCTTCTCCCGCCATTCGTACATCCGCTTCAGCGTGTCTTCCGCTGACAGACCACCGGCGTAGGTGCGATCGCTCGTCACCGCGTCGTATACGTCGACAATCGAGCCGATCAATCCCGCCTGGCTGACCATGTCCCCTTTCAGGCCAACCGGATAACCGGCCCCGTCACGGCGCTCATGGTGTTGCTGCACAACCTGCATGGCGAGTGGCGGGATACCGCCTGATTTCTTCAGGATCGCTACCCCCCAGCCCACGTGCCGCGTCATGGCTTTGAATTCCTGCGTGGTCAAGCCGGTGGTCTTGGCGAGGGGTTCCTTGGGAATTTTCACCATGCCGACGTCGTGCAGCAAAAGGCCCAGGCCCAGGTCGATCAATTCATCTTTGCTGAATACCAGATGACGCCCAAATGCGATTCCCAGGATGCAGCTCCGTATGCTGTGCAGCGCGGTATACTCGTTTATATTTCGCAGGTACGTGAGACACACCAAGGCGTCGGGGTTGCGTATGATGCTGTCCACCATGTTGGTGACGACCTTGGCAGCGAGCGCAATGTTGAAATCCTTGCCTTTCTGAACGCGATCGAGCACCTCCCGCATTGTCTCCCTGGCGCTGGCTTCGATCTCCTTGGCGCGGACGATTTCCTTTTCAAAGGGGGCCAAGTCGATATAGGCGGGGCGCTCACGTGGCGCGGTGGGGGATTCGGCGATCTGTCTTACACGGCGGTCAATCTGTTCTTCCTCCACCTGAATCGCGCGCATCCGCGCATCGTATTCAGCATGGTTGCGCGGCGGCAAGACATCGAGACCCTTTTCGACATCGATGTAGACGTATTTGCAGTGCTTCTTGAGCAGATCCATCTCTTGCGGTGCCTGCAGCTCGAACCCCTGGAACAGGAAGGGGGTTTCAAGCCACGGCCGATCCAGTTGAGAGATATACATCCCCCAGCGCAGATCCATGACGTCTATTTTCTTTTTCACAGGTTCACGTATGCGATGAAAACGCTATGTCATTTCAGGCAATATGCATGCCATTAGTTTTTATGCCTCTTATTCTAGCCTAAAAAACCGGTGACGAGCGCAAGAAACAGGTCGTCACGCTCGTGCCTAAAGACGGGATCGCTGAAGGTGTCCCTGGCGAATTACTGTTCACGCGGCGACAGGAGTCAGAAACAACCCGCGACAGTGGTGATTCGAAGTGCGCTATGCGTTTTCGGGAGCCACAACCAAAAGGAAAAGGGCCACAGCGCTGTAGCCCCTTGATTTATGGTACCGCGGGTCGGAATCGAACCGACACGGTGTTGCTACCACCAGATTTTGAGGACGACGGGGCGCACAGCGGTTAATTTCCGATCAATGATTTGCATCGCTTGCCGCTGTGCCAACCCCGCCCCATCGCACGTAAACCTGACATTACCGTATTTAAGTGTGGCACATATCTGGCACCAGGACCAAGCGATGATTTCGCGAGCTTCCATCTGGCGTGTTGGGTGGGCACAAGATTCCCGCGCTGATTTAAACTAAAGGCGGGGGCAAGTATCTGCGTATAATAATCCGCCAGGGAAACGTCTCCCGAAGTCTCCCGAAGGTCGGCGCCCGATGACTTTGTGACGTTCCCGTTTGCAGAAAATGTATCTGCATCTCATTAATCTGTGTGCATGTATCCGAAGGTCTATCGCAGGCCAGAATTTCCGGTTAACATGTTGAACCAGAAAGCAAAACAGGTATTTCGACGAACCCATTCGTAAGCAGCAGGCTATCGGTTCGATTCCGGTCAGCGGCACCATCTTGGGGGATCATCGCCTACAATTTTCCTCATGATTCCCCCTCGGACTGCCAAAAATCCTCGTGGTATCATCCAGATTGATTCTGACAGCGGTCTTATCCAGGGGGCGCGGTTTGTTGCTTCGCCCAATTGCGACAAGCGGCCTGAAGGGGCTGCAATCGATACTCTGGTGATTCATTCGATCAGTCTGCCTCCGGGCAAGTTCGGCGGTTCCGGTATCGAGCAGCTGTTCAGCAACATGCTGAATCCCGACGAGCACCCTTATTATCGCGCGATCAAGGATCTGAAAGTTTCAGCCCACGTTCTGATCCGGCGCAATGGCGAACTTGTCCAATTCGTACCATTGCATCAACGTGCCTGGCACGCCGGCCGGTCGTATTGCGAGGGGCGTACCTGCCTTAATGATTTTTCCATCGGTATCGAACTGGAAGGTACGGATGAACTTCCTTATGAAGACGCCCAGTATGCATCGCTCGCCAAGCTCACGCGAGTCATTCGGCAGGTTTATCCCTCCATCACACCAGCGCAGATCTACGGTCATGGCGATATTGCCCCCGGGCGTAAAACCGATCCCGGACCGATGTTCGACTGGAAACGATATCTGGATGCCTGTGCATAAACGCTTGCCATGCAACAGTCATGGCCATTACATTTACACGCAAACAAGGATGAAAAGTCGTTGGCATGAGTGAAATACTGATTATAGTTTTGCTGGCAATTTTGCTTGACCATCTGATTCCCGATCGCCAGGGCATCAAACCCTTCGTTTGGTATCGCGACTGGGCGGAATCCATCGAAGAACGTTTCAACGGCGGCAAACGCGCGCATGGGGTAGGTGCCGTCATGCTGGCGACGCTTCCCATCGTCGCCGGTGTTCTGTTGATCCATTACATTCTCGGTGAGCTTGGCTGGATATTGCGCGTTGCTTTCGATGTCGTGGTGCTCTATCTGTGTCTGGATGTGCACCGCCTCGGTAAAACGGCGAATGCGGTATCGAACGCCCTGGAGTCCGGTGAACCGGGCGAGGCGGACGAAAAACTGCGTGAACTGACCGGGAAAGGGGCTCCGGACAGAACCGAGGCCAATATCGCGCGCGCCACTGTCGAAGCTGTGCTCAAACAGGGAAATTCACTCATTGTGTCGCCCATTTTCTGGTTCATTCTCCTCGGTCCCTTCGGCGCGGTGCTGCAACGGCTTAGCTGCATTCTCGATTCGCTCTGGGGCCATCGCTATGAACGCTTCGCCGAGTTCGGCTGGGCGGCCGCCCGATTCGACGATCTGATGGGCTGGATACCGGCGCGCATCACGGCGCTGTCCTATGCGTTGATGGGAAGTTTCGAGGACGCGTTGCATTGCTGGCGCAAGCGCGTCGGGGTGTGGTCGGATATCAACAGCGGCCCTTTGCTGGCCTCCGGTTTCGGCGCCATGCACATGCAGATTTGCGAGGCCACGGAAGAGAGTGAATATGAAGAGAGAGCATCCGATCTCACCGTCATCCCGGATGCCGGTCATGTGCACCGCGCCGTGGCACTGGTCTGGCGGGTGCTGCTGTTGTGGCTGGCGATCGGTATCTTGATGACCGGCGCCCATCTGGTCGGCTTCATTTCAGGTTGATCCATTTAACTTTCCTCTCATAGCGCGTGCCCGGGCGCTGAATCGTGCGCACTGGAACAAGAAGGGCTTTGTCTTAAGCGTTTTCATGTCACACAAGCTGATCACAACGCTGGACCTGATGCGTCACGGCGAACCCGCGGGCGGGCCACAAATACCGCGGACAGCTGGACGATCCGCTGAGCGAATAAGGCTGGGAGCAGATGCGCCAGGCGGTCGGTGAAAACTGTCCCTGGCAGGCTATTGCCAGCTCGCCGCTCTCACGCTGCGCCGATTTTGCCCGCGAACTGGCCGCGCGCCACGGGCTGCCGCTCGAGATCGATGCCCGCCTGATCGAGCTCGGTTTTGGCGCCTGAGAGGGTTGTACGGCACAGGAGCTGACGGCCAAGGATCCGGAAATACTTACCCGATTTCGCCACGACCCTCTGTCAAACACACCGCCCGGTGCCGAGTCACTTGTGCTGTTTCGGGATCGTATTCTTGAAGCCTGGAGCACCTTGCATGAACGCTACAATGGTAAGCACGTTCTGGTAATCGCACACGCGGGCGTCATTCGCATGATGGTGGCGCACATGTTGGGTATTCCGTTGCAGCATATTTTCAGGTTGCAAATCCCGAGCGCCGGCATTACCCGCCTCCGTGTCGAGAGAAATGGAGATGACCTGTTCCCGCGGCTGTTATTTCATGCCGGTAGCCTGTAGCGTTGCCTGCTCTAAGCCATGCAGCGGTCAAATGAATAAATACAATCTATGCTTGTTCCGCGGGCTTATGCTGTGGCTGATCAGCGTCCTGATATCGTTGGATGTGCTGGCTGGAATAAGCGTTGTTGACGATGTCGGAAAAACAATCGCTCTCCAGAAACCCGCACGCCGCATTATCAGTCTGGCGCCGCATGTCACGGAGTTGCTGTATGCAGCGGGCGCCGGAAGCCGTATTGTCGGTGCGGTCGAATACAGCGATTATCCCGAAGAGGCCAAGCGCATCCCCCGTGTTGGCAGCGGTTTCGGCTTCGACATGGAGGCGATCGTTGCCATGCGTCCCGACCTCGTCATCGCCTGGCAAAGCGGCAATCCTTCCTGGCAGGTGGCGCGTTTGGGAGGCCTGGGATTTCCGGTTTTTATGACGGAACCGCGGCACCTGGATGACGTGGCCGATTTGCTTGAGCGACTGGGCCGGCTCGCCGGAACGGATGCAACCGCCAGTGGGGTCGCCGCCCAATTCCGGCGCCATCACGCGCAGTTACAGGCCCGTTATTCGGGGCGCCCGCGTGTTACGGTGTTTTACCAGGTGCTCGATGCTTCGCTGCTTACGATCAACGGCCGTCATCTTATCAATGACGTGATTGATTTATGCGGCGGTGAGAATGTTTTTTCCGGTTTGCCGGCGCTGACGCCACGGGTGGATATGGAATCCGTGCTGCAAAAAAATCCGGGGGCCATACTCGCCAGCGGCCATGTTCCCCTGTGGTCGACGTGGCGCGAACGCTGGCGCGCCATGCCTGCACTCTCCGCCGTCTCGCGCGGCAATCTTTTTTTCATACCTCCTGACCTGATTCACCGCCACAGCCCGAGGATCATGCAAGGAGCCGAGCAAGTTTGCGTCGCCCTCGACAAAGCGCGGCAAGCACGAAACATCTCGCAGATTCGCTAACGGTTTTTCCCCGGCGTCCACAGGACATCGGTCCGGCCGCTGTGAACATTCAATACGCGGGCGATCACAAACAGCAGATCGGAAAGGCGGTTCAGATATTTTGCGGATGCCGGGTTTATCTTCTCCGTCTCGCCAAGATGAACCACGCGTCGTTCCGCACGCCGGCAGACCGCGCGCGCCAGATGGCACACGGCGGCGGCCTCCGATCCACCGGGCAGGATAAATTCCTTGAGCGGCGGTAGGTCCTTGTTCAGTCCGTCCAGCACTGTCTCCAGACGCGTTACCTGATTGTCGGAAACGGTAACCTGGCCGGGGATGCTGAGTTCGCCACCCAGATCAAAAAGGTCGTGCTGGATATTCGTTAGCCCGGTTCGAATGGTTTCCGGTATTTCATGGACAAGCAGCACACCAATGATGCTGTTCAGCTCATCCACCGTGCCGATGGCCTCGATGTGCGAATTTGTTTTTTTCACGCGCGAACCGTCTCCCAGGCCGGTGCTGCCGTCATCGCCGGTGCGGGTGTATATCCTTGAAAGGCGGTGCCCCATTTTAACTTGTAAGCCGGTAAATGACGGGGATGCGAGCGCGGTAGTTGCGACCACCCAGCCAAGCGCGCGC
>DATBWQ010000103.1:0-27727 GCA_036514695.1 Gallionella sp. | reverse complement strand
TGTCGTCTTAAAAGAACCGCAAAAAATGCACTTGCGACCATTCAAAAAGTTGGTCGCACAACTAAAAACTGTATGAACCCCAGTAACCATAAGTATCTCCAAGGATACTCTGGTTACGAAACGCCCTAATTACCTTTGTTTATCCCGAATATTTCATTGGAGCGATATTTATAGCGGTCGTAGCCCGGATGGAATGCAATGGAATCCGGGGAAACTTCGGCCACGCCCGCCAAACCCCGGATTTCGCTGCGCTACATCCGGGCTACGTCACTTCCATTTATTCATTTAGCCTGCGCTGTCCCCGCAGCAAGACTGCGGGGAATTACAAGTTCATTAGAGCGATTATTATTTGTAGGGACGTTTAGCCGCGATTATCTTCCTGTATGGCACGAATCTCGCGGTTAAAACCGCTCCTACAAAGGCATCTCGTCCTAAGAGATTACACGTGATTAACACATGAAATGACATAAATCCCTCATGCAACCTTTCGCCATCCTTCCCGCCCCAGGGCATACAGCACACCGAGCATCAAGCCCAGCGATATTCCCAGCAGCAGCACTTGCTTTTCCTTACGCGGAATTGGTTTACCCGGCGCATAAATGGGAGCAATCAATTTGGCAGGATGCGTTTGTGACAACAAAGCCTCTTCCTGCAATGCGTCAATTCGTGTGCGCAGCCATCGTAATTTGTCCAGCTTTGCCAAAAAGTCCAGGTTACCCAGTACAGACTTATTTGTCTTCTCCAGTTGCCGTTGCTCTTCCGCCAGGGCCGACTGATATTGCGCCAGTTGCGCCTGACGCACGGCGAGGCGTTCGGCGAGGCGTTCTTCGATCAAACTACGTTGCTGCGCCATGATCATCTTCACAACCGCATCTGCACATTGCATTGCCTGCGCGGGACTCTCGGAATGAAACTTCATCTCAATCCCATTCGCTACATCTTTGATTGTTTGAACTTCCAGTTTCTTGTTCAAATAATCGCCGTATTCTCCATCCTTGGGCATACCACAATGCTGCTGCACTTCAACGGGATACGCAGTTGGTAACCGCAAACGTTGAACCAATGCGGCGGGCTCTTCGCTGTTGCTGTTGTTGAATTGAGCCATCTGCATCTGCCATCTTGCCTCATAATTTTTTGGTGCCCGAATAATGTATGCCGATGAAATCAGCAGCCCCGCAACCCCGCACAGCACTATCAGTTTCTTATTGCGTTTAAGGAAATCTACTATGTCCTTCAGGCTAATTTCGTCACCTGCTGTTTGCGGGTTTTCGTTTTGCATGTTTGTCCTTTATCGAATCAATATTCATCGCAATGGGATTGTGCTTCATCATGAAGAGACGTCTGCTTATCATTCACGCCGTATTTTATCATTTCGCGCTGCAATCTCCCCATCGTTTGTTTGGAGAACCTTCTGCAATTGCAGAAAAACCTGCTGCACGGTAATAGCTTGTTGGCAGGGTGGTATTCCTCCCGGGGTTTCGAGCCTGGGGCAATCGCGCCTGAAGCAGGGTGAACAATAAAGGCCGCTGGTAAGGTGCTGACACGCCTTGCCCAAAATGCCACTGTATACAGGGTCAGTCGGGCCATGCAGCATGATGCCCGGAATATCTAGCGCCGCAGCCAAGTGTCCGATCCCGGATTCAACGCTGATGAATGCCTGCGCGTGCAATAGCACACTCATCAATTCTGTCAGCGCCAGCTTCGGCAATACTTCCACTTGCTCCTCCGCTGCGCCCTTCAAGCGTTGCGCGAGAAGATATTCATCCTGATTGCCCCATGGCAGCAGACATCGCCAACCCTCATGAGCAAGCAATCGGATCAATTCTGCCCACGATGATTCCGGCCAGTATTTGCTATTCCAGGTTGTACCATGCAGCAGCACTATATAGGGCTGACCGGTTATTTCCTTGAGCGCACCTGAAAATCCGGCTTGCATTCGCTCGCGGCGAAATTCAGCCAAACCGAAATCGGCGGGTTGCGTTATATCGGCAGTGAAAATTTTCGCGACCAGTTGCCGGTTTTTTTCTATGACATGCAAGCCATCCGGCACGCTGGCAGTCTTTTGATAAAGCCGCGCCGCCAGTGCTTCACGAGCACTTTCAGCCGCAAAGCCATACACCTTGTCACCCGCCAGGCGAGCTGCCAGCGCACTTTTAAGCAGCCCTTGCGCATCCAGCACGATATCGTATGTTTCCGCGCGCAGCTCGCGCCGCAGACCCGTTAACAATACCGGGATCTTCCACCAGGTCTTTTTATGCGCGCGCAGCGGCACCGTAATCACCTTGTCTATCGCGGCATGCCAGCCGGCCACCTCGGCAAAAGCCGGCTCGACCAGCCAGTGAATCTCCGCATCGGGAAAATGGCGCCGCAAATCACTGACAGCCGGGAACAGGTGGAGTATGTCGCCCAGCGAGGACAACCTTACGACGAGAATTTTCATTATCCTGAATAATTCATTCCAGATTGTCCATTAGGCAGAAATTCCACCCCAACCCCTCCCAACCTCCCCTTGTCAGGGGAGGGGCAGACCGGGCACTCCCCCTGACAAGGGGGAGCTGGAGGGGGTTTCGAGGCTAATGGATTATCTGGGTTCATTAGAACGATATTTTTCTGTAGGAGCGGCTTTAGCCGCGAAATTCGTGTTGCACAGGAAGATAATCGCGGCTAAAGCCGCTCCCACAAAGGGTGTGCCGTATTTTGGTTCTCAATACGTCCTAATGGATTATCTGGGTTTATGGGTATCTATACAATTGCCGAGCACATCGCCGATCGACGTGTCAGCAAGATACCGGCATTCTAATAGGCGCACCAGATTGCAACAAATGTTTTTCTTGAGCGGCAAGCGTAACGCCACTACTATTCACAAAATTGTTAAAGCGAACGAGTTGCACCAGATGAGATATTTATACACCCTCGCATTGTGGCTGCTGCTGCCATATGTTCTTTTTCGGCTGATCTGGCGCGCGCGCAAGCAGCCTGAATACATGCGCCACATCGGTGAGCGGTTTGGTTTTTATACCGTGCGTAGCGACAGGCCGGTCATTTGGCTGCACGCCGTGTCGGTGGGGGAGACCCGCGCTACGCAAAGTCTCGTCAGACGGCTGCAGGAGGCTTACCCAAATCATCAGATCCTGCTCACCCACACCACACCCACCGGCCGTGCTACCGGCGAGCAGTTGTATGGCGATAGCGTGCTGCGCGTGTATCTGCCTTACGATTACCCTTTCGCGGTTAATAATTTTTTGCGCCACTTCCGCCCGCAGTTAGGCATCCTGATGGAGACGGAAATCTGGTTCAACCTGATTCATGCATGCCACGCCACTGGCACGCCATTGTTGCTGCTGAATGCGCGTATGTCGGAAAAATCCGCGCAGGGTTATGCTCGTTTTGCGCGGCTGACCCGTAACGCGTTAGGCGAACTTACCTCCATTGCCGCTCAGACCACAGACGATGCGATGCGTTTGACCAGGCTCGGTGCGCAGGATGTTTCCGTGATGGGCAACCTCAAGTTCGACATCGAACCGCCTGCCGCGATGCTGGAACTGGGCAGACAACTGCGCGAACAGTTCGGCGCTGTGTATATCGAGAATGGACATATCGATACCGGGCGCAAAGTGTTTCTCGCCGCCAGCACGCGCGATGGTGAAGAGGCGCTGCTGCTGGACGCGCTGGAACAGATGCACATACCTGACCTGCTGCTGGTCATCGTGCCGCGCCATCCGCAGCGCTTTGCCGCTGTCGCGAATTTGCTCGAGCAGCGCGGCGTGGCGTTCCAGCGCAGAAGCGAGGGCCGGGCAGTTCCGGCAGAAGTTCGGGTGGTGCTGGGCGACAGTATGGGGGAAATGTTCGGCTACTACGCCGCCGCCGATCTCGCCTTCATCGGTGGCAGTTTGCTGCCTTTTGGCGGGCAGAATCTGATCGAGGCCTGCGCAGTCGGCACACCGGTGCTGGTAGGACCATACACCCACAATTTTGCCGAAGCGACGCGGCTTGCAATCAAGGCCGGTGCGGCTGTGCAGGTACAGGATGTCAGGGAGTTGATGGGGTCTGTGCATCACCTGTTGGACGACCCGGATGCTTTGTCTGAAATGCGCCAGCGGTGCGGCGGATTTGTGAAATTCAATCGCGGGGCGACTGACAGATCATTGCAGATCATCACGGCTATAATCAAATCCGCTGAATAGCGAGCTGATTCCATTTTTCTTTCAAAGGTAAAACGATCCGTAGGTCGGGCTTAACCAGCGACTTGGCTGCCGTATTTTGGCGGCCTAGTCGAATGGCTATGCAAAGCTCGCCCGACAGCTTGACCCGACGGGCATAGCCCGCCCTTGCTCTTCGATCGGCTCAGGATTTCTCCCTTCGGTCGAAATGAGAGGCTCCACAATTTGGTTCCACCTGAATCTTCGCAAACTAACCCCTCCAAACCTCCCCTTGTCAGGGGAGGCTTAAAGGCTTCCCCACTGAAGTGGGTCAAGCACGCAATCCGCACAGCGGATGCTCGCACAAGAGAGGACTGAGGGGTTTTTTAAGGTGTTACTGTGTATTAGGTAGTTAAGAGAACAGCTCAGCCTCGCTCAACCATTTCCCTTGTGCATCTTTGGCCGAAAGGGCAGGGGTGCTTTGCAGCCGCCAATCTATCGCCAGCGCCGGATCATCCCAGCGGATGCAGCGCTCGTGTTCCGGGAACCAGTAGTCCGTGGTCTTGTACAGAAACTCCGCGGTGTCGGATAAAACCACGAATCCATGTGCGTAGCCTTCAGGTATCCAGAGTATGCGTTTATTGTCGGCGGACAATTCCAACGCGACATGCTGCCCGAAAGTCGGTGAACTTTTCCGGATATCCACCGCTATATCGAGTACCGTTCCTTGCGTCACGCGCACCAGCTTGCCTTGCGGGTGCTGTATCTGATAGTGCAGCCCGCGCAACACGTTTTTGGCCGAGCGCGAGTGATTGTCCTGCACAAAATCAACATCACGCCCAGTCAGCTCGGCAAACCTGCGCCGGTTGAAACTTTCAAAGAAGAAGCCGCGGTCGTCGCCAAATACTTTGGGCTCCATGATCAACAAGCCCGGTATGGCCGTTCGAATCACGTTCATTCAGACACTCTTTTCCTTGAGCACCTGCATCAGATAATCGCCATAGCCGCTTTTCAACAGCGGAGCTGCAAGCTTCTCCAGTTGCGCGGCATCTACGAACCCTTTGCGATAGGCAATCTCTTCCGGGCAGGCGATCTTGAGTCCCTGGCGGTGCTCGATGGTCTGTATGAACTGGCTGGCTTCCAGCAGGGATTCATGGGTGCCGGTATCCAGCCAGGCATAACCGCGCCCCATGATTTCTACGGATAGCCTGGCGTGCTCCAGGTAGATGCGGTTGACATCGGTGATTTCCAGTTCGCCGCGCCTGGAGGGCTTGAGTTGGGCGGCGATATCCACCACTTGATTGTCGTAGAAATAAAGACCGGTGACGGCGTAACTGGACTTGGGCTGCGACGGTTTTTCTTCCAGCGATACTGCGCGTCCGTCAGCATCGAATTCCACCACCCCGTAGCGTTCCGGATCGCGCACATGGTAGGCGAACACGGTCGCGCCCTGAGTGCGCTGCGCCGCGTTTTCCAATTGGTCCTGGAAAGAATGTCCGTAGAAAATGTTATCGCCCAGCACCAGCGCGGAAGGGTGATCGCCGATGAATTTCCGGCCGATGATGAACGCCTGCGCCAGTCCGTCCGGCGAAGGCTGCACCGCATATTGCAGATTCAACCCCCACGCACCGCCGTCTCCCAACAATTGCTGGAAGCGCGGCGTGTCTTGCGGTGTGGAAATGATCAGAATATCGCGTATCCCCGCCAACATCAGCGTGGACATTGGATAATAGATCATCGGCTTGTCGTAGATCGGCAACAACTGCTTGGATACCGCCAGCGTCACCGGGTGCAATCTTGTTCCGGAGCCACCGGCGAGGATGATGCCCTTCCGGGTGCCCGGACAAAAGTTTTCCGTACCGGGAAGCGAGGTCATGACATTCATAACCCCGGTCAGGTCAAACCATGTCCTTGAGGGCTTTCAGCGGAAGCACCTTGACGACATTGCGGGCTGGTTTGGCCTTGAACATGACTTCTTCCTTGGTGAAGGGGTTGATACCTTTGCGGGCAGCGGTGGCGGGCTTGCGTACCAGTTTGATTTTCATCAAGCCGTAAATGTTAAATACGCCGGGGCCGCTTTTGAGATCACGTTTGATTATGGCGGCCAACTCGTCGAACACGGCGCTCACGTCCTTGCGTTTCAAGCCGGTCTTCTCAGCGATGAGTGTAAGCATTTCGGTCTTGGTGGTGGGTTTCTTTGTCGCTGCTTTGCTTTTTGTCGCCATGATTAACTCCCTGTGGTGGTTGAAAAAACTGCTGGTTTTAAAATAGCATAAAAATAGCTTGGTTCGCTCCCTAAACGTCGAGATTCTTCACACCCAGCGCATTCTTCTCGATAAACGCACGGCGCGGTTCGACGATATCACCCATCAGTGTCGTGAAAATCTCATCGGCGGAAATCGCGTCCTCGATGCGCACTTTGAGCAGGATGCGGTTCTTCACGTCCATCGTGGTTTCCCACAGTTGTGACGGGTTCATCTCGCCCAAGCCCTTGTAACGCTGGATATTGACGCCGCGCTTGGCTTCTTCAAGCAGCCATTCGATGGCTTGTTTGAAGCTGGATACCGCGCGTTTTTGCTCTCCCCGGGCAATGTAAGCGCTCGCTGTGATAAGTCCGTTCAGGACTTCTGCGGTCTGCCGGATCTGCACGTAGTCGCTGCCTTTCAGGAAGTCTCTGTCCATGTAGCTGACCGAGTAGTTGCCGTGATACAGCTTTTCCAGGCGCAAGCGATGTTCGCCGGCTTCATCGGTTTCCACCACGACCTTGATGTTGCCGCCGCACGCTGTCTCGAGCTGCTTTGCGCTGCTCTGAGCCTGCTTCGCGTCATCCAGCGAAAGGGTGGGCAATATCAGCAGCGCATGGCTGGCTTCGGGCGCGGTAAAGCGCGACAGGCGTTCAATCACCGCTTCGGCCAAGAAGTATTGTTTGGCGATCTGCTCGAGTGCTTCTGCCTGGATCGGCGTTGCATCCGCGGCCGGATACAGCGCGGCATTATTCAGCGCGGCCTTGAGCATATAGATCTTCATCTCCTGATCGTCCTTGAGATAACGCTCGTCCTTGCCTTGCTTGATCTTGTACAGCGGCGGTTGCGCAATATAGATATGGCCGCGCTCGACCAACTCGGGCATTTGCCGGTAGAAGAAGGTCAGCAACAGGGTGCGGATGTGCGAACCGTCCACGTCCGCATCGGTCATGATGATGATCCGGTGATAGCGCAACTTGTCGGCGTTATATTCTTCCTTGCCGATACCTGTGCCCAGCACGGTGATCAGCGTGGCGATTTCCTGCGATGCGATCAGTTTTTCAAAGCGCGCCTTCTCCACATTCAGTATCTTGCCCTTGAGCGGCAGGATAGCCTGGAACTTGCGGTCGCGTCCCTGCTTGGCCGAGCCTCCCGCGGAGTCGCCCTCGACCAGGTAAAGTTCGGACAAAGCCGGGTCTTTTTCCTGGCAGTCTGCCAGCTTGCCGGGCAGTCCCATGCCGTCCAGTATGCCCTTGCGGCGCGTCAAATCACGGGCTTTGCGCGCCGCTTCACGGGCACGGGCGGCATCAATGATCTTGTTGACGATGATTTTTGCGTCATTGGGTTTTTCCAGCAAAAATGCGCTCATTTGCTGGGCTATCAAATCTTCTATCACCGGACGCACTTCGGAAGAAACCAGCTTGTCCTTGGTCTGCGACGAAAATTTGGGGTCGGGCAATTTCACCGACAACACAGCGGTCAAGCCCTCGCGCATATCGTCCCCTGTGGTATCCACCTTGGCTTTTTTTGCCAGCTGTTCGGTCTCGATATACTGATTCAACGTGCGCGTCATCGCTGCACGCAAGGCGGTCAGGTGTGTGCCGCCGTCGCGTTGCGGGATGTTATTGGTGAAACACTGCACCACCTCCTGGTAGGAGTCGTTCCACTGCATGGCGATCTCGGCTGTGATGCCGTCCTTTTCGCCGATCGCATAAAACACCGTCGGGTGCAGGGGTGACTTGTTGCGGTTCATGTATTCGACAAAACCCTTGATTCCGCCGCTGAAAGCAAAATTTTCTTCTTTGCCGTTGCGGTGATCGATCAACGCGATCTTTACCCCGTTGTTCAGGAAAGATAGTTCGCGCAGCCGTTTTGCCAAAATATCGAAATGAAACTCAACTTGCCCGAACGTTTCTTTGGCCGCAAGAAAATGCACTAACGTGCCTCTCTTGCCAGAGGGGCCGACCACCTTGAGCGGAGCGACGGGATCGCCGTGACGGAACTCCATGAAATGTTCCTTGCCATCACGGTAGATGGTCAGCTTCAGCCATTCAGACAAGGCGTTTACCACGGATACGCCTACTCCGTGCAAACCGCCGGAAACCTTGTAGGAATTACTGTCGAACTTTCCGCCTGCGTGCAGAATAGTCATGATCACTTCGGCGGCGGAACGGTTCTCCTCCTTGTGAATATCGGTCGGGATCCCGCGGCCATTATCGCTGACACTGATCGAATTATCGGCATGAATGATCACATTGATCTCGTTGCAATGGCCGGCCAGAGCTTCATCCACAGCATTATCCACCGCCTCGAATACCATATGATGCAGCCCTGTGCCATCGTTGGTATCGCCGATATACATGCCGGGACGCTTGCGGACCGCTTCCAGTCCCTTTAGTACTTTAATGCTGCTGGAATTGTATTCGGTCATTAAATTCTTTCATGGTATTGAATTGTTTCACGTGGAACATGATGAAAACGTTTAGATCCGCATTGGCATGACCACATAACGGAACTCCTGGTTTTCCGGTGTGGTTATCAAAATACTGCTATTGGGATCACCAAAGGAAAAGATCGCGGTTTCGTTGCTGATGTTGTTCAACCCATCCATCAGGTAATTGACGTTGAACCCGATGTCGATGGCCTCCCCGTGATAATCAGTTTCAACTTCTTCCTGTGCCTCTTCCTGTTCGCTGTTGCTGCTGATGATACTGAGGTTTTTTTCGGTCAATACAAACCGCACTCCGCGGAACTTTTCGTTCGACAAGATGGCTGCGCGTTGCAGGGCCTGCTGTATGGCTATCCGGTTCATGTTCAGATGATTGTCGTACTTCGGGATCACGCGTTCATAATCGGGAAATTTTCCCTCGATAACCTTTGTTATCAAACTGATTCCAGAAAAATTGGCTTTTACTTGTTGCTGAGAAAACTCTATCTCTATCGATTCCTCGCTGTCGCCCAGCAGTTTGCACAACTCCAGCACTGCCTTGCGCGGCAGTATAATTTCCTGTTTTTCATGCTGGCCGTCAATAATTCCGGCATTAAAGGCTAGTCTGTGTCCGTCTGTGGCGACGACTTTCAATTTATTCCCTTCGACGATCAGTAATACGCCGTTCAGATAATACCGGACGTCCTGCTGCGCCATTGCGTATTGAACCGAAAGCAGCAATTTTTTTAGAGCCAATTGGCTCATAACGATCTTTTTTGCGCCGGTTAATTGATTGCTCAGCTTCGGAAAATCCTGGGCTGGGAGGGTTTGCAAGCTGAACCTGCTCTTGCCGGATTTTATCTGCGCCTTGTTTTCCTTGGCCTCTATCGAGATTTTGCTCTGATCGGGAAGTATCCGCAGGATTTCCTGGATTTTTTTCCCGCCAACAGTTATCGCGGAAGTTTCGCCATTCCCGGTTTTGCTCTCTATGCTCGTCGTGATTTGAATCTCGAGATCCGTGGCTGTAAAGCGAATTATCCCAGGTTCTTTTTCGATAAGCACATTGGATAAAATTGGCAGGGTCTGTTTACGTTCAACAATGCCGATCACGACTTGCAGCGGTTTCAGTATGGTTTCCTTGTCTGTTTTCTCAATAAACATAATATAAATTCCTAATAAGACCAATAATGACTTTGGGTAACGTTGGTAAGCTTGATAACTTGATTAGTAACATAAGGATACGAATGATTATTATTGTTATATGGTTGTTAATTGAACACTGCACAGATGTGCATAACTTTTGATTTTATTTAATTGGCAGGTTTATCAACATTTTGTACCCGGAAAATGCTCAGGGTTATCCCCTTAATGTTTGAAGCAATATTTTATAGTCAGCATCGATGGTCGTATTGCTGGCTCTAAGATCAGCCATTGTTTTGCAGGCGTGGATGACGGTTGAATGATCCTTACCGCCAAACGCATTGCCGATTTCAGGCAGGCTCATTGTGGTCAGTTCTCGGGCCAGAGCCATGGCCAATTGCCTTGGGCGGGTCAGATTACGGGTGCGCTTCTTGGAGAGCAGTTCCGCCATCTTGAGACGGTAATAGTCAGCTACGGTTTTCTGGATATTGTCTATCGATATCTGCCTGCTTTGTGCCACCAGAATATCCTTTAAAGCCTCCTTTGCCGTTTCTACGGAGATATTGCGCTTGTGGAATTTGGCGTAGGCTTCAACCCGTTTTAAAGCACCTTCAAGTTCACGAATATTGGAACTGACATGTTTTGCGACAAAAAAAGCAACGGTATCATCAAGCGTATAACCGCCCAGAGTGGCTTTTTTAAGCAGAATAGCTACCCGCATTTCCAGCTCAGGCGGTTCAATCGCAACGGTCAGACCCCAGCCGAAACGCGAAACCAAACGGCTTTCCAGTCCTGCGATCTCTTTAGGGAAGGTGTCGCTGGTCAAAATAACCTGTTTATGAGAGTCGACCAGGGTGTTGAATGCGTAAAAGAACTCTTCCTGGGTTTTGGCTTTGCCGGCAAAAAATTGAATGTCATCGATCAGCAAGACATCTAGAGAATGGTAGAACTGTTTGAATTCCTCGAATTTATTTGTTTGGTAGGCGCGCACTACATCGGTGACGTATCTTTCGGCGTGCATGTAGCAAATCTTCATTTGTGCATTGTTCAGCCGAATTTGATTGCCTATCGCTTGAAGCAGGTGGGTCTTGCCCAGGCCAACACCACCATAAACGAACAATGGGTTGTAAGAAACACCTGGTAATTCAGCGACTTGTGTGGCAGCAGCAAAAGCCAATTGGTTTGCCTTGCCGATAACGAAGTTCTCGAAGGTAAGATTGGGATTCAGTTTTCCATAGCCACGAAAAGAGGTTTCCACTCTGGGCTTATTCTCTGCCGGATGAGCCGCCTGTACCGGTGGTTGCCGCACTGCAGGTGTGTTAACGGGCGTGGATTCAAGCACACGAAACTCGAATGGCGGAACCATGGAATAGGCCAGCCCGGCCTGGCGGCTGATCTCGGGTAAAAACCGCTCTTGAACCAGTTTCAACGTAAAGCTGTTGGGAGCAGTAAGAACCAGCGATCCATTCTCGCTCTTGAGCAGCAATGGTTTTATCCATGAGTTGTATTGTTGCGGCGGCAGGCTCTTTTCGAACGAGCGGAGGCATGAATCCCAAAAAGAAATATCCTGCATGGTTGCGTGGGAAGAAATTGGTTCTGGCGACTGTAAAAGTTGCCGCATTCTACATGGCAAACTCAAACTTATCCACAGGCAAAAAAGTAAAATAGACTTGACACTTTTGCCTTAAGGATTTGTAATGCCGCGTTTTACGATTTACCGAGGACGAAAACATGAAACGCACCTACCAACCATCCGTAACCAAAAGAAAACGCACCCATGGCTTTTTGGTGCGCATGAAAACACGCGGAGGCCGCGCCGTTATCAGGGCTCGTCGCGCCAGAGGCCGTGCCAGACTCGCAGTCTAGTATCACTATTACCACTGAATTTACTGTTGCGCATCGCTTGTTGCGCGAAGATGGATTCGACCATGTTGTTCATGCCGAAAATATTGCTGACAAATACTTCAAGATATTTTTTGTGCGCAATGGCAGGAAAAACGCCAGGCTTGGAATAATTGCGGGCAAAAGAACTCTACCCGGCGCTGTGCAGCGGAATCGTGTCAAAAGAGCGATTCGGGAAGCGTTTCGACAGCACCGTATCAAGGCTCAGCAGATCGATTTGGTTGTGATGGTGAGATGCGCTGATTCAACAGCCGCGAAAAGCGAAGAGTTGAAAACGCTGTTCAGCCGGGTAGAAGACAGATGCGCAAACTTGTGATCAAGCTGATACATGGCTATCAATATCTGATTAGTCCGCTTAGCCCACCGACGTGCAGATTTACCCCCAGTTGTTCCCATTATGCCTGTCAAGTCCTGGCGAAGCACGGTGTAATTAAGGGGGGCTGGCTCAGCATCAGGAGATTGCTGCGCTGTAACCCCTGGAATCCCGGCGGATACGATCCCGCACCCTAACCTTTAGGCTCGATAATGGATTTACAGAGACTGTTCTTGTTTTTGATCTTTTCCTTTTCCCTTGTGCTGCTCTGGGACGGATGGCAACGTTACCAACACCCGGAACGATTTGTGGAGCAAACCGTGGCCACGAACAAGGACTTGCCAACGCCGCAGACAACGCTTCCTGCCAGTACCGGACAAGCCGCTTTACCAGGATCAGGGCAGGCAACCATAGCCCGGCAGCCTGCCAATCGCCCCGCAGAAAAGACGATCCTCGTCAGGACCGACCTTCTGGAAGCGGAAATCAGTTCCATCGGTGGAGATATCAGCCGCCTGGCGTTGATTGAACATCCTGATGGAGAGGACAAGAGCAAACCTCTTGTGCTTTTTCATCGCGGTGAAGGCACTCATAATTACATAGCGCAAAGCGGCTTGCTTGGTGAGGGACTGGTTAACCACAACAGCCTGTTTGCCTCTGAACAAGACCGGTACGAGCTTTCCGGAAATGCCGACCAGGTGCAGGTACGCCTGACAGCCGTGGATGGATCAGCGTTGAAAGCGACCAAGGTAATCACTTTCCGCAAGGGCAGTTATCTGGTCGATATAGCCTATGAAATGGAAAATACCGGCAAAAAGACGGTAACGGCAAGCGGCTATTTTCAGTTGGTTCGGGATAGTGTGGCGCCACAAGGCAGTTCAATGTTTTTGCCTACTTATACCGGCGCAGCAGTGTATACGGATAAGGAAAAGTTCCAAAAGATCGAGTTCCAGGCGATTGAAAATGATAAGGCGGAATACCCCAAACAAGCTGATGACGGCTGGATCGGGATGTTGCAGCACTATTTTGTTGCGGCCTGGCTGCCCACAGAAAAAACCAGCCGAGAATATTTCATGCGCAAACTAGAGGGTGATGCGTATTCCGTGGGGGTGATCTTACCCGGGCAAACCATAGCTCCCGGACAGAAAGCGGTCGTAAGTTCCACGCTCTATGCCGGCCCTGCCCAAACCAATCTAGACAAGATCGCTCCCGGCCTGGGGTTGACGGTCGATTACGGTTGGCTGACCATTTTATCCACTCCGTTGTTCTGGGTCATGGCGCTGTTCCATGATTGGACGCACAACTGGGGTGTGGCGATCATTTTGCTGACCATTCTGATCAAGCTGCTGTTCTTCCCGCTCTCGGCGGCCAGTTATCGCTCTATGGCGAAGATGCGCGTGGTTGCACCCAAACTGGAGAAAATCAAGCAGCAGTATGCCGATGACCGCGAACAGTTGAATCGCGCGATGATGGACTTGTACAAGACCGAAAAGATCAACCCGTTAGGCGGGTGTTTGCCGGTATTGGTCCAGATCCCGGTGTTCATTGCGTTGTATTGGGCTATTCTGGCCAGCGTCGAAATGCGTTATGCGCCATTTTTCGGCTGGATAACCGATTTGTCGGCAGCGGATCCGTATTACATCCTGCCGCTGATCATGGGTGCGAGCATGATCGTCCAGATGCGTCTTAATCCCAAGCCGCCGGATCCTATGCAGGCCAGGGTGATGCAAATCATGCCGATCGCCTTCAGCGTGATTTTCTTCTTCTTCCCCGCAGGCTTGGTGCTGTATTCCATCGTGAATAACCTCCTGTCCATCGGTCAGCAGTGGTTTATCACCCGGGCTGCAGAACTCGAGAACAAAGGTGCCGCTGCCAAACGCTGATACCATCGCCGCCATCGCCACGGCGCAGGGACGGGGCGGGGTGGGCGTGATACGGGTTTCAGGGAGCAGCGTCGAGACGCTGGCCCGCGGGATACTGGGCAAACTTCCCGCCGCACGGCGTGCCAGCTACAGCAACTTTCTTGACGCGAATGGCGATATCCTGGATCAGGGTATCGCCCTGTATTTCCCCGCTCCGCATTCCTACACCGGCGAACATGTGCTCGAGTTGCAAGGCCACGGCGGTCCGGCCGTGCTGCAAATGTTACTGCAGCGTTGCCTCGACCTGGGCGCGCGGCTGGCGCAACCCGGCGAATTCACGCGCCGCGCTTTTCTGAATAGCAAACTCGATCTGGCGCAGGCGGAAAGCGTCGCCGATCTGATCGAAGCAAACAGTGCCGAGGCCGCACGCAGTGCGATGCGCTCGCTACGCGGAGAGTTTTCCGCCGCCGTACATGGACTGGTCGACGAGCTGATCCATCTGCGCATGCTGGTCGAGGCGATGCTGAACTTTCCGGAGGAGGAAGTGGCGGCTGTCGATATCGAACAAAGGGATACGCTGCTGAACAATCTTCAGTCGAGTTTGCAGCAGACGCTGGATACCGCAAAACAGGGCAGCCTGCTCCGCGAAGGCGCGCATGTGGTCATTGCCGGGCAGCCGAATGTCGGCAAGTCCAGTTTGTTGAACAGACTGGCCGGTGAGGAGCTGGCATTGGTCAGCGCCATTCCGGGCACCACCCGCGATGTCATCCGCCAGGCCATCCAGATTCGCGGAGTGCCATTGCATATCATGGATACGGCCGGCTTGCGGGTGTCCCAGGACGAGGTGGAGAGCTTGGGTATCGCACTTACCCACCAGACTTTGCGCCGCGCAGATTTGATCCTGCTGTTACTGGATGCCAGCCAGGGCATGACGGCACTGGATGAAGCGATAATCAAAAGTTTGCCTGCGGACATACCGCGGCTGCTGGTGCTGAATAAGATCGACCTGGTGCACGGAAAGACCGCCGATTCGCAGGGGGGCGGGACATTTGTGGGGGTGTCCGCCAAAACAGGCGAGGGGATCGAAGCGTTGCGCGGCAAGCTGCTGGAGGCGGTGGGCTGGCGCGCTCAGGATAGCGGTACATTCATGGCACGCGAGCGCCATTTGCGTGCATTGACGCAGGCGCAAACCCACCTGAACCAAGCCCATGCAGTATTGACCAGCGCGGAGTTGTTCGCCGAGGAGCTGAGTCTGGCGCAGCGCGCGCTGAATGAAATCACCGGGGAATTCACTTCGGATGATTTGCTGGGCGAGATATTCAGCCGGTTCTGCATCGGAAAATAAGCGGCATTGTTTCACGTGAAACAGAGTATTTGGGGTATTGAGCCAAGCCGGATTGTTTCACGTGAAACAATCCGTTTGGGATTGTCGACTAGCTGAGGTGCCCTGAGGTATGATGCGCGTCCTTTTCAACGCGGCAGTCTGATGAAATTTCCTGATGTTTTCGATGTGATCGTGGTGGGCGGAGGGCATGCCGGTACCGAGGCGGCTCTGGCCAGCGCGCGCACGGGGTGCAAGACCTTGCTGCTCAGTCACAACATCGAGACGCTCGGACAGATGTCCTGCAACCCGTCCATCGGCGGAATAGGCAAGGGGCATCTGGTCAAGGAGGTGGATGCGCTCGGCGGCGCGATGGCGGCAGCTGCCGACGAAAGCGGCATCCAGTTCCGCATCCTGAATTCCAGCAAAGGCCCGGCGGTACGCGCGACGCGCGCACAGGCCGACCGCCTGCTCTACAAACAAGCCATCCGGACCCGGCTGGAAAACCAGCCCAAGCTGTGGCTGTTCCAGCAGGCGGTGGACGATTTGCAGATCGAACAGGATCGGGTATGCGGCGTGGTCACCCAGCTTGGCCTGCGCTTCAATGCGAGAACCGTGGTGCTGACCACAGGCACTTTCCTGTCCGGTCTGATCCATGTCGGCCAGTCTAACTACCAGGCGGGACGGGCCGGCGACCCGCCTTCCATCAGCCTGGCACACCGTTTGCGCGAACTGGATCTGCCGGTGGGGCGGCTGAAGACCGGCACGCCACCGCGTATCGATGGCCGGACCATCGACTACTCTGTGCTGCAGGAACAGCCGGGCGACGATCCGGTGCCGGTGTTCTCCTTCATCGGCAATGCCGCGCAGCATCCCGAACAGTTGCCATGCTGGATCACCGAGACTAATCAGCGCACGCATGACATCATCTGCGGCGGGCTGGACCGTTCCCCATTGTTCACCGGCGTGATCGAAGGTGTGGGGCCGCGCTACTGCCCGTCCATCGAAGACAAGATCACACGCTTTGCAGGCAAGTCCTCTCACCAGATTTTCCTTGAGCCGGAGGGATTGACCACCCACGAGGTTTATCCCAACGGAATTTCCACCAGCTTGCCGTTCGATGTGCAATTGGATCTGGTGCGTTCCATCAAGGGACTGGAAAACGCGCATATCCTGCGTCCCGGCTATGCGATCGAGTATGACTTTTTCAATCCATGCGGGTTGAAAAGCTCGCTGGAAACCAAGGCGATACAAGGATTGTTCTTTGCCGGGCAGATCAACGGCACGACCGGCTACGAGGAGGCCGCCGCGCAAGGTCTGTTGGCCGGGCTCAATGCTGCGCTGCAAGCACGTGAACAGGAAGCATGGTGCCCGCGCCGTGACGAAGCGTATCTGGGTGTGCTGGTGGACGATTTGATCACGCAGGGGGTTTCCGAGCCGTATCGCATGTTCACCAGCCGGGCGGAATATCGTTTGCAATTGCGTGAAGACAACGCGGATCTAAGACTGACCGAGACCGGCCGCAAGCTGGGCATCGTGGATGACGCGCGCTGGCAGGTGTTTGAGCAAAAGCGCGAGGCGATCGCCCGTGAGCAGGAGCGCTTGCGCGGCACCTGGGTGAGCCCGCGGAACCTGCCGGCGGAAGACGCTGTCCGCGTGCTGGGCAAGCCTATCGAGCGTGAATACAACTTGCATGAGTTGTTGCGCCGTCCGGATGTGAGCTATGCCAGCCTGTTGACTTTGCCCGGCGCGGGCGTTGGCGTGGACGATGTAAAAGTCGCCGAGCAGGTGGAGACTCAGGCGAAATATCACGGCTATATCGAGCGGCAGCATGATGAGATCGGACGCAACGAACAATATGAGATATTGGTCCTGCCAGGCGATATGGACTATCGCGAGGTGCGCGGGCTATCGATCGAAGTGCAGCAAAAACTCAATCAGCACATGCCCGAAACCATAGGGCAGGCAGCGCGCATCTCCGGGATCACCCCGGCAGCGATTTCTTTGTTGCTGGTACACCTGAAGCGCGGGTTTCGCGGCAATCAACCGGAGCAAAAACGCGCGTGAATTTGGCCGAGGATTTACAGCGCGGCATCGAGCAATTGGGCATTGCGCTGAGTACGGAAGCGCAAATCAAACTGCTGGATTATCTGGCATTGCTGCACAAGTGGAACCGGGTGTACAACCTGACTGCGATACGCGACCCGCAGCAAATGGTAAGCAATCACTTGCTTGATAGCCTTGCCGTAATGCCACATTTGTGGGCTGGGCGGTGGCTGGATGCCGGGTGTGGTGCAGGGTTGCCGGGAGTGGTATTGGCGGTCGCACAACCGGACTGGCAGTTCACCCTGCTGGATAGCAACAGCAAGAAAACCAGTTTTGTCCAGCAGGCGGTCATCGAGCTGGGGTTGCGCAACGTCGCTGTTCACTGCGCGCGAGTCGAAGAGTGGCAGCCGGCAGAAAAGTTTGACGGAATCATCTCGCGTGCTTTTGCCGGGCTGGGTGAATTCATAGGCAGCACGCGCCACCTGATCGCCCCGCAAGGGTGCTGGGCGGCGATGAAGGGCATAGCAGAACAGGAGTTGGCGGGTGTGCCGGAGGGGTGCCGCGTGGAACGCGTCATACCATTACAGGTACCGGGATTGCGCGCGGCACGCAGTCTGGTCATTGCAACATGCCCAGTGATCAAGTGCAATGAAAAAGGGAATGAAGCAACATGACGAAAATATTAGCCATAACCAACCAGAAGGGCGGGGTGGGGAAGACCACCACCAGTGTCAATCTGGCAGCCAGTCTCGCGGCAGCCGGGCAGCGCGTGTTGCTGATCGACCTTGATCCGCAGGGCAATGCCACGATGGGCAGCGGCATCGACAAGCGCGATTTGCAGGCCAGCGTCTATGAAGTCCTGCTCGGCAGCAAAACGATAGCCGAAGCGCGCATACACGCGGAAGCCGGCAAATATGATTTGCTGCCGGCCAATCGCGACCTGGCCGGGGCAGAGATCGAACTGGTGGATATGGCCCATCGCGAAATGCGGCTGCGCGATGCGCTGCAACTGGTGGCCCCGGGGTATGACTTCGTGCTGATCGACTGTCCGCCAGCCCTGAATTTGCTGACCCTGAACGGTTTGTGTGCGGCCAGGTCGGTGATGATCCCGATGCAATGCGAATATTACGCACTGGAGGGGCTGAGCGACCTGGTGAACACCATCCGCAAGGTGCGCGCCAATCTGAATCCGGACCTGGAAATCGAGGGACTATTGCGCACCATGTTCGATCCGCGCAACGCGCTGGCGCTGCAAGTCTCGGAGCAATTACTGGAACATTTCGGCAGCAAAGTCTATCGCACCATGATTCCGCGTAATGTGCGCCTGGCTGAGGCTCCCAGCTATGGCGTGCCGGTGCTGTATCACGACAAGCTATCAAAAGGAACGCAGGCATATCTGGCCCTGGCCGGAGAATTATTGAGCAACGCGGCACAGCCTGCCGCAACGGAATAAAGGGATCAGAGATGGCAAAGCTGCACAAGGGATTGGGGCGTGGTCTGGACGCATTGTTGTCCGGTGGCAAAAGCGAAAAAGACGAGGTGATGCGTGATCTGAAGGTCACGCTGCTCAAGCCGGGAAAATATCAGCCGCGTACGCACATGGACGCAGCATCGCTGAATGACCTTGCGGCTTCGATCAAGGCCCAGGGGATCATGCAGCCTATCCTGGTGCGGCAGCTTGCCGACAGCAGCTATGAGATCATCGCCGGTGAAAGACGCTGGCGCGCCGCGCAGTTGGCGGGATTGAGCCATGTGCCGGTGCTGGTGCGCAGCGTACCTGACAAGGCGGCACTGGCGATGGCGCTGATCGAAAACATCCAGCGTGAAAACCTGAATCCGCTGGAAGAGGCGGTAGGCATCCAGCGATTGATCGACGAATTCAAAATGACCCATCAAGTCGCCGCAGATGCGGTGGGACGCTCACGCAGCGCGGCCAGCAATCTGCTGCGCTTGTTAAAGCTTCCGAAAACCGTGCAGAACATGTTGATGGAAAACAAACTGGATATGGGGCATGCGCGCGCATTGCTGCCGCTGGAGAGCGCGCGGCAGATATTGCTGGCCAGCAAAATCGTGATGGAAGGGCTTTCTGTGCGCGAAGCGGAAAGCCTGGTGCAAAAGCAAACTGAAGAGCCCCACAAGACAAAACCGAAGAAAGCAACCAGGATCAACCGTGACACACAGCGGTTGCAGGAAGAAATGAGCTCACACCTCGGGACACGCGTGGAAATCAAGCCGGGCAACAAAGGCGGGGGCAAGCTGATCATTGAATATGCGAATCATGATCAACTCGATGAGCTCCTGGGCAGGCTTAAAAAAGGCAGGTAAGTTGAGAAATATCATGGGTGATGAACCGCCACAACGTTTGACACCCCCTGAAAACGCCGCTATCATCGCCGCGCTTTGCGATGCCGAAGCCAAGGAAAAAAGATTGGCACGCCAGGTGCCTGGATTGCAAATGGCGGCCACACTGGTGGTTGCAGGCTTGGTTTACGGCATGAAGGGTACACCGCAACAAGCTTTGGCGGTGTTGTGTGGAGGTGGGGTTTCCGTTGTCAACGGAGCATTGCTGGCCTGGAGAATGTCTCGAGCGGCTTTGTCTCCTGTCCAGAACGCACATCATCAACTGCGACTCATGTATTTTTACGCCACCGAGAGGTTTCTGGTGGTTGTTGTGCTGCTCGGTTTGTGCATGGCAGCACTGAAGTTATCGCCGCTCGCTTTGCTGGGCGGCTTTGTGATGGGTCAAGCGGTGCTGCTGGCAGCCCGGTTGTTTTTGATCAGATTTAAAGATTGATAGTGACTAAAAATGTCTAGCGAAGCGCATACATCAGCGGAATACATCAAGCATCACTTACAGAACCTCACATATGGCCGGTTGCCGGACGGCACCCTGGGTATTGCGCACAGCGCCGAGGAAGCCAAGGCGATGGGTTTCTGGGCGCTCAATCTGGACACGGTATTGATGTCCATGTTGTTGGGCGCAGTCTTCCTGTTCATGTTTAGCCGCGCTGCCAGGAGCGCCACCGCAGGAACTCCAGGTGTCCTGCAGAATTTTTGCGAGTGGGCGATCGAATTCATAGACGGCAGCGTGCGCGGCTCGTTTTCCGGCAAGAACGACATGATAGGCCCCCTGGCGCTGACCATCTTCTTCTGGGTTTTTTCGATGAACCTGATGGACCTGTTGCCGATAGACTACACATCCCTGCTGATGCAACAACTCGGCGTCCCCTTCTTCAAGGTTGTGCCCACCACTGACCCGAATGCCACGTTCGGCATGGCGATCGGCGTGTTTTTACTGGTGCTCTACTACAGTGTCAAGATGAAGGGTGTGGGCGGATTCGCCGGCGAATTGACGCTGCAACCGTTTGGCAAGTGGGGCATGCCGGTCAATCTGCTGCTGGAAGGGGTCAACCTGATCGCCAAACCGATTTCGCTGGCGCTGCGTCTGTTCGGCAACATGTATGCCGGTGAGATGATCTTTATCCTTATCGCGCTGATGGGCGGTGCGTGGGCGGGACTGTCGATCGGCAGCGCCACGCTGTATGGATCGCAGATCCTGCTGTCGCTGGGGTGGGCGATCTTCCACATTCTGATCGTGACCCTGCAGGCGTTCATCTTCATGACGCTGACGGTGGTTTATCT
This sequence comes from Gallionella sp., assembly GCA_036514695.1. GTDB lineage: Bacteria > Pseudomonadota > Gammaproteobacteria > Burkholderiales > Gallionellaceae > Gallionella. Next base: position 6,694 of record DATBWQ010000103.1, on the reverse strand, counting down.
GGATATGGCGCACCAAGAACATCATTAAATCAACATCACTAAAAAACAACCTCATCGATTTTGATTTTATAACTTTAACTTTTTCAAACAGGAGAAATAAAAAATGGAAATGGCAAATGCACTGCTGTACATCGCCGGAGCACTGATGATGGGTCTGGGCGCGCTGGGCGCGGCCGTCGGTATCGGTATTCTGGGCGGCCGCTTCTTGGAGGGTGCTGCACGCCAACCAGAGCTCATCCCTATGCTGCGCGTTCAGTTCTTCGTGGTGATGGGCCTGGTCGATGCAGTCCCGATGATTGCTGTCGGTATCGCGATGTACGTTTTGTTTGCGGTTGCGCATTAAGCCTTCTCGGGCGACAACGTATAACTAAAGAAAGGTAGCTTGCATGAATATCAATGCAACTCTTCTCGCTCAGACGATCATGTTCGCACTGTTCGTGTGGTTCTGCATGAAGTTCGTCTGGCCTCCGATCATGGCCGCGCTGGATCAACGCCGCAAGCACATCGCCGATGGTTTGGCAGATGCGGAACGGGCGAAGCATGACCTGGAACTGGCCGCCAGGCGTTCCGCGGAGATTCTGCGTGAAGCCAAGGAAAAGGTCGGCGAAATCGTGGCCAATGGTGAAAAGCGCGCCAGCGAGATCGTCGAAGCAGCCAAGGCACAAGCCAAGGTAGAAGGCGATCGCATCATCGCGGGCGCCAAGGCCGAGATCGACCAGGAAGTGTTTCGCGCCAAGGAGCAATTGCGCACCCAGGTGTCATCGATCGCGCTTGCCGGAGCCGGCAAGATACTGGGTCGTGAAATCGACGCCAAGGCTCACAGCGACCTGCTCGACAAACTCGTCGCGGAAATCTGATAGCCATGTCTGAAGCCATTACCACAGCGCGACCCTATGCCCAAGCGGCCTTTGAAGAAGCGCAGAAGCTCGCGGATCTGAAAGGCTGGTCTGAAATGCTGCTGTCTCTCGCTGAATCGGCTTGCCATCCGGAAGTTCGCGCAGTGGTCACCAATCCGCGAGTTGCCAGAAAGCAAATCGAAAGTCTGATGGAAGGTTTGCTGGGTAGCGAGGCAAAAACCCAGCAGCGCAACTTTGTCCGGGTGCTGGTGGACAATCAGCGTCTGCTGCTGCTGCCGGAAATCGCCGCTATTTTCGAGGCGTTGCGGGCGGAAGCGGAAAAGACCGTGAATGTCGTGGTGGACTCTGCGTTCGAACTTTCTGCTGCGCAACAGGAAAAAATCGTCAGATCGCTGAAGGCGCGCATGGGACGCGAGATCAAGCTGGTCTGCAAAGTCAATAAAGAATTGCTGGGCGGCGTGGTGATTCGTGCAGGAGACAAGGTGATCGATGGTTCTGCGCGCACCCGTCTTGGCGAAATGGCAAACGCGCTTGCGTGATGACAGAGATGTAAGGGCGATTCATGAATCGCCCCTGCGCCTGATATAGATTTATCAATGAGGAAATCCACATGAAGCTCAACCCTTCTGAAATTAGCAATCTGATACGCAGCCGCATCGAAAACTTCGAGGCACTGACACAAGCACGCACCGAAGGCACGGTAGTCAGCGTCACCGACGGTATCGTTCGTGTACACGGACTCTCCGATGTGATGCAGGGTGAAATGCTGGAATTCCCCGGCAACACCTTCGGCCTGGCGCTCAACCTGGAGCGGGATTCAGTCGGCGCTGTGGTGCTCGGTGAATATGAGCACATCACCGAAGGCGACACCGTCAAATGCACCGGCCGCATTCTGGAAGTGCCGGTTGGGCCGGAGTTGTGCGGACGCGTGGTGAATGCACTGGGCCAGCCGATCGACGGCAAGGGCCCGGTCAATGCCAGGATGACCGACAAGATCGAAAAAGTCGCGCCGGGTGTGATCTCGCGCAAGTCAGTTGATCAACCGGTACAGACCGGCTTGAAATCGATCGACGCCATGGTTCCTATCGGCCGCGGTCAGCGCGAACTGATCATCGGCGACCGCCAGACCGGCAAGACAGCCGTGGCGGTGGATGCGATCATCAACCAGAAGGGTCAGAACATGACCTGCGTGTATGTGGCTATCGGTCAAAAAGCATCGACCATCGCCAACGTGGTGCGCAAGCTTGAAGAACACGGCGCGCTGGGTTACACCATCGTGGTCGTGGCGACCGCTTCGGATTCTGCCGCGATGCAGTTCCTGGCGCCTTATGCAGGTTGCACGATGGGTGAATACTTCCGCGATCGCGGTGAAGACGCACTGATCGTTTATGACGATCTGACCAAGCAAGCCTGGGCGTACCGTCAAATCTCATTGTTGCTGCGCCGTCCGCCCGGCCGCGAAGCGTATCCCGGCGACGTGTTCTATTTGCACTCCCGTCTGCTGGAACGTGCTGCGCGCGTGAATGCCGATTACGTGGAAGCGTTCACCAAGGGCGCAGTCAAAGGCAAGACCGGTTCGCTAACCGCATTGCCCATCATCGAGACACAGGCGGGCGACGTGTCAGCCTTCGTGCCGACCAACGTGATCTCGATCACCGACGGCCAGATCTTTCTGGAAACCGATCTGTTCAATTCCGGTATCCGTCCTGCGATCAACGCCGGTGTCTCGGTATCCCGCGTGGGTGGCGCGGCGCAAACCAAGGTGATCAAGAAACTCGGCGGTGGTGTGCGTCTGGCACTGGCGCAGTATCGTGAACTGGCGGCCTTCGCTCAGTTCGCCTCCGACCTGGACGAAGCGACCCGCAAGCAACTTGAGCGCGGACGCATGGTGACCGAACTGATGAAACAGCTGCAGTACTCCCCGCTGCCGGTTGCAAACATGGCGGTCACACTGTTCTCGGTCAACAAAGGCTATTTCGACGACGTGCCCGTGCCTAAGGCATTGGCGTTCGAGTCGGCATTGCACACTTACCTGAAATCCAATAACAAGACCCTGCTGGACACGATCGAGACTAGCAAGGATCTGAATGCCGATAACGAAAAACTGTTGTCCGCAGCGATTGAGAAATTCAAGTCGACGGCTGTTTACTAGGGCGGGTTGAACTATGGCTGGCAGTAAAGAGATCCGCGCGAAGATCAAGAGTGTAGAGAACACACGCAAGATCACACGCGCGATGGAAATGGTCGCCGCAGCCAAGATGCGCAGAGCGCAGGAACGGATGCGCGCGGCGCGCCCCTACGCGGAAAAGATACGCGCGGTGGCTGCGCACCTGTCGCGCGCCAATCCGGAATATAAACATCCGTTTCTGGTGAAGCGCGCAGAGAACCGGAACGTCGGCCTGATCGTGGTGACTTCGGACAAGGGTCTGTGCGGCGGCCTGAATACCAATATCCTGCGTCTCGCGGTGAACCGCATGAAGGACTGGGAAGGTGAAGGCAAAGGTATTTTGGTGTGCCCGATCGGCAACAAGGGTCTGGGTTTCATGTCGCGTATCGGCGCCAAGGTCAGATCCAATCTGACCGGTCTGGGTGATACGCCACATATCGAGAAATTGATCGGCGCGGTGAAGCTGATGCTGGATGCCTACACGGCGGGCGAGATCGACTCGATACACATCAGCTACAACCATTTCGTCAACACGATGAAGCAGGAGCCATGCGTCGAGCAATTGCTGCCGCTGAGCGGCGAGCAGATCGGAACCGCCGAGGGCAGCTGGGACTATATCTACGAGCCGGATGCCAAGAAGGTGATCGATGAGTTGCTGGTGCGTTATGTCGAATCGCTGGTCTACCAGGCCGTCGTTGAAAACATGGCTTCCGAACAAAGCGCGCGTATGGTGGCGATGAAAGCCGCATCGGATAACGCCAAGAGCGTGATTGGCGAGCTCAAGCTGGTATACAACAAGGCACGCCAGGCGGCCATCACCCGCGAGATTTCCGAGATCGTCAGCGGTGCTGCAGCGGTTGGTTAAGGCCAGATCTGCAAAGACCCAATATAAAAAATATGGCCTGCAAAATACAAAATTAATCTAGACGGGGAATCATCAAAAATGAAACAAGGAAAAATCGTTCAGTGTATCGGTGCGGTGGTCGACATCGAATTTCCACGCGATCAAATGCCCAAAGTGTATGAGGCATTGCAACTTGCAGACGTGGGATCATCGACTGCCGAAGCGGGACTGACCTTTGAAGTCGAGCAGCAGCTTGGCGACGGCGTCGTGCGCACCATCGCGATGGGCTCTTCCGACGGCTTGCGCCGCGGCATGGTGGTCAATTCCAGCGGCAAAGGTATTTCCGTGCCGGTCGGCAGCGGCACGCTGGGCCGTATCATGGATGTGCTGGGCCGCCCGATCGACGACGCCGGCGAGATTCAGTGCAAAGAAAGGCGCGAGATACACCAGAAAGCGCCGAAGTTCGACGAACTGTCACCTTCCGTTGATCTGCTGGAAACCGGCATCAAGGTGATCGACCTGGTTTGTCCGTTTGCCAAAGGCGGCAAGGTTGGTCTGTTCGGCGGCGCGGGTGTGGGCAAGACCGTGAACATGCTGGAACTGATCAACAACATCGCCAAGCAGCACGCCGGCTTGTCCGTGTTCGCTGGCGTGGGCGAGCGCACGCGCGAGGGCAACGACTTCTACCACGAAATGTCGGAAGCGGGCGTCATCCAGCTGGAAAATCTGCCCGAGTCCAAAGTGGCCATGGTGTTCGGCCAGATGAACGAACCGCCCGGCAACCGTCTGCGCGTGGCGCTGTCCGGCCTGACCATGGCCGAGTATTTCCGCGATGAAGGCCGCGACATCCTGTTCTTCGTGGACAACATCTATCGCTTCACACTGGCCGGTACCGAAGTGTCCGCGCTGTTGGGCCGTATGCCTTCCGCGGTGGGTTACCAGCCGACGCTGGCGGAAGAAATGGGACGTTTGCAAGAACGTATCACCTCGACCAAGACCGGTTCGATCACTTCGATCCAGGCGGTGTATGTGCCGGCGGATGATTTGACCGACCCGTCCCCGGCGACCACCTTCCTCCACCTGGATTCCACCGTCGTGCTGTCGCGCGATATCGCCTCGCTGGGTATCTATCCTGCGGTCGACCCGCTGGATTCCACCTCGCGCCAGCTCGATCCGCTGGTGGTGGGCGAAGAACATTACAACGTGGCGCGCGGCGTTCAGGCTACCTTGCAGCGCTACAAGGAATTGCGCGACATCATCGCGATCCTGGGCATGGACGAACTGGCACCGGAAGACAAGCTGGCCGTGGCACGCGCCCGCAAGATCCAGCGCTTCCTGTCCCAGCCGTTCCACGTGGCGGAAGTGTTCACCGGCAGCCCGGGCAAATACGTCACACTGAAAGACACCATCAAGGGCTTCAAGGGCATCGTCGAAGGCGAATACGATCACCTGCCGGAACAAGCGTTCTACATGGTCGGCGGGATCGAAGAAGCGGTTGAAAAGGCCAAAACACTCTAGAGAGAAATGGGAACAACCATGCCAATGACCGTACACGTCGATGTGGTGAGCGCGGAAGCGTCCATCTTTTCCGGGCTGGCTGAAGTGGTAGTCGTGCCCGGCGAAATGGGCGAGCTGGGTATCTATCCGCGCCATACCGCACTGATGACGCGCATCAAACCCGGGTCAGTCAGGATCAAGCGGCCTGACCAGGAGCAGGAAGAACTGATCTACGTTTCGGGCGGCATGCTGGAAGTGCAGCCCGGCGTCGTGACCATACTGGCCGACACCGCGATACGCGGCGCGGACCTGGATGAGGCACGCGCGTTGCAGGCCAAGCAGGATGCCGAAGAGTCGATGAAGAACCGCACCTCCGACATCGATTATGCGCAGGCCCAAGCCGAGCTGGCCGAGGCGATAGCCCAGTTGCGCGCGATCCAGCAACTGCGCAAGAGATCGGGACACTGACCGGGCCGGCGGCAAAAACAAAAAAGCAGCTTTGGCTGCTTTTTTTATGTAGCCAACATCGAACAGATGATCCAATCACTCTCAGATAGGGTAGTCATTCAGCCTCGGCAGGCTATCATCCTGAAAAACTCAGTTCACCACGAAGAACACGGAGATCACGAAGATTTTTCATGGAGTTGCGTGATATTGGAAGCTCACCGGCATGGTGATGCTCGTATTCTGTCGGTGCATTGTTTTTCTTCGCGTTCTTCGTGCCCTTCGTGGTTCAACTACGGTTTTAAGGTTCATCGGGCGGTGAATATTCTTATCAGGCGAGCGATGCCGTACCAGACAGACAGGAACGTCAGCCAGATCAAAACACCCACGGCAGACCCGAACACGACACTCTCAACGGACAATCCGAACGAAGGCGAAAATATGTCCCAGGTCGCACGGGCAATGAGCGGATCCATTTTGGTGATCAGGTAACCCAATTGGTGGAACAGATCCGTGTCGAGCGCCTGAAAAACTCTCCGCAATTGCTCGGCAGACTCCACCATGGCCTGTACCGCCGCACCCTCGTTGTAAAAAGTCAGATCGGTGCTGTCCAAGTGGTGCCGGATGAGTTCCTGAATACTGCCATGATGGAACTTGTCGGCGATAGCCTGGAACGGCGCAAGATCCTTAAGAACCTGATCGAGCATTCCGCCAACGCGTTGCCGGTATTGCGCAATAAAGCTCGGTATGCAGCCCGCCGCAATGACACCGGCCACCAGAACGATACGATCAAGAATTCCGCGTATGAAAGCCATGGTCACCTGCAGGATTATTGAGCTTTACATAATTCATGGCTGTTAAGTGATTTACCGTAGGGCGGGCTTT
>DATBWQ010000102.1:0-8466 GCA_036514695.1 Gallionella sp. | reverse complement strand
AGCCTCGACGCTAAGGAGGAATATGCCCTTCGCCGTTCGGTGAATGGTGCAATTTGAGATGCGCACCAGCGATCCATGAACTGCAGGGAGATTAGCCTCGGTGCATCCTTGAAGCTCGAAAATGTGAATAGTCATAAGCGGTTCCTCCTTAGGCCCAGGAACTAACCGGCGCTGCGCGGCTTTATCGTGCAGCGTCCGGTTGAGCGTAGTGTTAGACCTTTCTCCTTTTAGCGGAAGTTCGACCTTAGTTCCGCTCACGGAATATGACGATCATTCTTGCTATGGTAGTAGCGATGGCGACGCCGAGAACAATATTCAATAGACCAACGACCCATCCGCCAAGGACAAAGCCAAGAATAATTGATGGTAGTCCGAGAAACAGGGCCAAGGGGTCGCGCAGAAAATATAGACCTTGGAAGAAGACTGATACTGCTATGTGAAGAAACTGCCACAGTGCCACTCCCGCGAGGAAAAGCGCGCCCCAGCCGTTCCAGAGCCATACCACCTGTGCGTCCATGTCAATTAACCTTTGCCCGGAGCAGTGACGTAGTGCCGCTTGCAGAGATCGTTTAGCTCTTGGCGAATGAAATGATCATCCAGCCATATTCGGGCTTTCTTGTAGCCTTCAGACTTCAACGCGTGCTCAATCAGAGCCCAATCTGGGTACTTGCCGCTTCGTGCAAGTTCTTCTGCTCGACGCAGCGCTTGGTCTTTTAATTCCGTTTGTTTCATGAGAGATGTGCTCGCAGAGGTTATATGGGGAGGTGTCAACTATTTTGGGGGAAGGTTACAGTCCCTCTCGACTGTCGGGTTAGGAGTCAGATTTTGAAGATTGCGCAAAGAATTCATTGATCTCTTTATCCAACTCGGCTGCAAGTTGTACCCGTCGGCGGCTGACGTGAAGCTGTTCTGTTGGATCAAAAACCTCCCAATCCCAGTCAATGTCGTGGGCTAGTCCTGATACCGCAGAGAAGCGGCAAAGAATCTCGAAGTTTTCGCGTGTATTCAGATTAAGGTTGACATACCACCCATTGCTCAGGCGATGGTAATTTGATTGCGTATCCGCGAGCGCTGGCGATTTACGAAAGAGTTTGGCAGGTGTTCTTGCGAAATAGTTTCTAGCTGCGCCATCTGGGCCTCGGCGTTTTCCAACGCCGACGTACCCCGTTGTTTCCCAGCGAACATCAGTGAAAATCTCAGGATTCACTTCCGCGAAGCGCTCGACTAGCCAAATGTAGGCTCCACGCGCGGAATCAAACTCTTGTGCCTTGCCGCGAAAACGCGCGATGGTCGTGCGGCTACAACCGCGTCGAGTTCGAGGCTTGTCCCAAGCCGGGAATCGAGCGTCGAGGCTATCCTTCACCTCACGGGCGTAATCGGTCTTGCCTTGTTGGAGGCAGTTTCGCAGCAGCTGCTCGAGTTCTGCGCGAGAGTAGGTCGCCAATCTTGCACAGAACTGTTCGAGTGATACCGGCATTTCTGACTCCTAATAGTTATTCACCAGACGCTCCGGTCTGTACTATTAAAAATAGTGAGGCGTGCATATTTTCGATATGTAATTGATTAATTGTAAATCTATCAATTTTGACTATCCGCATATTCATAATAGTACTGACAGAGAAAATGTCTCTTTTTGGTACATAGCGGACGGTAAGGATTGTGTGGCCGTCATGCTACTGTCACATCTTTGGATAGATACACATCCTGAATCGCATTCAACAGCGCCACGCCGTCCTGCATCGGTTTCTGGAATGCCTTACGCCCGGAGATCAGCCCCATGCCGCCGGCGCGCTTGTTGATGACGGCGGTGCGCACTGCCTGTTGCAGATCATTCTTGCCCGATTCGCCGCCGGAATTGATCATGCCGACGCGGCCCATGTAGCAGTTCGCCACCTGATAGCGCACCAGGTCGATCGGGTGGTCGGTGGTCAGTTCGCTATAGACCTTGGGGTGGGTCTTGCCGAACTTGATCGCGTTGTAGCCGCCGTTGTTCTCGGCCATCTTCTGCTTGACGATGTCGGCGTTGATTGTGACGGCGAGGTGGTTGGCCTGTCCGGTGAGGTCGGATGCGACGTGGTAATCCTTGTCGGCGGTCTTGAACGCCGGGTTGCGCAGATACGCCCACAGTATCGTGGCCATGCCGAGTTCGTGCGCATGCTCGAACGCCTCGGAGATCTCCTGGATCTGCCGGCGCGAATGCTCGGAGCCGTAGAACACCGTCGCGCCCACTGCCACCGCGCCCATGTCGAAGGCCTGATCCACGCTGGCGAACAGCGTCTGGTCGAACATATTCGGGTAGGTCAGTATTTCGTTGTGGTTGATCTTCACGATGAACGGGATCTTGTGCGCATAGCGGCGCGCCACCGAGGACAACACACCGAGTGTCGAGGCGACGCCGTTGCAGCCGCCTTCGATGGCGAGCTTTACGATGTTGTCCGGGTCGAAATAGATCGGGTTGGGCGCGAACGATGCGCCGCCGGAGTGCTCCACGCCCTGGTCCACCGGCAGCAGCGAAAGGTAGCCGCTGTTGGCCAACCGGCCTTGCCCGTACAAGGCTTGTAGGCTGCGCAGCACACCGGGCTTGCGGTCTTTGATCGCCACCACGCGATCCACATAATCCGCGCCAGGCAGGTGCAGCGACTCTTTGGGTATGCCGGTACAGCGATATTTCAACAGATGCTCTGCTTCGTCACCCAGTAATTGCACGATGTTCGTCATGATCTCGCTCCTGATGGTTGGAATGGCTGATACATATTACTCCCGTTGTCGCACAAGCAGAACCACCTGCATGTGTATAATTTCACGCAGCCCCTACACCTGCCGTCATATCGTATGAACACTCAAGATAAATCGTTGATCATCGGTACCCCGCTCACCCCTTCCGCGACCCGCGTCATGCTGCTCGGCAGCGGTGAGTTGGGCAAGGAAGTCATCATCGCGCTGCAACGCCTCGGCGTGGAAACCATCGCAGTGGATCGCTACGCCGATGCGCCCGGACATCAGGTCGCGCATCGCGCCCATGTCATCAACATGGCGGACGGCGCGGCATTGCGCGCCCTCATTGAAAGAGAGCAGCCGCACATCATCGTGCCCGAGATCGAAGCGATCGCCACCGACATGCTGGAACAGATCGAGCGGGAAGGCATCGCGCGCGTCATTCCCACCGCCCGTGCAGCACGCCTGACGATGAACCGCGAAGGTATCCGCCGCCTGGCTGCTGAGACGCTGGGCTTGCCGGTTTCGCCGTATCGTTTTGCCGACAGCCTTGCAGAGATGCGCGCCGCGATCGAGCAGATCGGCTACCCGTGCATTATCAAGCCGGTGATGTCTTCGTCCGGCAAGGGGCAATCCAGAGTGGATAGTGCCGATGAAGTGGAGGCGGCGTGGAACTATGCCGCCAGCGGCAGTCGCGTGAATCAGGGGCGAGTGATCGTCGAAGGCTTGATCCGCTTCGATTATGAGATCACCCAGCTCACCGTTCGCGCGATCGGCGCGGACGGCAAAACAGCAACGCATTTCTGCGAGCCTATCGGCCATGTGCAGGTGCACGGCGACTATGTGGAAAGCTGGCAGCCGCAAGCCATGTCGCCGCTGGCTTTGCAGCGCTCGCGCGAGATCGCCGAAAAGGTGACCGACGACCTCGGCGGGCTGGGCATCTTCGGTGTGGAGTTGTTCGTCAAAGGCGACGAGGTATGGTTCAGCGAAGTCAGTCCGCGTCCGCACGACACCGGCATGGTGACGATGTGCTCGCAGGTGCAGAACGAATTCGAGTTGCACGCCCGCGCGATACTCGGCCTGCCGGTGGATGTCAGTTTACGAACGCCCGGCGCGAGTGCGGTGATCTACGGTCAACTGGAGGCACAAGGCATCGCGTTCAAAGGCGTGGACGAAGCGCTGCGCGTGCCGCACAGCGATGTGCGCCTGTTCGGCAAACCGGAATCCTTCACGCGCCGCCGCATGGGCGTGGCGCTGGCTACAGGGAAAGATACCGATGAGGCGCGAGGGCGTGCAAAATTGGCGGCGAGCAAAGTGAGGCCAGTCAAACCGTAGGGCGGAAGCCCCGCTGGGGCGTTCCGCCAACATCGAAAACCATATGGCGGAACCGCAAGCGTTCCGCCCTACGCCAGGTTTGAGAGGTAGGGCGGAAGTCCCCTTGTGGGGCGTTCCGCCATAACGCATAGGAGGAAAGAATGCCTGACTATCGCCGTTATCGCGTGCCGGGCGGTACCTACTTCTTTACCATCAACCTGCTCAATCGCCGTTCCGATTTGTTGATTCGACACATTGAGGCATTGCGCGAATCGGTGCGGCGCACCCGCATCGAACGCCCATTCCACATTGACGCATGGGTGGTGCTTCCAGAACATATCCATTGCGTGATTACCTTGCCGCCGGGTGATGATGATTTCTCCAACCGCATCAAGGCGATCAAGATACGCTTTGTGCGTGCCGTGGAGCCGGACGAATGGCGTTCACCCGCGCGTGCTGCGAAAGGCGAACGCGGAATCTGGCAACGTCGTTTTTGGGAGCATGTTATTCGCGACGATGATGATTACGCACGGCATCTGGATTATGTTCATTTCAACCCGGTCAAACACGGACACGCGACCTCGGTTGCGCAATGGCCGTATTCCACCTTCCACCATTTGGTGAGGGCGGGCGTTTATCCGATGGATTGGGGTGGCGGGGAGATTGACGACATTGCCGCAGGCGAGCGGCCATGAATTTGGTTAATAGATGTAGGGCGGAAGCCCCAAAGGGGCGTTCCGCCGCAATAGAAATGTCATGCGGCGGAACCGCAAGCGTTCCGCCCTACGCCAGGCTCGAAAGGTAGGGCGGAAGCCCCCTTGTGGGGCGTTCCGCCGCAAACGTCTGGAGTTTATCGCGGCGTAGCAGGCGGCTGCCTGAATCAATCATCCCAATCGGGATGATTCGGGATAGCCACGGTATCGGTATCGAACACGCCCTTCGCGGCTTGGGTGTGGCACTTGTCACAGTAGCTCAGCGACTTCACATCCTTGTTGCCCTTGACCATCTTTTCCGGGATGTCACGGTGCTTGCGTTCGATATAGCGCAGTTCGGTGATCCGTAGCGGCGCCGGGCCTGCTGTTGTGGCGACAGCGATCTTGCGTGAACGCTTGTACCAGGATCTATCCGCCGCGTTCTCCACCGCGTAATCATGAATAGCTCGCAGCGTGTCTTTGTCCATCTCGGCGTTGTCGCCAAAGTGATCGCGCAACGCATCGGTAGTCAGAAGTTTTTCCCAGGATTTTGCCGGCAACAGACCCGGCTGATAGGCAAAGTGGCATTCCTTGCATTCGTCCTGATACTGCTGGTTGGTGACCGGTTTCACTTCTTTGGTGCGCTCGAAATTAAACAGCCATACCGCAAAGTCCTCTTGTGCCCCGGCATAAGTGCTATTCACCAGCAGCGCGCCGGCCAGCAAGGCGACGATTTTCAATTTGTTTTGCATCTTCACACCCCGTTACCAAGTGATTTTAATAGCGACACCCATGGCGACACCGCCCGCCATCCCCATGCCCGCATGTCCGCCGCCAGGCGCTTTGGACACTGCATAAAGCATGGCCAGCGAACCCGCAGTGCCCAGCAGCGCGTGCAGGTTATCCGGGTCGTACAGCCCGTCTTCAAGATGGAAGTCGTCCCAGTGAGCCAGCAGCCCGGTCGTCACCGTGGCAGCGGCCAGTGCCGCCGTTGCACGTCCCAATTTTGCATGAGTGCTTGAATCCTGTGCATCGAGTTCCGCCTGAGTTGGCGCCCTATCCTCGATTTCAGGCGGTTTCGGAGCGATCACCGTTGCAACGACCAGCGCCAGCGTTCCCAACCCCAGATACTTGTGGGCATTGCTCCCGCTGAACAGCGGCGGTTCAAATCCGGCAGCCGGAGCCACCGGCATCGCGGCCTCCCCCTGGGCGGGATCACCCTCATTCAATGCAAGCATGTAGGACTTGGAGTCCATGAATGGGGAGTTCCTGGTATACAAACTGGCGGCAGATGGAAATTCAGGATTCAGCGCCGTATCCTCTGCATGCACCGTTCCCGCTACAGCCGCCATGCAGATACCGGCGGCGATATTTCTAAACCTGACATTGCATTTCATTCATTACTCCTTGAGCTGATGATATTATTCTGTATGACAATTGAGTTCATGCGGGTCTTGTCGCTTCGATTACCGAGTTTTGGTTCGGGGAACTAGAGTGGCTAATCTGATAAAAGTTCATTCATGAGAACAAACTTCGGATGCGCGCCCTTCAGTTTATGCATGGCGGGTTTCGCTCACCCGATTTGTGCATCCCAACAGGAATGCATGGTTTTAAGGTGCCGGGTTTGGGTATAAGCGATGTACCGCATAGATTCTCTCCAGCACTTCTGTCGATAACATCATATCGGCACTATCCAGATTTTCCTTCAACTGCTGCAAACTGGTCGCGCCGAGTATCACGCTGCTGGTGAACCAGCGGGTACGCGCGAAGGCCAGGGCCATTTGTGCAGGACTCAAATTCTCTTCGCGCGCGATGCGCGCATATTCCTTGCTTGCCGCAGGCACATTGGGCTTGGCGTAGCGCTGCCCGAAGCCGGGAAACAACGTGATGCGCCCCTGCGCTGGTGGATCGGTGAGATATTTTCCGGACAGATGACCGAACGCCAGCGGGCTATAGGCGAGCAGGCCGACTTTCTGGTGGCGACAGATTTCAGCCAGTCCCGACTCGAAACTCCGATTCATCAGGTGATAGGCATTTTGCACCGATACGATCTTCGGCAGTCCGGATCTTTCCGCACACCTTAGGAATTCACTCACTCCCCAGGGAGTCTCATTGCTCAGCCCGATGTGGCGCACCTTGCCGGCTTTGACCAAATCCGCGAGTGCCTCAAGTTGTTCGATGATCGGCACGGTGTCGTGTTCCTGTGCGATGTCATAACCAGTCGCGCCGAACATCGGCACATAGCGGTCCGGCCAATGGATCTGGTAGAGATCGACGTAGTCGGTCTGCAAGCGCTTCAGGCTGCCGTCTATCGCCGCTTCGAGATGCTGGCGATTGATGCGCGGGCCGTTGCGTATCCATGAGAAGCCACGCGATGGCCCGGTGATCTTGGTTGCGACGATCAGTTTTTCGCGCGGCTGATGTTTCAGCCACGAGCCGATATAGCTTTCGGTGCGCCCCTGTGTTTCGGCGCGCGGCGGGACCGGATACATCTCGGCGCTATCGATGAAATTCACCCCGCGCGATACTGCCAGATCGAGTTGCGCATGGGCATCCGCCTCGCTGTTCTGTTCGCCGAAGGTCATCGTGCCGAGTCCCAACGCCGACACCCGCAGATCGCTCTCGCCCAATCGTCTGAGTTCCATATCCCCTCCGTACTTATTCTTGACACTCATTGAGGCACATTCTAAATCCGTTCGTGGTGAGCATGTCGAACCATGTGTTAGTGATGTAGCCCGGATGTAGCGCAGCGGAATCCGGGGTTTGGTGGGCGTGGCCGAAGTTCCCCCGGATTCCATTGCATTCCATCCGGGCTACGCCCGCTCAAGTTTTTCCGATACCCCGCGCTCTTGGCGCGGGGTAGTTCATTTCCGTGTGTTCCGTGGTAAACAGGTTTAGAATTTGCAGCATGAAAATGCCCGTCCTGTTCGTTTCACATGGCGCACCCACTCTGCCGGTCGAGCCGGGTGAGACGGGCGCGTCGTGGCGGCAGCTCGGCGCACGATTGCCCAGGCCGTCCGCGATCCTGGTGATCTCGGCGCATTGGGAAACGCGCATCCCTACCGTCAGTCGCGCCGTCCAGCTGGAAACCATCCATGACTTCAGCGGCTTCCCTGAGGAGTTGTATAAGCTGCAATATCCCGCACCCGGCGCTCCGGCGATGGCGCAAGCCGCTGCCGGGTTGTTGCAGCAGGCTGGCATACCGGCGCAACTGGATGACACACGCGGCCTCGATCACGGCGCGTGGGTACCGCTGAGTTTGATGTATCCCAATGCAGATATTCCGGTCGCGCAACTTTCGCTTCAGCCGGATAAAGATCCAGCTTGGCACATCGCGCTGGGCCGCGCGCTGCGCCTATTGCGCGAACAGGGTGTGCTGATCATCGGCAGCGGTTCGATCACGCACAACCTGCGTGCCATATTCAAACATCCCCAGGGCGAACCCGCGCCGGCCTGGGTCACTGAATTCTGCGACTGGATGGCGGAGCGGATCAAGGCAGGCGATCTGGCAGCGCTCAGCGCCTATCGCACCCTTGCGCCGCATGCCGTGCAGAATCACCCCACTGACGAGCACTTGCTGCCGCTGTTCGTGGCACTCGGCGCGGCGGACAGGATCGACAGCGCACAGCGCCTGAACCAGGTAGTGACGTATGGTTTGTTGGCTATGGATATGTGGCTGTTCGATGCCGGGATGTAGCGTGCGCTGTGCGCACGATTCAAAATATGGTCGTGCGCACAGCGCACG
>DATBWQ010000101.1:0-10639 GCA_036514695.1 Gallionella sp. | reverse complement strand
ACTCATCGCGGCCTGGAGGCCGCTCCCACCGCAATGTCATTTTTAAATTGAAATTGGAATTATCCACGTCCAAACAGCACCATCCCCCACACCACCAGCGCATTCACGATACTCAAAAACACCGCCGCGCTGGCGATGTCTTTGGCGCGTTTGGCGAGCGGGTGCCGTTCCAGCGAGGTGTGATCCACTGCGGTCTCGAGCGCGGAGTTGAGCAGTTCGACGATCAGCACCAGCAGGATGCTGGCGATCATCAAGGCTTTGCCGAGAGGGGTTGCCGGCAGCAGCAGCGCGGCAGGTATCGCGATCACCGCGATCAGCACTTCCTGGCGAAACGCGTCTTCATGTTGCCATGCCGCGCGCAAGCCCTGTAATGCTATGCCGGTAGCGCGCCAGGCATGAATCAAACCGCGCGGGTGCTTGTTGGGGTTTTCCACAATAACCCTCCTGCTTCAGGAATTTTCTGGTCAATCTGTACGCGGATTCGGGAAAGGCTCCGAACAGGATTATAGCTGTGTCGTGTATTACAGCGCGGGATCGGCATACGACTCGACCGGCGGGCAAGCGCAGACCAGGTTCTTGTCGCCATACACATTGTCCACCCGCGCAACGCTGGGCCAGAATTTATTGTCGCGCACCCAAGGCAACGGGAAGGCGGCTTTCTCGCGCGAGTAGCTGTGCTTCCAGTCGCTCGTAACCACTGCCTTGGCGGTATGCGGTGCATGCTTGATGACATTGTCCTTCTTGTCGGCTTTGCGCGAGATGATCTCGTCTATCTCGCCACGGATGGAGATCATCGCGGAACAGAAGCGATCCAGCTCGGCCTTTGATTCGCTCTCTGTGGGTTCAACCATCAGTGTATCGACTACCGGGAACGAGGTGGTGGGTGCGTGGAATCCATAATCCATCAGGCGTTTGGCGATGTCTGCCACTTCGATCCCGGCTTCGCGTTTGAAGTCGGCACAGGCCAGGATCATTTCGTGCGCGCAGCGGCCATTCTTGCCGCTGTACAAGGTGGGGTAGTGATCCTTCAATGACTCCTTGATGTAGTTGGCATTCAGTATCGCGATGCGCGTGGCTTCGGTCAAGCCTTCCCCGCCCATCATCTTGATGTAGCCGTAGGAGATCAGCAGGATCAGCGCGCTGCCGTAAGGTGCTGCGGATACCGCGTGGATGCCTTGCGCGCCGCCGGTCTTGACCACCGGGTGTTTGGGCAGGAAGGGTGCCAGATGCGCTGCCACGCCGATCGGCCCCATGCCGGGCCCGCCGCCGCCGTGCGGTACCGCGAAGGTCTTGTGCAGATTCAGGTGGCACACGTCAGCGCCGATGTTGCCGGGGCTGGTCAGGCCGACTTGCGCGTTCATGTTCGCGCCGTCCATGTACACCTGCCCGCCATTGTCGTGAATGATGCGGGTGATGTCCTTGATGCCTTCTTCATACACGCCATGCGTGCTGGGGTAGGTCACCATCAGGCAGGACAGGTCATCCTTATGCTGTCCGGCTTTTTCGCGCAGATCATCGATATCGATGTTGCCGTGCTTGTCACATTTCACCACTACGATGTGCATGCCGCACATCGCCGCGCTCGCCGGATTGGTGCCGTGTGCCGAGGCGGGGATCAGTGCCACATTGCGCTGCCCTTCGCCACGCGAACGGTGATATGCCTGGATCACCAGCAGCCCGGCATACTCGCCCTGTGCGCCGCTGTTGGGCTGAAAGCTCATCTTGGCGAAGCCGGTGATCTCGGACAGATCGGCATCCAGACCGGCGATGATCTCCTGATAACCTTCGGCCTGTTCCACCGGCACGAAAGGATGCAGATGGGCGAATTCCGGCCAGGTCAGCGGGATCAATTCCGATGCCGCATTCAGCTTCATCGTGCAGGAGCCCAGCGAGATCATTGAGTGGGTCAGCGACAGGTCATTGTTCTCCAGCCTTTTGATGTAGCGCATCATCTCCGATTCGGAGTGATAGATGTTGAATACAGGGTGTGTCAGGATGGCCGACTGACGCGGCTTGACGAGCATGGCCTGGGCGAACACCTGCGCCTGAGTGACGACCGTAGCAGTCTTGCCGGCAGCCTGCGCCAATACTCGCAGCATCGCATTCAGCGCGTCGGCATCGGTGGTCTGATCCAGCGCGATGCTCAGCCCGTCATCGGTATAGCGGAAATTGATATGTGCCGTCTCCGCCAGCGCGTGGATCTTCACGTTGTCGGTATGGGTGAGCTTGATCGTGTCGAAGAACTTTTCTTCGGCAACAGTGTAGCCGAGCTTTTTTAATTCGCTCGCCAGCGTTGCCGCAGACAGATGCACCTGCTGTGCGATGCCGCGCAGCCCGTCTGCGCCGTGATACACCGCATACATGCCGGCCATGATCGCCAGCAATGCCTGCGCGGTGCAGATATTTGAAGTGGCCTTCTCGCGGCGTATATGTTGTTCGCGCGTCTGCAGCGCCATGCGCAGCGCGGGATTGCCGTCGGCATCCACCGACACGCCGATGATGCGGCCCGGCATCGAACGCTTGTGCGCATCGCGGCAGGCGAAGTATGCCGCGTGGGGGCCGCCGTAGCCCATCGGCACACCAAAACGTTGCGTGGAGCCGACCACCACATCCGCACCCCACTCGCCCGGTGGCGTGAGCAGCACCAGGCTGAGGATATCGGCTGCTACTGCGATGGTCATGCCGTGCGCTTTGGCGCGGGTGACGAAATCGGCATAGTCATGCACCGCGCCATCGGTAGCCGGATATTGCAGCAATGCGCCGTACAGCGCGTCGTTCAGCGTGACGGTCTTGAAATCGCCGATCACCAGCTTGATGCCCAGCGGTGTGGCGCGCGTCTTCAGCAACTCGATGGTTTGCGGGTAGCATTCGTGCGACACGAAAAAGCTGTCCCTGCCCTGCTCCACCGCCACACTTGAGCGCAGACCATGCAGCATGGTCATCGCTTCCGCTGCCGAAGTGGCCTCGTCCAGCAAGGAGGCATTGGCGATCTCCATGCCGGTCAGGTCCATGATCATGGTCTGGAAATTCAGCAATGCTTCCAGGCGCCCTTGCGCAATCTCGGCCTGGTAAGGGGTGTAGGCGGTGTACCAACCGGGATTTTCCAGTATGTTGCGCTGGATCACCGGCGGCATGATGGTGTCGTAATAACCCAGACCGATATAGCTCTTGTACAACCTGTTCTTCGCCGCGATGCCGCGCAAGTGCCGGTGGTAGGCATACTCGGACATGCCTTCCGGCAGATTCAGCGGCTGCTTCAGGCGGATCGCCGATGGTATGGTCTGGTCTATCAAAGCGTTCAGAGAGGGCGCATTGATCTTGTGCAGCATGGCCTGAACTTCATGTTCGGAAGGGCCGTTGTGGCGGCCGGCAAATTTATCAGTGGTAATCATGGGATTACTTCCAGAGAAGGGTAAAGAGGGAAGGGAGAAGGGTGGCGCACTGCGTGCGCCGGGGTTTACTCTTCCCCCTTCACCCTTATCCATTCCCCGATTTTCAGTGTGCTTCGCTATCCACGTGTGCCTGGTAAGCCTTGGCATCCATCAGCGCAGCTACGTCCGCTTGATTGTCGGGCTTCATCCTGAACATCCACGCGGCGTAAGGGTCGGTGTTGATGGCTTCCGGCGTACTGTCCAGTTCATTGTTCGCCGCCGTCACGACGCCACTGACCGGCGCGTATACATCGGCTGCCGCCTTCACCGATTCAACCACGGCGCATTCCTCCCTGGCCTTCAGTTTGCGTCCGACGGCGGGCGCTTCGACAAACACCATGTCGCCCAGCAGTTCCTGAGCGTGCTGGGTGATGCCGATGCTGATGGTGCCGTCGGATTCGGTCTTGACCCATTCGTGGGATGCGGTGTACTTTAAATTACCTGGCAGATTTGCTGGGTTGCTCATGTTGTTCTCCAAAAAACAGTTGATAGTCGTTAGCCGGTAGTAGTTAGTTGATGTTGTCGCTGCGCGGTTTTAACTTGCGACTACCGGCTAACGACTACATACTGCTCTTGCCATTGTGTGCGAACGGATACTTTACCACCTTCGCTGCAAGCATTTTATCGCGGATCGCCACTTGCACGGTGTCGCCGATCTGCACTTCCTTCGGCACGCGCGCCAGCGCGATGGATTTCTCCAGAGTCGGCGAAAAACTGCCGCTGGTGATCTCGCCTGTACCGTGCGCGGTTTGCACCTGCTGGTGGCCGCGCAACACGCCGCGATCCATCAGCACCAGGCCGACCAGCTTGCGTGTGGGCGGGTTGGCCAGCAGCGCCGCCTTGCCGATGAAATCGCGTTCGCTCTTCAGGTCCACTGTCCATGCCAGACCGGCTTCCAGCGGGTTGATGGTTTCATCCATGTCCTGTCCGTACAGATTCATGCCCGCTTCGAGACGCAGCGTATCGCGCGCCCCGAGGCCGATAGGCTTGACTCCCTTCCCGGCCAAAGTCGCCCAGAAGAACGGTGCGGCCTTGGCGGGGATCATCACCTCGAAACCGTCTTCGCCGGTGTAGCCGGTGCGCGCGATGAACATCTCGCCCATCACTGCGGCACTGAAAGGCACCAGATGCTCGGTCAATTCCCGGCTGCCAGGCAGAGCGTCCCAAACTTTCGTGCGTGCGTTCGGACCTTGCACCGCGATCATCGCCAGCTCGGGATGGTCGGCGATGGAAAGCGACCCCAACCCCTCCCGGCCTCCCCCAACCCCTCCCGGCCTCCCCAACCCCCCAGCCCCCTTGTCAGGGGGAGAGCCAGGGGAGGAGTTTCCGCCTCCCCCCTGATAAGGGGGGACTGAGGGGGGTTGGGGGGACGGAGGAGGGTTTGGATGCTGGTCTGCGAATTCTGCGGCCTGCTGCCTCATCCACGCGATGTCCTTGTCCGCCGTGCCCGCGTTCACGACGATGCGGAACCAGTCCTCACTCATGAAATATACGATCAGGTCGTCTATCACCCCGCCGTTGTCCAGCAGCATGCAGGAATACAGGGCTTTGCCGGGCTGCGTGAGTTTATCCACATTGTTCGCCAGCAGATAGCGCAGGAAGCTGCGCACACCTGCGCCTTTCACATCCACCACGCGCATGTGCGACACGTCGAACATGCCGCAGCCGTTGCGCACCTCATGGTGTTCGTCGATCTGCGAACCGTAGTTCACCGGCATGTCCCAGCCGCCGAAATCGACCATTTTTGCGCCCATCGCGCGGTGTGCTGCATTCAGCGGAGTCTGTTTCAAAGCCATGGTTGTTTCCTGATGAAAATAAAAAAGGGCGCAGCACGGATTCGTGCTGCGCCCCATCTGTCCTTGGTACCTGAGAGATTACGACATATGTCGAGTGCCCCTTCGGTGGTTGATTGATTCAACGCTCTCCAGATTTGCCTGTGCCTATGGTTCCTTGAGCCTGAGCGGTTGCGGGTGTTGCGCCTTCGGCGGTGTCACAGCATCAGAAACGTACCATGTGACACGCTCTCCCATAGGTCTGAACGGCGGGGCGAAATATACCGGAAAGTGCGGAGCATGACAAATGAAGCACGAAAACGGCATGGCGTTCAGGTACATTTCGCCACGCATATGATCCCTGATTTATCCGGCGGACGGGTCATCCGCCTGCGCTACCTGATTGCCTCCGGCGTGCTTGGCTTTGTATAGAGCCAGGTCCGCCGCATCACACAGCTTGTTGGCAACCGGGAACTGTGCAATATCCGCGATTCCGCAACTGAAGGTAACTGAAAACTCTTCTTCATCTGCCACATGGCGCAACAGGGAGAAGTTGTTGCGTATCGTATCCAGCACTTTCATTGCTGCCACCCTATCGGCATCGACCAGGACTACTGCAAACTGCTCGCCGCCATAGCGTCCTATCAGGTCGCTCGCACGCAGCCGTTGTTTGAGCAGACGTGAAACGCTTTTTATGACGCGATCGCCGACCGGATGGCCGTATGTGTCGTTGACATGCTTGAAATTGTCTATGTCGATCATCGCAAAAGACAGCGGTTTTTTCTGCCGTATTGTCCGGGCTACTTCGCCATCCAGTTGATCCTTGATCGTGGTGTGGTTGAGCAGGCCGGTCAGGCTGTCGCGCACCATGAAGGAGCGCAGCATCAGGGAACGGCGGATGCGGCTGGTCACGGAAGAGACCAGATGTTCCGGCTGTATCGGCTTGGTGAGAAAATCATCCCCCCCCAGACCCATCGCGAAAAGCTGCGTGTCGAGATTGCCTTCTATAGAGAGAAACACGATCGGGATGCTCACGAAGGCATCGTATTGCCGAATGACCTTGGCCAATTCCATGCCGCTGCACTCCGGCATGTAAATATCGATCAGGATCAGGTCGGGAGTGAATTCAAGCAATGCTTCGGCTGCTTTCAAAGGGTCGTTGACCGCTCTGACTGTCATGCCGGCCTGTTCCAGTATCGCAGCGTGATAGGCAGCAAGGGCTGCTGAATCATCGACAATCATGACACGGTATGGATCAGTTGTCAGGGCCGAGGTCATGGCCTCAAGCTTGTCAATCAGATTGCCGATATTTACCGGCTTGCTCAGATAGGCGATGCTGCCGGCGCGTACCGCTTCCAGTCTGGCTGCGACCGTGTTGTCTGCAGAGAAGAAAATGACCGGAAGCGGGGTTGTTCGTCCTTGCTGTATCACTTTCATTACGCCCAATCCCGTCAGGTTATCCTCCCGTAAGGTGGTGTCCATCAGCACCACGACATCGGGAACTGCCTGAATGGAGAGCAGGAAGTCCGCCAGCGTGTGGAAGACACTCACATCATAGCCAAAGTAACTGAGTTGAACCTTCAGTTCCCCGGCAAGTTCGCGATCATCTGACGCTACAAAAATACGGCGGGGACCGACAGTGCCCGCGTTTGCCGGTGCAATCACCGAAGTCTTTTGCATTGTCGGCGGCGTTTGCTGATTAAGCATGACAGTATTCCCGAATATTATGCATTCTGCTTGCCAGGGTCTTCGGCTCGAAAGGATTTGTTATTGCATCCATGGTAACGAATGCCTGCTGAATTATGCCTTCAGCTTTTTTTCTTTATAACATCTTAGTCAATCCCTGTCTAATCCGCACCGCAGCCAGGCTGAGCGCTGACGTAACGGGCTGATCAGGGATCATCTGATCTGGCTGTTCGAATAATACAATACCAGGCGATACCCCACCGGTTTGAGGTCGGCGGTGTCGAGACGCAGCTTGATGCCGAGTTCCTGGTTGGCTGGCAAGCCGGCGGTTACGTTTTCCGGCTTCGGCAAATATTCCTCCGGTCTGAAAGTACGGCGTGCCAGTGCTTTGTCATGGTTGTCGGTGAGCGTAAGCTCAAGATCGGGTAGAGCTTGCGCGAAAGAAGCGCGGTTGCGCAGCAGGGCGATCAGAATGATCTGGTTTTTGTGCGCGGGGTCGTCTTTGAGTTCCGATGACTCGATGCTCATCAGGCTGGCTTTCTGCGGCAATGGCACGGTGCATTTCAGTATCTGGCAATAACGAACCAGGGCGGGCTTCAGCCCGGGCAGTCGCGCGGCAAGCTCGACGCGGGACAGGTAAACGGCTTGCGCGAGCAGCAGCAACAGCAACGGAAACGCCGCGACCGTCCAAAGCCGGGAACGGCGTTTGGACAGGAAAACCACATCGTCTTCCGGGTGCCCAGTCAAAAGCCTGTCCTGAGCTTCGTCGAAGGGTTCTTCGGCTTCAGGCATGAGCACGGTCTGATCGGCCATCGCCAAGGGCTGCAGAACGGACGCTTTGGCAGAACCAGCCGGCGCGGCTGCCCCGGGTTCTTCAGCAGGCGGCTGTTCTGCCGGGTGCCCAGTCAAAAGCCTGTCCTGAGCTTCGTCGAAGGGCTCTTCGGCTTGCGCCTCGCTCTCGTCGAGTATCGGCAACTCAAGTTGCGGGTCGGCCTCCTCGGGGGCGAAGTTGCGGCGGGTATCGAAGGTCTGCAGGCAATGCCCGCAGCGCACCATGCCGTGATGCGCCTCCAGTTGCGTCCTGGCGATCCTGAAACGGGTGCCGCAGTGCGGGCAGAGTGTCGTTCCGGTGCCGGGATAAAAGTTTTTCATACCGTTCATCTTAGCGCTTGCGTCCTGACAGGCACGTCCAGCCGTCCTCGAAGATCGGGGCGTTCAGGTCGAACCATTGCTGGTATATCTTCATCACTTCTTGCGCCTGTTCCTCAAGTATCCCCGACAAAACGATATGCCCGCCTTGCCGCGTCGCGTTCGCCAGCAACGGAGCGAGCATGCGCAGCGGATTGGTCAGGATGTTCGCCACCACCAGATCGAAACTGCCTGGCGGAGCATCCCTTCGACATAGCTCAGGACAGGCGTTGGGCAGAAAGAACTGTATTTCGGTGACCCGGTTGGCGATGGCATTGTCGCGGCTGGCCTGTACCGCCTGCGAGTCTACATCAACGCCGGTCGCGCTTGCAGCCCCCAGCTTGATTGCGGCGATGGCGAGGATACCCGAGCCGCAGCCGTAATCCAGCACGTTCTCGCCGCCTTGCAGGTGTTCATCCATCCAGCGCAGACACAACCGCGTGGTGGGATGGCTGCCGGTGCCGAACGCCAGGCCCGGATCGAGCACGATGTTGATCGCGTCCGGGTCGCTGGGGGTGTGCCAGGTCGGCACGATCCACAGGCGCGGTGAGATCGGGATCGGCTCGAACTGGGATTGGGTGAGGCGCACCCAGTCGTTGTCGGCCAGCGCTTCGATGCGATATTCCGGCAGTTGGGTGAGGCCGATGTTGCCGGCCGCACTGCGCAAGATCGCGCTGACATCCCGATCGTCGCCGAACAATGCGCTGACCCGGTTGTGCTGCCACACGCCGGGCGGCGGCTCACCGGGCTCGCCGAATATCGCCTGCTCGTCCGGCGTGCCGGCATCGGCATCCAATAAATCCACCGACAACGCGCCGAGCTCAAGCAGTGCTTCGCTCAATGCTTCGGCGTGCTCGGCATCGGAATCAACGACGAGATTGAACCACGGCATTTTACAACCCGGCACAACGTCGCGAGCGCAGCTCAGACGAGGCAAAAAATGGCGAGAAGCCGGAGTTTACAATGGGTTTGTCGCTTTGCGACCACGGACTTTGAGCCATTTTTTAACGAAGTATCAGCAAGCGTAGCAGTTGTGCTATTTGCCTTTGGTGCGTTCGGCCAAACGTTCTTCCAAGTAATGAATATTGGTGCCACCGCGCATGAAGGCCGCGTCCTGCAACAACTCGCGATGCAGTGCGATGTTGGTCTCGATGCCTTCAACCGCCATTTCTGACAGTGCGGTGCGCATCCGTGCCATGGCCTGGTCGCGGGTGTCGCCGTAGGCAATGATCTTGCCTATCATCGAATCGTAATGTGGCGGCACGACATAATTGGCGTACACGTGCGAATCCACGCGTATGCCGGGGCCGCCGGGTGGATGCCAGGTGGTGATGCATCCCGGGGATGGGGTGAATTTGTAGGGGTGCTCGGCGTTGATACGGCATTCGATGGCATGGCCGCGGAACTGGATGTCACGCTGCTTGAATGGAAGTTTTTCACCGGCGGCAATGCGTATCTGCTGCTGCACGATGTCGATGCCGGTGATCATCTCCGTGACCGGATGTTCCACCTGCACGCGGGTGTTCATCTCAATGAAGAAGAATTCGCCGTTCTCGTACAGGAACTCGAATGTGCCCGCACCTCGATATCCGATCTTGCGGCAGGCCGCAGCACAGCGTTCGCCGACCTTGTCACGCATTTTAGAATCGAGCAGCGGGGCTGGCGCTTCTTCCAGGATCTTCTGGTGGCGGCGCTGCATCGAACAATCGCGCTCGCCCAGATACACCGCGTTGCCATGCTGGTCGGCCAGCACCTGGATCTCGATGTGGCGCGGATTCTCCAAAAATTTCTCCATGTACACCATGGGATTGTTGAAGGCGGCCTGCGCCTCCGTCTTGGTCATGGTGACCGCGTTCAGCAGCGCCGCTTCGGTATGTACCACGCGCATGCCACGCCCGCCACCACCGCCGGACGCCTTGATGATGACCGGATAGCCGATGCTGCGCGCGATCTTGATGATTTCGGCAGGGGTATCCGGCAGTGCGCCTTCCACCCCGGGTACGCAGGGTACGCCGGCTTTCTTCATCGCGATCTTGGCACTGACCTTGTCGCCCATCAGGCGGATGGTTTCGGCGCGCGGGCCAATGAACACAAAGCCGCACTTTTCGACGCGCTCGGAAAAATCCGCGTTTTCGGAAAGAAAGCCATAGCCGGGATGGATGGCCTGCGCATCCGTGACTTCCGCCGCGCTGATGATGGCGGGAATGCTCAGATAGCTTTGTGAGGAAGCAGCGGGGCCGATGCAGACAGATTCGTCCGCCAGCTTCACATATTTGGCATCGGCATCCGCTTCGGAATGCACCACGACGGTTTTGATGCCCATCTCGCGACAGGCGCGCTGGATGCGCAACGCTATTTCACCGCGATTGGCGATCAGAATTTTCTCAAACATGTGTTGTCTCCGCAGTGAAATAGCGTTTGCGGCTTTCAGCCGCTGGGCGATTTGGCTGCGCCGCTGCGCTGCCTCTCGGCAGCTGGTCACCGCGATTTGCGATCAGGATTTTTTCAAACATAGTGTTGGCTCCGAACTTGGGTTTGGCTAGTAGGGCGGATGAGCGTAGC
>DATBWQ010000100.1:0-2988 GCA_036514695.1 Gallionella sp. | reverse complement strand
AAAGCCCGCCCTACGGTAAATCACTTAACAGTCATGAATTATGTAAAGCTCAATAATAGGCCGCTCGTGGTGAGCCTGTCGAACCATGAATAGCTTTCTGAAATGCCGTTCACCCTTCGACAGGCTCAGGGCGAACGGTTGTTTAATGACTCGGCAGCAGGAGAAATGAAATGAGCACACGCGAAGGCAATCTGGAAGCACCGCAACGCCACCCGCTGGATTGGCAGAATCCGGAGTTCTATAACGAAACCTCACTGATGGATGAACTACACCGGGTCTATGACATCTGTCATGGCTGCCGGCGCTGTTTCAACCTGTGCAACGCCTTCCCCACGCTGTTCGACGCGATAGACGAGAGTCCTTCCAACGAACTGGACACCGTCGGGAAGAAGGTCTACTGGAAGGTGGTGGACCAGTGCTATCTGTGCGACATGTGCTTCATGACCAAATGCCCATATGTGCCGCCGCACCAGTTCGACCTGGATTTCCCCCACTTGATGCTGCGCGCCAAGGCGGTGAAGTTCAAGAAAGGCGAAACCAGCTTCCGCGACAAGCTGTTGTCCAGCACCGATATCATGGGCAAGCTGGCTTCCATCCCGGTGGTCACCCAGACGGTGAACGCGGTGAACAACACTTCCGTCACCCGCAAGGTCATGGACAGCGTGCTGGGCATCCATCAGGATCGCAAGCTGCCCGAATATACCAGCCGCACCTTCCGCAGCCATGCCGCGCCCGAAGACAGTTTCCCGGTCAGGAACGGCGAGCGCACGCCGGGCAAGGTGGCGGTCTATTCCACCTGCTACATCAATTACAACGAGCCGGGCATCGGCCACGATCTGCTCGGCATCCTAGCGCACAACGAGATCCCCGCCCGGCTGGTGGAAAAGGAAGCCTGCTGCGGCATGCCCAAGCTCGAGCTCGGCGATCTGGACGCGGTCGCCCGCCTCAAGGAAACCAACATCCCGCACCTGGTCAAACTGGCGCGCGAAGGCTATGCCATCGTCACGGCGATCCCCTCCTGCACGCTGATGTACAAACAGGAATTGCCGCTGATGTTCCCCGATGACGCGGATGTGAAAGCGGTGGCCGAGGCGATGTTCGACCCCTTCGAATATCTGATACTGCGCCACAAGGACGGCCTGCTCAAGACCGATTTCAAGAACAAGCTGGGCAAGGTCTCCTACCATGTGCCGTGCCACCTGCGGGTGCAGAATCTCGGCCTGAAGACCCGCGAAATGCTGCAACTGGTGCCGGACACCGAGATCACCACGGTGGAACGCTGCTCCGGCCACGATGGCACCTGGGGCGTGAAAAGCGAATTCTTCGCGGAATCGATGAA
Organism: Gallionella sp.; assembly: GCA_036514695.1. Taxonomy (GTDB): domain Bacteria; phylum Pseudomonadota; class Gammaproteobacteria; order Burkholderiales; family Gallionellaceae; genus Gallionella. The sequence goes on along the minus strand of DATBWQ010000100.1, from coordinate 1,649 downwards.
GATCGGCAAACCGGTGTTCAAGCAGATGGCTGCCAGTGATCCGGACTATGTCAGTTCGGACTGCGCTATCGCCGGACGGCACATCATGCAGGGAATCGGCGAGACACATACCGGCGAGGCTCTTATCGGTGAACAAGGGGCGCAAAAACAGCACCCGCTCACGCTGATCCGCATCGCCTACGGCTTATAGCCAGGGAGAAAGAAATGGCAAAACTTGTTCAGGCCAATCTGATGACATTGGAATCCTATGCCAAGGCACGCAATGCAATCCGCGCCGGAGTGATGGCGCACAAGAAGAATCGCAACGTCGCGCTGGGCGACCACGTCACGCTGATCTTCGAGGATGAGCTGACGATACGCTATCAGGTGCAGGAAATGCTGCGCGCGGAAAAGATCTTCGAAGAGGATGGCATACAGGAGGAACTCGACGCCTACAACCCGCTCATTCCGGATGGCAGCAACTGGAAGACGACCATGATGATCGAATATGAAGACATCGCTGAGCGCCGCCGCATGCTCACCCGGCTGGTCGGCATCGAAGACCGCGTGTGGGTGCAGGTGGCCGGTTTCGAGCGTGTCTGCGCCATCGCCGACGAAGACCTGGAGCGCGCCACCGGACAGAAGACCTCGGCGGTCCACTTTCTGCGCTTCGAACTGACGACGGAGATGTCGCGCGCGCTGAAGCAGGGTGCGGGTTTGGGCATGGGTGTCGATCACCCGGCTTATCGGGCCACCCTGGCCCCGATCCCGCAAGCGATACGCGCCTCTCTGCTGCGTGACCTGCAAGGGTGAGTAACCAAGGGTGGGCTGTGCCCGCCGCATCATGCCTGTCCTGAGTCCTTCGACTATGCTCAGGAGATCCTTGTCGAAGGATTGTCGGGCGAAGCCCGACCTACGATTCCTGCAATGCCTTTGTAGGGTGGGCTACGCCCACCATGTCGGGCGAAGCCCGACCTACATTTGGTCCCGGTTCGTCCGGCATGGGGCAACCACCTTCTGATTTGCGCAATAAATCGGGACGGTTTGAACAATCAATTTGATTCGATGGTTGAAAAGGATTAGATTATGTTTGTGAACAAGCCATTCACAAACAACAAATGGAGGACATCATGAAAACTTCATCAATCAACATCGGCATCAACGAAAAAGACCGCAAGAAGATCGCCGACGGTCTGTCGCGTGTGCTGGCCGACACCTACACCCTGTACCTCAAGACCCATAACTTCCACTGGAACGTCACCGGCCCGATGTTCCAGACCTTGCATCTGATGTTCATGACCCAGTACAACGAGATCTGGATGGCGGTGGACACCGTCGCCGAACGCATCCGCGCGCTGGGCTATCCCGCCCCCGGCAGCTACAAGGAGTTCACCGCGCTGACCAGCATCAAGGACAGCAGCGGCACCATCAGCGCGAAAGAGATGATCAAGCAACTCGTCGCCGGACAGGAAGCTGTGACGCGCACCGCGCGCGAATTGCTGCCGGTCGCCGAGGCGGCGGGCGACCAACCCACCGTCGATCTGCTCTCGGCACGCATGGAAGTGCATGAAAAGAACGCCTGGATGCTGAGAAGCTTGTTAGAGGAATAAGGCCTTTGCATTCCTCCGCGCTGGCGTTCTTTCGGCGCAGGCTCATGCGGCGGTTTTTGC
>DATBWQ010000099.1:0-4366 GCA_036514695.1 Gallionella sp. | reverse complement strand
CAACAATTGTTCGGGCAAACACGCGGGGTTTCTCACCACCGCGCGTCATCTCGACGAGTTGACGGAGGGTTACATTCGCGCCGAACACCCCGTGCAGCAGCGAGTCGCTATGGCGCTCGCCGAGATGGCCGAATACGACGTGCTGCGCTCGCCGTGCGGTGTGGATGGTTGTGGTATTCCGGTACGTGCGCTTCCACTCGCGGCGCTTGCGCGTGCGATGGCGCAATTCGTTTCTCCCGATCCCGCCTCCCAAACGCGGGCATCGGCCTGCCGGTGCATATTCGCGGCAATGGTCGCCCATCCCTGGCTGGTCGCCGGCTCCGGCCGGTTTGACACGATTGCGATGCAGGCTGGTGGCGGGCGATTTATCGTCAAGATGGGTGCCGAAGGCGTTCACGTTGCGGCCATTTCGAACAGCGGACTGGGCATCGCGTTGAAGATAGACGACGGCGGGCGCCGCGCTGCCGACGTGGCAATGGCGGCGTTGCTTAAACAATTCGGCGCGCTCAAGACCGACACCGCGCTGACCGCCGCGTTTTTGTCGGCGCCCATCATGAATAACCGCGGTGAACGCGTGGGCGAAGTGCGGCCCGCCGCCGGATGGTTACATTCCGCTTGAAATGCATTATAGAGAACAAGCTTGGGCGAACGCGCTGCATTGGCTCGGAACTCGCCGCTAAAGCCGTACCGAGCGGCTAACCGAACAAAAGATTGACCAACGGTTCTACGTCAAGCAACTGCTATGGCTTCGATCTCGATGTCCGCCTCAAACGGCCAAGATGCAATGGCGATACACGTTCTGGCAGGCGGCATGTCGGAGAAATATTCCCGATATATCCGATTGATCTGGTCGAAGTAACCCGAGTTAGTGATATAGAGCGTTACCATCACGACTTTATCGAGTGATGTCCCTGCGCACTGCAGTGCAAGTTGCAAGTTATCGATCGAACGCCGTAGCTGTGCTTCCAGCGTGGTGTTTACCATCGCACCTGTTACGGGGTCGATAGGAGGTAGCCCGGAAACGAAAACAAAGCCATTTGCTTTGGTCGCGACAGTGAGCGGAACGCCGCGTTTGGCTATCGCTTCGGATAGCCCGGGAACGTGAATTTTCTCAATGGACATGACGCCGCTCTCTCAATCAAACCCTATCCAGCTTTCGCATGCCTGCGCCTTCCACTCATTAACGCAAACTACATCACCCAATCGCGTCCAAAACAAGCTTCGCGCCTAGGGCATCTTGAAAACCAATACCCGTTGAATCGAAGACGACGATGTCCAAGGATTCACGTCGAAAATCGTCAATCCCGGCGAGTATGCGCCCGAGCTCAAGCGCCGGCATTTCAGGCGTGAGCCATTGCAACTCGCCATATTTGCGGCATTGTGGGACGCTATCCGCGACGATCCAGGATACCTTCCGGATCGCTTCTTCTGCGATTTCCCGCTTACCGACTGCATCCGCCCCCATTGCCACAATGGTAGACCCAGGCTTAAGCGCCTGCGTGGTGATGATCGGAGTACGCGCCGGGGTCGCAGAAACGACCACATCTGAATAAATGGCATTTTCCAGCGTAGCAACAACAGTTGGTAACCCCAACTGCTTTTCGACGCGGTCCGCAAGGCGCTTCGATTTTTGCGGATCACGTCCCCAGATGCGCACTTCTTTGATTTCGCGAACTGCCTTTATCGCAAGGATATGCCAGTACGCCTGAGTTCCGGTTCCGATCAAACCCAAGTTGACGGACTTGCTGCTTTGAAGAAAATCGACTGCGACAGCACTCGCACCCGCGGTGCGCATGTCGGTAATCATTCCTTCATCGTATAGCACCGCCTTCATCCGGCCATTTGTGCGGTCCGCGACAACGATGCAGCCATCGCGTGTCGGGAGTCCTTTCTCCGGATTGTCATAAAAGCACGTTACTATCTTGACACAGACGTCCTGCGTAGACTCAAGATAGCCGGGCTTGATGTGGATTTCTCCATTGGCCGCCTCGAAATCGATGTTCGTGGGCGGCGCAGCTTTTGCTAAACCTTTCGCATAGTCCACAAAACCCTGCTTCAGCGCCGGTATTAGAGCGCGAAAAGTAAGCGCCTTCGCAATCTGCTCTTTATCGATAACCCTCATTTATGGCTTAGCGCTTGGTAATAACTGGATACTGGGGACGCTCATCAACTGTAAGTGTAAAGACATCCGGACGCGCATAGTGTCCAACAACGTCGAAGTCGAACTTTCCACGCGGAATTTCACCAAGATCAAGATCGACGGTGAGAATCCCCTCGCCTCCGCGCAACGGCCCGGCGAGAACCTGTCCTAAAGGAGAGATGATGACGCTGCCACCCCCGATAAGCACCGTGTCCGGCGCATCGCCCTGGATGGGCGCATAGTTTTTCGGGCAATCGCTTCGGAGCAGATATTGGCACGCGCTCAAGACAAAACAGCGTCCTTCCAAAGCGATATGTGTCACCGTTGATTGCCACACTTCTCGTTCATCCACCGTCGGCGCGCACCAAAGGCTGACACCCTTTGCATACATCGCCATGCGGAAGAGCGGCATATAGTTTTCCCAGCATATCGCTGCCCCCAACACCCCGAAATCCGTCTGGATCGCAGGCATGGTTGATCCGTCACCAAACCCCCAGATCAGCCTTTCCGACGCCGTCGGCATAAGTTTGCGGTGCGTACCGAGCAGCACGCCGTCCGGACCAAAGAACAGCGCCGAACAGTAGAGGGTTCCGCCGCTGCGCTCAGTGGCGCCAATAACGATATACATTTTGTATTTGGCGGCGACCTTGCAGAGTCGTTCGGTTTCCGGTCCGGGCACATCGATCGCCGCCTCCCAATAAAGCCGGTAATCTTCCCGTCCCTCGGGAGAGCGCGAGCCAACGCGCGCGCCAAAATCGATGCCTTTAGGGTAGCCGCCCAAGATAGCCTCTGGAAGAACCACGAGCTTTACGCCATTGCCTCCAGCTTCTTCACAAAATGACAGGACCTTGTCCAGGGTGCGAGCCGCATCAAACACAAACGAACCCGCCTGTACGACAGCCACCTTGAGCTTTTCCATCTATTTTCTCCAGCCTTAGAGATAAAGTTGCTCCGCGCGCCCTGCGCCTATCCCCGCGGCAAGACCACTGGGTATTACGTCGCAGCAAAACAAAAGCGGCGTGCTACGCTAATGTCAAAACCGAAAACTATATTGATCCCCGCGCCAAGAGCGCGGCGAATTGCTAGTTAAATAAGCAAAACTAATAGTAGATTTCAAGCGGAGTATACCGCCTCCGGCGGCGGGCCACACTTCGCCCACGCATTTACCGCGATCAAAAAAATAGGCGCGATCTCCCCGACCCTGTGGCCGGCACGCTTGCCGGGTTATCCTTGTTCAAGCTCGATCGGCTTGGCGTGCGGCGTCCCCTGCACCGGATGTTTATACCGGACAGCTCGGACCCCTTATGGTCGTGATGGCGTGATGGTGGCCGTGGTCGTGATGATGCTCATGACTAATGCGAAATCTCCTGTTGGGATTACAGTCGCCTCTACCCCAAGCCGACCAAAGTATTGCGGACGCGACCAAAATGCAGTGGCAGCCGAGAGACCACATTACTCCGAAGCTTGTCTCGATTTCGCTACGGCGCTTGTTTCTGCAGGATTTTCTGCAATTCGCCTTTTTGATACATCTCGGCCAGGATGTCGGAGCCGCCGACAAACTCACCATTGATATAAAGCTGCGGGATGGTCGGCCAGTTGGCAAATTCCTTTATGCCCTGCCGGATATCCGGATTTTCGAGCACATTGACCGAATTGAAGTCCGCGACGCCGCACGCGCGCAGTATGCCGACGACATTGGCGGAAAAACCGCACTGTGGAAAGTCGGGCGTACCTTTCATGTACAGCACGACCCGGTTTTTGCTGACCTGCTCTTTGATAATATCTTGAACGCTCATGCTTTTTCCTTATTACCTGACTAAATTGATATGGTATTTTACCGGCTGACCGCCACTTGCGTCAAGCGCGCCGGCCACTCCACACCCCGCCGCTGATTCGCTCGATACCCGCCACGTCGGCGCGTGAGAATACCTCGCCAAATCCCGCCTCCGCAAGCAATTCACGGCAACGCGCTGCCTGGTCATAGCCGTGCTCGAACGCAAGCCACCCGCCGCCGCTCAGATACGGCGGTGCCGGCGGCAAGCGCGCCTGGCGGTTCGAAGCGCAAGTCGCCTTGCGCAAGATGCGGGTCGCCGGCAGCAATATAAGGCGGATTGGATACGATCAGGTCGAACTTCCGGCCCGCGAGCGCGCCGAACCAGTCGCTAAGCACAAAGCTAACATTAGAATCCCCTCCCCTTTTACGGGGGAGGGCCAGGGTGGGGGGGG
>DATBWQ010000098.1:0-20848 GCA_036514695.1 Gallionella sp. | reverse complement strand
AGGGGCGGACGGCGTACTGGTGTCGGGTTGCCACATCGGTGATTGTCATTACATCGAGGGTAACTATCTGGCGCGGCGCAAGATGCATCTGACCATGGAGTTGCTCAAATTCATCGGCGTCGAGCCGGATCGTTTCAGGATGTCATGGGTGTCGGCTGCCGAGGGCGCCAAGTTCGCCCAGGTCGTTACCGACTTCATCAATGATCTCGAGCCGCTTGGGCCGCAGGACAAGTTGAAGAAAGTGGTTAGCTCATGATTAATATCCAGGACATCCGCGACACCGCGAGAGATATGCTCGCGAAGGGCGAAGTTCGCGCCGTTATCGGCTACCGGCGCGGCACGCGCGGCATGCTCGCCGAGCCCGCTTTCATCACCAGTCCCGAGCAGGCCGACGATCTGGTGTGGGATCCGACCTGTTTCCACAACCTGTCCCTGTATCTGGTCGAAGACCGCAAGTTCCTGACGCACGTCCGTAAAACTGCGAACGCACCTATCGCCATTGTCACCAAGGGATGTGATGCGCGTTCTATTGTCGTGTTGCTGCAGGAGCACTATTTCAAGCGCGAGGATGTCTATATCATCGGCGTGTCCTGCGAGGGCACCGGGGTGGTGGATGAGCGCAAGCTGGCTCCCCACCTGAACGGATTTCAGGCTTCAAACGCTGCTTTCGACGGTGACGATTTCGTATTTATCACTGCGGAAGGCGAGAAACGTTTGCCGGCCCGCGAGGTGATGGCAGACCGTTGCCTGGAATGCCGCATACCTTTCCCCAAGGAACACAACGCAGTGTTCGGCGAGGACAAGACCGGACGCCAACTGGCAGAGCCGTTCGCCGCGCTGACCCGTTTCGAAACGCAGGGAACCGCCGAACGCTGGGACTTCTGGAGCCACCATTTTGACCGCTGCATCCGTTGCTTTGCGTGCCGCTCGGTGTGCCCGATGTGCTATTGCGAAGAGTGCGTGGTGGACAGCATTACCTTCCCGGTAACTACGGAAACCACGGCAGAAGACAAAGCCAACCGCATCCGCTGGATCGAGCGTTCGGCGGTGCGTTCCGAAAACATTACCTATCTCATGACGCGCGCCATGCATCTGGCCGGCCGCTGCACCGATTGCGGCGAATGTGAGCGCGCCTGCCCGGTCAACGTTCCGATCCGGCTGCTCAACAACAAAATGGAGCGGGAAGCCCGCGAACAGTTCGGCTTCGAGCCTGGAGCAAGCATAGGAGGGCCGTCGCTGGTGGCCTCCTTCCTCGATAACGACCCCGGCGATTTCATCAGGTAACAGCATGGAAAAGATTTTAGACAAGAAGCAGATTGACGACTGGATTGCCGCGCTGACAGACTGGGATGTCCATACGCCGGTGCTGGAAGACGGCATCTGGACGTATCAGCCGGTCAATAGCGCAGTCCGGGGCGCAGTCCGGCTCGACCACCCCAACACCAACCAGTCGCCCAAGGGATTCGCTTTTCCCCAGCGCGAGATATTCTTCTCGTTCGAACAGATCAAGGGCGAACCTCCGCGACTGACGCAGATACTGCCGAAAGAGCAGCGCCATGCCGTATTCGGCGTGCGCCCTTGCGATGGCCGCGGAGTGCCGCGCATGGACAAGGTATTCACCGATCATGTCGAGGATCCTTATTACAATGCGCGCCGCAAGAACGTGGCCTACGTGGGACTGGCCTGCAACAAGCCGCCCAGCCCCAATTGTTTCTGCCTGTCGGTCGGCGGCTCACCGGTTTCCACCGACGGCCTCGACGTTCAGATGACCGATATGGGCGACCGCTACTTCGTGAAAGCAATCACCGAAACAGGCAAGGCGCTGATGTCGGTGGCGGGCAGTTTTTTTGCCGAGCCGGCAGCGGCTGACCAGAAACAAGTGAAGCAGGTGCATGCCGAGGCGGTGGCTTATCCGCAACGCAAGATCAACGATCCGGATGGGGCACCGGCCAAACTGAAGGCGAGTTTCAACTCTCCGCTTTGGGAGGAAATGGCGCGCGCTTGCATCGGCTGCGGCATTTGCACATTCCTGTGCCCGACCTGCCATTGTTTTGATATCAACGACGAGGTTCAAAGCAAGGCACCGCTGAAGGGGCAGCGGGTGCGTACCTGGGACAACTGCCAGTTCCCGGATTTCACGATGCACTCGTCCGGCCACAATCCGCGCGAAAACACCGGCGCACGGCTGCGGCAGCGGGTAAACCACAAATTCCAGTATTTCCACGAAAATTTCGGGATGCATCAATGCACCGGTTGCGGACGCTGCATCAGCGGATGCCCGGTGGGGATCGATATTGTCACCGTTGTCAATAAGGTAACCGAACATGCCGGATAACATCTATCTTCCGCAACTGGCCAGGGTCGCCTCCATCAAGGAAGAGGTGGCCGGCGAACGCTCCATTAAAACCTTCCGCGTCGAGCCTGTGGACGGCAAACTTTTCGATCACGAGTGCGGCCAATGCGCGATGCTCTCCATCTTCGGCCGCGGCGAATCGATGATCTCGATCGCCTCTTCGCCGCTGATCAGGGAATACAAGCAATTCAGCATCATGCGGGTGGGGCGGGTCAGCTCCGCCTTCCATGAACTGGAGGTGGGCGATGTCGTCGGCATCCGCGGCCCTTACGGCAACAGCTTTCCGGTTGATGACTGGCGCGGCAAGAATCTATACTTCATCGGCGGCGGTTGCGGTCTGGCGCCGATCTGGCCGGTGATCACCACTGCGGTGGCGCAGCGCGCCAGCTTCAAGAACATCACCGTGTTCTACGGCGGGCGCACCTCGCGCGACATCATGTACCGGGCGGAGCTCGAGAAGCTGCGCGAGTCTGTCGATGTGCATCTGTCCATAGACAAGGCGGAGGAGGGCTGGGAGGGCTATTGCGGCTTCGTGCCGGCGGCCGTGATGGACAAGGATCCTGTCCCCGACAACGCCATTGCAATCACTTGCGGGCCGCCGATCATGATCAAATTCGTGATCCAAAACCTGAACAAGCTCGGATTCAAGGACGAACAGATATACACGACCATCGAGAACAAGATGAAATGCGGCTTGGGTAAATGCGGCCGCTGTAACGTAGGCAAGGACTATGTATGCGTCATGGGGCCGGTCTATTCGTGGGCGGTGCTGAAGAATCTGCCTGAGGAATATTAGCAATGTAGGGTGGGCACGTTTTTTGTGCCCACGCGGTCAGCGAAGGTTATTTCTACGTGGGCACAAAGCCGTGCCCACCCTACGACCAGCCACATAGAATTTGATTATTAAGGGGTAAGAAGTTATGAACATCAGTGGCATGCTCTACGGAGCGCAGTTGCTCAAAATCGCCGACTTTCCGGCCTCCGAGGTACTCGGGCCGGAAGCCAGCGAACATGAAATCCACAGCATGATCGAGCGTTGCGGTTCGGTCTTCGTCAAACCCATCTTCAAGGGTGGCATAGGCAAGAAGGGCAAGTCCGGGCTGATCGGGCGTGCCAGCGACCTGAAGTCGGCGTTGGTCGAGAAAGAGCGCCTCTACTTTGCCGAATATAGAGTTGGGAATGTCATGTACAAGTCGCGGGGAGTTACCTTCGAGGGAGCCATCCCGGCCAAGCATGAGGTTTACTTCTCGATCACCGATTCGACCCGCTACCGCGCGCCGGTCATGACGCTCACCCATCACGGCGGCATGGACATCGAGGAACTGGACAAGACCCAGATCATCGAAGTCCCGTTCGATCCCCTGACCGGGCTCAAGTCTTTCATCGTTTCCAATGCGCTGTCCGATCTCGGCGCGCCGCGCGAGATCGTGTCGCCGTTGGTGCAGCACCTGCCAAAGCTGTGGGATCTGTATCATCATTACGGCATGTCAGCACTGGAACTCAATCCCATCCGCATGATGGAAGGCAAATCCGGCTCACTGGTGCCGGTGGCCTGCGACTTCAAGTGCGGCTTCGACCGCGATGACCCGCGCGTGAACCGCTTGAACCTGCCCGTCGACCTCTTCGTTACCGAGGCCAACGACTTCGAGCAGGAGATCAACGAGCTGCGCACCTACCAGGGGCAAAGCGATGTTTACGTGATCAACGAAAAGGGCACCATCCTGGCACCAACATTCGGTGGCGGTGCAAATTCTCTGGTCACCGAGGTGCTGGGCAACGATGCCATAATCTCCTCCGACTTTGGTGGCAATCCACCCTACGAGAAGATGAACCAAGTGATGCGCATTTGCCTCAAGTATTACCTCAAGCAGTCTAATGTCCTGTTCATCATTGGCGGCAAAGCCAACAACACGGACATCTTCGTCACGTTCCGGGCGATGGCCGATGCGCTGCGCGATTACTTCAGCGAACACGGACCGACGCCGCTCTATGTAGTGATCGGTCGCGGTGGTCCCAATGTGATACGCGGCATGGGCGCTTTCAAGGATGTGCTCGACGCGCTGCGGATACCGTATAAAATTTTCGGCTTCGACTCCGCGATGACCGACGTGGTGAATTACGCCCAGGAGGCGGATCGCTGGATGAAGAGCGGCGGTCGCGCTGAAGTGGCGAAAATGCTGGGCTTGCCAGCCGACGCCTGATATGCGTAGGGTGGGCACGTTTCTGTGCCCACGCAGACAGCAATAATCGTTGGTAGGCGCGTGGGCACAGAAATGTGCCCACCCTACGAAATTGAATAATTAGCAAAGGTAAAAAGCAATGAGAAAGCCTGGTATTGAAGATTTCAAATATTTCGTCGGCATCCGCTCGCTGGCCGAGATTGCGACCAAAGAAGACCGCATCTGCGTATTGAACATCACGGGAAATGAATCCCGCGCCGTGACGCCGGTCAGCCACGCCTATTCCGGCGGCAACGTCGTGTTCGGCACTTCGCCGGGCCGCCGCGGACAGGTCGTTGAGACGCCTGCGGGCAATATTCCGGTTTACAACAACGTGCGCGAAGGCATGGAAGCCGGGCACAAGTTCAATGTCGGGGTTGTCTATCTGCCGCCCTCGGCAGTGCGCGATGGCGTCGCCGAGTTGATCCGCATCAATCCCGATGTCGAAAAAGTCATCATTCTCACCGAGAAGGTGGCGGTGCATGATGCTCGCGAAATACGCGCACTGGGACAGCAGCGCGGCGTGGATATTTTCGGCGCCAATTGCCTGGGCGTGGCGGACTCGTGGAATAACGTGCGCATCGGTGGCGCGCTGGGCGGCGACAACCCTGCCGAGACTTTGCGCAAAGGCTCGATCGCCATCTATTCCAATTCCGGCAATTTCACCACCACGATCGCCAACTACCTGTCGATAGGCGGATGGGGGACGACGACGCTGATTTCCAGCGGCAAGGACGTCTATATCAATTACGCCACTCCGGAGTTTGCCTACGGCATGGCTAACGACGCGCGCACCAAGGCCGCGGTGATGTACTCCGAACCGGGCGGCTATTACGAAGAAACCGTAACATTTGAAAAACCGGTGGTGGCCTGCGTGGTTGGCCGCTGGAAGGCGAACCTGACGCGGGCTGTCGGCCATGCCGGCGCCATTGCCGGATCGGGCGATGATGCTCGTGCAAAAGAAGGCTGGTTCATGAAAAAATTTGGCGTGACCGATCTGTTCACGCCCGAAAACCAGGTGTGCTCGAAAAAGGGCGCGGTGGTCACCAACATTTCGCATATCCCGCTGGCGCTGACTGCGGTGATGAAACTGAACGGCATCGACCGCGACTTCCCGCCGGAAGGCAATCTTGAGTTGAAGCCGTGGTTTGGCGACGATCAAGGTTTGAAACTTCCGCCTGCGTTGAATATTCCCGTAGTCAAGGCGATGTCGCCCTATGACGAACAAATCGCCGAACTGCTCAAACATGTGGGCGCCATTTTCCCGCGCCAGCCGATGAAAGACTGTTCTGGAAGTTCGGTGATGGATCCGAAGACCCAGGTCACCAAGGTCAACAACATATCCATCCTGGACACTGCCAAGCAGCCGCTGGAATCCAACCTGTGCATGGCACTGGTGCGCGAGCTCAACGATGACAACGATAACGCCCTGTTCAATATCGCAATTGCGGCGCGAGTTAATCTCCATGGTGAAGCCATGCTGGCTGCCGCCGATGCAGCACGCGAGGCCGGCAACGCCCCCAACACGGTGATCAGCGCGGCAGTCGCACTGCTCGGTCCGAAGCGCGTCGACGGCGCACGCAATGCCGCCGATACGTTGACCGAACTGTTCGCCTACTCCGGCCTGCCTACGGGCGACGACGAGCAGGCAAAAATTACGCCTGCCACGGCCAGCCCAGAACAACTCGCAGCCCTGCTGGGCAAAGCACCGGATGCGCAAGCCGAAGCGATGCTCAAAGCATTCGACAAACGCAAAGGCAAATCGGTCTTCGTGCGCTATCTGCGCAGCCTGAAAGGCCACCCGACAGCGGATGCAGTGATCGCCGCGCTCACCACCACCATCGCGTGGGAGCCCTTGATCCGCAAGCGTATCTCGCGCCTGACTGTGCGTAATTTGCCCTGGTATGCCAACCTGTTCTCAGCCATTATCGGAGCCGCAGCCGAGGGCAAGCACCACCAGCCGGGCAAGTTCTGCGGTATCAGCACCGAAGAAATGCTGGAGTCCTGGACCGCTACCCAGATGGCCTATCTCTCTCTGCTCGGCGAGAAGCCAACACCGTCAAATCTGTTCCCGTTCCAGGTCATGCTTGGATTGATTATTTCCAACGGTGTCGGCACCATCTCTGCCCAGGGCTGCAAGGGCGCGGTATCGGCTGACGGCCCGGAATCGCCGGAGCGGGTGCAGATCAACAAAGGCATGATCGGCTTCCTCACGCACACCGGCTTCGCCCACGGCGGCAACGGCTACGAGGGCATCCAGTTCCTGATCGAGAGCTTCAAGAACACCTCGCTGGCCGATGCCAGCGCCGCCAACCCCGGCATTGACCTCAAGGCAATGGCAACCGAATTCGCACTGGCATTCAACAAGGAGAAGAAGGCCGGCAAGGCACTCGGCCTGCCGGTACGCAACATTCCCGGTGTCAATCACCCGGTATTCAAGGGGCACCTGGTCAACAAAGACCCGCGCGAAGTCTACATCGCAAGCTTGTTCGAAGAACGTGGCGAGAAAAACATTTTCCACGATTACTACAGGACGCTGGTTCAGGCCCTGTTCGACAACGGCGTGACAGCCAATGTGTTCTGCGTAAACATCGATGCCATCATCGCCGCGATGCTGCTGAAACTCCTGTGGGCGCGCTACCGCAAGGGCGAATTCAGCGAGAGCTCTATGGAAATGGCGGCATTCACCGCATTCCTGTTTGGCCGCATGGCAGGATGTGCAGGCGAAATCGACGACCACATCAACCGCGGACGCAATATGGATACCCGCACTCCGGCTTCGCAGTGCAGCCACGTTTCATAGGAAGCTGAGACAGCTCCCTCCCCTTCAAGGGGAGGGGTGGAGATGGATTTAATATGCCATCCCCATTTTTCATCCAAGAAAAGTCATTACCGTTCGCGGTGATAACCAGCGGCTTTGCTGTCGTGTTTTGACAGTTTAGTCGAATGGCTAGTTGTTCCATCAGCCTGTCGAACCGCCACTCACCTCACCCGCAACCGTTGCAACTTCTTCCCTGCTCGATAGAGTGTTACTCTGCCTCCGTTATTGCTATGATTAACATGTTTAACAGTTTGAGGAGATCAAGATGAACGCAATAGCCCCCACGCTGATTCAGAAGCTACAAGAACTGCCGCCGCAGCGGCTGGCCGAGGTGGAAGATTTCGTGGAGTTTTTGGCGGTGCGCGAGATGCGTAGCGCTGCCGGAGCGCGGCTGGGTGAATCGCTCGCCAAGCTTGATGCACTGAACCTGCCTCAGATCTCCGATGATGAGATCAACGTTGAGATTCAGGCAGCACGCCAAGAACGCACAACGCAACGAACCTGATCGTGCGGGTTGTGCTCGACACTAACACGTTGGTCTCTGGCGTGATCTCCGCAGGCGGCCCGCCGCGTCGCCTGCTTGACGGAGCAAGAACACAAACATTTGAAATGTGTAGCAGCACCATGTTGCTGGCGGAACTACTCGATGTGCTCACGCGCGATAAATTCGCCGCGCGCTTGGCTCAAGCTGGTTTGACGTCGTTGAGCATCGTCAGTGAATTGCGACGCATGGCGCACATGGTCGCGCCAGACAATGTGCCGCGTGTGATCGAGAACGATCCGGACGATGATCATGTCATTGCCTGCGCCGTGGCAGCACAAGCGGATTTGATTGTCTCGGGCGACAAACATTTGCACAGCCTTGGCGGTCAATACAAGGGCATTCGTATCGTCAGCCCCACCGAGGCACTGGAATTCATCAAATCGCTGTGAATACAGGTAAGCGGGCGTGCTTCCATTGCCGTTGCAACTTCTCCCCGGCTCATTTAAGGTGCATCCCACTTGCGCAACCGCCGCAACATAACCGCGCCGCAAAGCACTGAGCGAACACGGCGGGTAATCAGAACAGGAGCTTGCGCGAGTTCCCGCACCAGCGGGAACGACTAACCAGCAAGTTTGTTATTTAAGGGAATAACATGATTGCAAGCTTCACTATCTATTCCTTGCGCCATACATGCAAGATACGCCACGCATTGGAAGGGGACTGATTTGGACTTTAGACTGACCCGCCTGATTCTGATCGACTCATACTGCCGGAATCGGATTGCCGAACTAGACGTAAGCGGACACATAACCATTAACGGCGAAAACGGAGCAGGTAAAACTACGCTCCTGCGACTCATCCCGATGTTCCTTGGTGAGAGCCCATCCAGAATCATTCGCGGCGATGCTGTTATGGAGAAGTTTAGCCGATACTACTTTCCATCCACCGCCTCTTACGTCATCTTTGAGTACCTGCGGCGGAATCAAAAAGTCTTGGCTGTCATTCACCCTGATGGGCAAAGCGATGGTGTGGTTTATCGCTTTATCGATAGCGAGTACAAGCCAGAGCTTTTCAAGGATGGGAACTCATTGGTGCAAACGAGTAACCTGTATCGGCATCTCGATAAGATGGGTGTCTATGATTCAAAACCGCTCACGTTGCATGCCTATCGCCAAATCATTCAGAACACTGCCGGGCGTGAACACAAGAATCTTGCGGGACGATTTTCCTTTACTGGCGGCACTGGAAAACTTACCCATATGGAGCGGATCGTCACTGGCATCCTTCAACGGGCAACGACATTCCATGACCTGAAACGCATGATCGTTTCGTCCATCCTGGACAACGATGAGGGGTTCTCGCTTAGGACTGGCAAGAAAGACCTGCTGCATTGGGTGAGCGAATATGAAGCACACCATGCGCTGATGGAGAAGGCTCCGGCCATGGCTGAGCTCGAACAGTCTGATCATCATCGCCGTATGGCTGAGACAGAGTTTTCGAAACTCCATGCACGATTCAAACTGTTGCATGACCACTTTGAGCAGCAGGCACTTCTTGCCGAGCAAGCTGTAATTGCTGCCAAGGAAGACAAGTCTGCAACCGAGAAAGTCTATGAAAAACGACTGCAAGAAGTCGTCGATAAGAAGATCGAAGCTGCGTCCAAAGCAAAACAGGCAAAAGAACTCGTCGATCAGATTGACGGTCGCAAGAGCCAGTATGTCAAGAATGGTGCCGATGATAAAGCTGCTAAGGTTGATTCCTTGCCTAGCTTACTTGCTGAACTTGCTCCCCTCAAGAAGCAGTTAAATGACCTTGAGGAGGAGGTCAAATCCGTCACCGAAATTTTTGACGACATGGAGACCGAAGCTAAGAACTACGCTAGGGAGGAGAAATCGAAACTGGATGCTGCTCGTGGCGATGCCTATCAAGCTAGCTCAAAGCGGAAGGATGAGCTTGCTGAACTCTATCAGGCGAACACCAAGACTATCAGAAGCCGCCAGGAATCCGAATTGGGGGCGATTTCCGCCAAAGCTTCTGAGCTTCGTACCGTAGAAGCCGGGTTGGTGGTTGAAGTTCGTAATGCCTTGCCAGACCCGGACATTCAAGCAACTTTGGATGCAGAACGACAGGTGCAGATAGAGGCTAATGATAACCTAGAAAATCTACGCAATGGAACGGAGACTCTGCACAAGGCCCACCAGAATATCAAGCGTGCCTTTGATGATTTTGAACTTCAGGTCAGCAGTGGCGAAGTTGCAATTGAAAAAATCCAGGAAGAACTGGATAAATTGTTGGCTGCCGACAATGCGGGGGAAGACACATTGCTTGGCTTTCTTCGTTGCAATAAGCCTAACTGGGCTGCAAGCATTGGACGTCTGGTTTCGGAAGAAACCCTGTTGCGTACAGACCTGTCCCCTGTTGTTGGTGATGGAGATGATTTCTATGGGATTGGCATCGAACTCGATAGATTAAAGTCTGGACGATTTACTTCCGAAGAAATCCTTCAGCAGGAAATCAAGCTAGCGCGTAATCGACTTGAGAGCCGTGCCAGTGAGGTCGAGGAAGACAAAAAGAATTTGGCAGAGACAAAGGCTAAGTTCGACAAGGCAAAAGATGCAGTCGCAATGCACGATGCGGTTATCGCAGTCGCCAAAAATGCCAAGTCAACGGCAGATCAGAATGTTTTGGGTGCTGAAAAGCGACTGATCGAAAGCAAACGAATGGCGATTGCCAGGGCGGAAGAAAAACTGAAAGTATGCCGAGTAAAACTAGTGCAAGCGGAACAAGCTGTCGAGGCCACCAAGAAGGATCACAAAGAAGAGTTGTCTCGTGCGGAGAATGCTCACAAAGAATCACTGACACAAGAAAAGGCAGATGAAGACACCAAGTTGGCCGAAATCGAAACAAAGAGAAAATTTGTTGATGCCGATCTATCCAAAAAGCTTGAGAAAATTTCCAAGGATCGAGATGAGTGCCTACTAAACAAAGGTGTTTCGACAGACGTGCTCACAGGAATCAGAACACGAATTAGCGGCCTGAATTCCTGCATTGAAGGAGCGGAAAGTTTTCGGTCATACGTCAGCCAATATCGCGATTGGCTGGGAAACATTTGGTCTCAGAAAACCGTTAAACAGCAAGAATGGCAGGCAGCATATGCAGAGGAAAGTAGTTGCAAGCGTGAAAATGAAGAGCTCCTCAAAGAACGGTATGCTGTTTTGCAGCAAAAGCAAAAAGCCATTGATGAGGCTATACGACTGGCGGACACGTGCGCCGCTATTCAGCGAAACGCCAAGAATAATTTGAAGGGACTCTCGCATTGGCCAATCGACAATGACACGTTGAGTGCTGGTTTTGAGCAGGGTATTGGGATTGAGACTTTGGGCGCTGACCGCAAGCGATTGCAAGCGATTCTCGATGAGAGCCACGAAAATATTCGGAAGTTTGTAGAAGATATTCGTCGTCAGATGTGCTCAGTTGTTGGTACCGGCCCGGAAAAATTCTACGCAACATCATTGCGAGCGATGGGGGCTCCGCGCCACGGTAAGGAGCATGAATGGATTGAGATATTCCGTAACTGGTTCAACAACGAACATGCCACCAATCGAACTTCCTTGCTGCAACTTGGCAAGACGATGGCCCAAAATATTTCGCACTTTTGGAAGAGCTTGGAAGATTTCAAGCGGAACGTTTCTATCTTTGCCTCCGATCTGAAAGCAAATCTTGAAGAGGGAAAGGTTTTTGACAGCATTGCTGATGTGACAACAGATATTCGAGCTTATGTTGATACCCAGAATTATTGGGAAGCAGTCGAGAATTTGCACCATGAGTACGATGCCTGGCACACCCAAGGGGACTCGGCCTTGCCGCCTGCAAGCTTTGTTGCTGCTGCAAAAGAAGTCTCTATGGTACTCAGTGAGGAAAAAGGCTTGATCGCCGATCCAGTTGACCTGATCAGTTTGAAGATCAGTGCGAATGTGAATGACCAAGGCACCAGAACAGCCAGTAACGAACACGAACTGGCCAATATGAGTAGTAACGGTTTGTCCTACGTCATTCTCTGTGTGGTGTTGATTGGTTTTGTGAATCGAATTCGACGCAAGGAGCCAGTGGTAGTGCCTTTCGTGGTCGACGAGCTAAAGGATTTAAGCTACGTAAATGCCAAGACATTGCTTGATCTTCTGACGCGCAACAACATCGTTATGATTTCGGCATTCCCGGATGTCGATCTTGATCTGGCAGAACTGTTTGAGCGGAACTACAAGATTCTTCCGGGACGTAAAGTCGGGCTAATTGATCTCGACAAAGAAGAGTCTGAAGACGATACCGAAGAAGAGGTGTCCAATGTTTGAACAAGTCGCGCTTCGCCTGCTTGAGGGCGCATTCATTTGCGAATCGTCATCCCCAGAGGCCTTTCGTTGGTTGAGCACCGAAAACGCTCAAGAGGATATTTCCGAATTTCTGGACAAGATTGGTCGGTGTCTGGCAAAAACTCAAAATGACCAAGCCTACTATGTGACGTGGAAGCGCATTGGTCAGAATGAACGTACTGAGGTTAAGCGTATCTTTGCGAGTATCAAGCAGACTTTTCGCCCATTGATCCATTTTATTACGCTCTGCATGGAGGCGGAGAAAAAGGATATCAGCCCGGCTCCCGGAGATCGGCTTGAATACGCTATGTTGCTCAAGGCTGTTACTGAAAATGCCCATCTCCTTGAAGTGCTGCGCGAGTTTGGAATGATGGGTAAAGAATTTACGGTAACCGAAGCCTCTGCAAAAGGCATGTTGGACAAAGTCATCCAACAAATGGAGCGCTGGGGATATCTGGTGCTTGTCAACAGGGAGCAGGAATCTTATCGCTTCACTGGCAAGCTTGATTACTACTATCAGATAATCGATTTTCTGATGGAAAACGAAGGGATCACAGACCCATCTTCTCAGGAGCAAGAGGATATGCCTGAACAGAGGAGGCTCGTTTGAGCAACCAAGATCCTGTCGCCATGTTGCTCGCAAAACTTGCTGCGAGTAGTGACATAATCTCTGCCGCGTATTACCAAGGGCGAATCCATAAATCAGATGAAAATGTCCGTGGTATTGAGCGGCTGAGACAACTCAGACTTTTGTCTCCAGATATTCGGGATGCTTTCCAGCTTCGGGCTAGCTTCCGTCACTTCCTTAACGCTGCACTGAACACTGAGCGCCTGTTTTCTATGGGCGCAAACATTGGTGGTTACTTTCAGCGTCTAGCAAATCTAGTTGAGGAACATTCTATTGCATTTCAGGAAGGCCGCGATGCTGATTGCGAACGCTACGAGGTGGAAATCAGAGAAGCCATCAGTGATATTGCAGATGCTATCGATGACGAACTGATCATTCTCCAAGCCCAAGTTGCCACTCGTTTTGCGGCAGTCTCAACCATTGCCGAGAAGAAGCGACAAAACCTTCACTACCAGCAAAGAACCCAGGAGTTGGTGAATCTGTTGGAGAGTTTTCACTTCTCGGACATCGGGGAGCAATTGGAAGGACATGAAGAACTCGCTCTATCGTTTAGAGCGTTGTTGGCGGATCGTATTCCGGCATTTCGGGAATCCCTGCTGTCCACCCTAGAACTTTTGAACCAGTATCTTTTTGAGTTTCGTAAGATTGAGGAACGGGCAAAGCGTGTACGGGCTTTCGCACTGCATTTGAATCGCAATCCTGATTGGGAACCGAAAGCTTGGGATGAAGTTGCTGACCCGGAAGATTGGTTGAAGTGTGCTAGCCCCCTATCTATACAGTCCAGCCCTGATGTATCTGCACCAGAGGCGGAGGAAACGCTTGCAGCAATCGCACGCACGATTCCCGCAACAGCAGGCACGAGGAATAAGAAGACTAGGCCCGCAGGACAAATTGAAGATGCTTCAGGGAATACAGTTGTAGAGCCTCCTGAATCGCCAATCCGTAGAGCGGTTCGCATCTATTTCAAGGAAGCCGGAAAATCTGTTCAGGGCATATCGGCAAGGGATTGGTGGGCTTCCAATCCGGTTATCCTCGATGGTATCAAGGAAGAAATCTGGTTGCTTCGTGTACTGTCTGAACATGACAACAAAGGGAAAGCAGGCAAATGGTTTCTCCGCTTGGAGGCCAAACAACATCCCGTATTTGATGGGAACGTTTTGGTCAAAGATGTGATTGCGTCGAAAAAGGCTGCGTGATGCTCGATCAAAAACTCGCCGAAGCAATGCAACGAATTCTGTCCAAAGATGACAAACGGACTCTGTTGACAGCAACATCTCAAAGACTCGTTGATGCAGGCATAGGAACCAAGCGTGGCAAATCAGTTTATTTCACAGAAACAGACAAGGCCGAAATGCGTGCTTGGCTACAGGCCAAAGGATTTTCAGTTGGGCAGGTTGACCTCGCAGGAATGCCACGAAGCGAAAGGCTTGAAGTTACCCCAAACGAGAAGGCCGGTGGTGCACCGATCAAGCAAAACAGGGTTTCGATAAAATCCCTGGTGGGGCAACCGCTAATGATTGGTGGTGAGTCCATTCGACTACCAGTCGAGAGCCACCTTGATGTGGATTGGACAAAGATTGCTGAGCAGATAGAACACTCATGCGTCATGGTGGTTGAGAACTACGAAAACTTCAATCGGATACATGAAACGAAGTTTGATCTACCTGAAGCATTTTGTTCGCCGTTGGTTATCTATCACGGCGACCCTAATGAAAGTCGGCTTGATAACGTCCAGCACTTTTTGAATCACATAAACCTTTCCGTCTTGGCTTTTATGGATATAGACCCTGCCGGAATTTTTATGGCAAACAAGCTTCCAAAGCTGGTTGCCATGATTGCGCCTATCAAGGACACACTGGAGATACAACTTAGTTCGCCGCAAACTGGAAGGCGAGATCTTTTTCAGTCTCAGTATCTAAACTATGGCAACGCGCTGAATGATCTACCTATCAATAGTCCATGTTTATCTTTGTGGCATCTTGTTGAGAAGCATAGAGCCGGGATTGTTCAAGAGCACTGGATTGGGTGTTCTGAATCTTGCGTACCTTGGGTTAAGTGCTAAATAGGGTCAACAAAAACAAAAAATAAATACCACAATAGATTCACAGCTAAAGGAGGATGGGGACGGATTAAATCCATGGACAGAGCCAAAAGAGTCGGGTTCGCATTAAATTCGTGGAAAGGAGTTGGCCACGGTTTCATTGTTGTTCCTGCCTAACCCAAAGCCACTACAGCGAATTTCTCCCGCCAGTTCCGGATGCTTATCCAGAATGCGAAACAGGAGGTTATATTAAGGCCTGCGAGATTGACTACAAACCATTGGAAAACCCACAACTTTTACGCGATAATCTTATTTTTATTAATGCGGCTATTTGGAGAGGAACGCAGAATGGGTGGAGCACAGCGCGTAACCCATCATACAGTTCATCAATCTCCGAGGGGTTGCACTGCTTTATCACCCGTCCTGTGACGACTACTGATTTTTATTTGAAGCAATAATTCTGGAGAGCTTTTATGACTGCATTTAATGTTGCACAAAAAATCCTGCTGGCCAATGCGGCCGGAGGGTTGAAACAACTCCCCGCACCGGGGCAACCGCTGGAGATCCAGTTCACCCATACCCTTTATCAGGATGCCACCGGCACGGCTGCCGCGCTTGCCTTCGAGAAAATGGGCGTGGATCGGGTGAAGACCATCTCTGTCATCGTGGTGGATCACAAGACCCTGCAAGTCGGCTACATCGACGGCGACGATCATCGTTACCTCGAAACCTTCAGCAAGAGATACGGCTGCTGGTTCTCGCGCGGTGGCAACGGCATCTGCCATAGCGTGTTCCTTGAGGACTTCGCGGTTCCCGGTAAATCGGTGATCGGCTCCGACTCGCACACCACCAACGCCGGCGGCATGGGCATGCTGGCTCTGGGGGCGGGCGGCACGGACGTGAGCTTTGCGATGGCGGGCACTTCCTACAAGATTGAAATGCCGCAAGTGGTGGAAGTGCGCCTCACCGGCGCGCTGCATCCGGGTGTGCTCGCCAAGGACGTGATCCTGAACGTGCTCAAGGTGATCGGCATCAAGGGCAACAAGGACATCTGCCTGGAATACACCGGGCCGGGACTGAAGAGCCTGAATGTCACCGATCGCGCCACCATCTGCAACATGGGAACCGAGGGCGGCGTCGCCTTTTCGATCTTCCCCTCCGACGAGATCACCAAGGCATACCTCGAAGGCAGAAAGCGCGCGGGCGACTACAAGCCGCTGGCCGCCGATGCGGGCGCAACCTATACCCGTACTGTCGAGATCGACCTGTCGTCGCTGGAGCCCACCATCGCGCTCTATCCGCGCCTGAAGTCCATGGAACCCGTATCCAAGCATGCCGGGTTGCCCATCGATACCGTGTTCATCGGCAGTTGCACCAATTCCAACTACGAAAATCTGGCCCGCGTCGGCGAAATTCTGCGCGGACGGAAAGTCAAGGTTGACACCGCCATCGCGCCCGGTTCGCAAGCCATCGCACGCCAACTGGCGGCAGCCGGCTACATTGAAATCTTCTACGCCGCCGGCGTTCGCGTTTTGGAAAATGCCTGCAGCGCCTGTATCGGTCAAGGCTTCAGCCCGCCCAGCAATGGCGTGATGCTATCCACCGCCAACCGCAACTTCGCCGGACGTTCGGGAACCGAGAGCGCTGCCGTGCATCTGGTCAGCCCGGTTACCGCCGCAGCCAGCGCCGTGATGGGCTGTATTACAGACCCGCGCGATCTATTCAAAGGCGACCTTGCCTTCAAGCAAGTTCCGCCGGTGGTCGATATGGGTGCCTATCAGGCGCCATTGCCGCCTGCTGAAGCCGCCAAGGTGGTGATGCGCTACGGCCCCGACATTGCGCCACTGCCGACGCTGGATCCATTGCCGGCGAAGCTGGCAGGCGAAGTCATGCTCAAGCTCGGCGACGAAGTCACCACCGACCTGATCCAGCCAGCGGGCAAATATCTGTCCCTGCGCTCCAATGCTGACGAGTACGCCAAGCAGGCTACTTTCATCCAGGCCGACAAGACTTTCAGCGCCAGGGCTGCGGCAGTACGCGATGCAGGCGGTCATGGCTTCATCGTGGCGGGCGATGGCTACGGCATGGGCAGTTCGCGCGAGCACGCCGGGCTGTGTCCGCGCATCCTGGGGATACGTGCCATCGTGGCCAAGGGCTTCGAGCGCATCCACCTGGCCAACCTCGCCAACTTCGGCATCCTGGGGCTGACATTCGAAAATCCGGCCGATCTTGAGCGCATCCAACAAGGCGCAAAAGTGGCTCTCGACACTTCCGGTCTGGAAAGCGGCAAGCTCAAACTGGTGGTTAGCGGCGTCGGCGATATTCCTCTCAAGCTTGCGCAGGGTAAGGAAGATATCCCGATGATCCGGGCAGGCGGAGCGCTTTCGTTGTTCGCCAGTCAGATGAAGGCGGCCTGAACCCAGATTGTAGGTCGGGCTTTGCCCGACATGTCGGGCAGAGCCCGACCTACATTACATAACTGAAGAGGAATAAATTATGACAACCGCAAAAATTATTTACACGATGGTCGATGAGGCACCTGCACTGGCAACCTATTCATTGCTCCCTATCGTTCAAGCCTTCACCAAGGCAGCAGGTGTTGCCGTCGAAACCAGGGATATTTCCCTGGCAGGACGGATACTCGCGAACTTTCCCGAAAACCTGACCCCGAGCCAAAAAATCGGTGATGAACTGACCGAACTGGGCGAGCTGACACTGAAGCCGGAAGCCAATATCATCAAGCTGCCGAATGTCAGCGCATCGGCTCCCCAGTTGAAAGCGGCGATCAAGGAATTGCAGTCACAGGGTTACAACGTTCCGGACTACCCGGAAAATCCGCAGAACGATGCCGAGAAGGAAATCAAGGCGCGTTACGGCAAGGTGCTCGGCAGCGCCGTCAATCCCGTGCTGCGTGAGGGTAACTCGGATCGCCGCGCGGCGCTTTCGGTCAAAAATTATGCGCGAAAGAATCCGCACAAGATGGGTGTCTGGAACCCGGATTCGAAGACCCATGTGGCGCACATGAATAGTGGGGATTTCTACGGCAGTGAAAAATCCGTCACCGTTTCCGAAGCCGGCCCCGTGCGCATCGAGTTCATTGGTGCAGACGGCAAGACTATGGTGCTGAAGGAAAAGACCACATTGAAGGCAGGCGAGGTGATCGATGCGGCAGTCATGAGCCGCCGCGCGTTGCGCGCGTTCTACGAAGAGCAGATCGCGGACGCGAAAAAGAAAGGTGTGTTGCTGTCATTGCACCTCAAGGCCACGATGATGAAGATTTCCGACCCGATCATGTTCGGCCATGCTGTTTCTGTCTATTTCAAGGATGTTTTCGAGAAGAACGCCGCGACCATCAAGGAGCTGGGTGTCAACGTCAACAACGGCTTCGGCGACCTGCTCGCAAAAATCGCCACGCTGGCGGAAACCAAGCGCGCCGAGATCGAAGCCGACATCCAGGCTTGCTACAAAAAACAGCCACAACTGGCGATGGTCAATTCCGACAAGGGCATCACCAACCTGCACGTGCCCAGCGACGTGATCATCGACGCCTCCATGCCACCAATGATCCGCGATGGCGGCAAGATGTGGGGTGTCGATGGCAAGCCTTACGACACCAAGGCGATGATTCCCGACCGCTGTTATGCCGGCGTATTTGAGGCGACCGTCGAAGATTGCCGGAAGAACGGTGCTCTCGATCCGGTGACGATGGGCAGCGTGCCCAATGTCGGCCTGATGGCGCAGAAGGCCGAGGAATACGGTTCGCACGACAAGACGTTCGAGATGGCTGGCAACGGCGCGGTGCGCGTTGTTGACGCATCGGGCAAGGTGTTGCTGGAGCAGAAAGTAGAGCAGGGCGACATCTTCCGCATGTGCCAGACCAAGGATGCGCCGATTCAGGACTGGGTCAAACTGGCCGTTACCCGCGCACGACTCTCCAATACACCGGCGATCTTCTGGTTGGACAAAAACCGCGCACACGATGCGCAGATCATCGCGAAGGTCGAAAAGTATCTCAAGGATCACGACACCAGCGGTCTGGACATCAAAATCATGACGCCGGTGGAAGCAGTGCGTGTCTCGCTGGAGCGCATCCGTCAGGGCAAGGATACGATCTCCGTCACCGGCAACGTGCTGCGCGATTACCTCACCGACCTGTTCCCGATCCTTGAACTGAACACCAGCGCCAAGATGCTGTCCATCGTTCCGCTGATGAGCGGCGGCGGGCTGTTCGAAACCGGCGCAGGCGGCTCCGCACCCAAGCATGTGCAGCAGTTCCGTGAAGAAGGCTATCTGCGCTGGGATTCGCTGGGTGAATTCCTGGCGCTCGGCGTGTCTCTGGAACATCTCGCACAGACCTTCAAGAACGCGAAGGCGCAGGTTCTGGCCGATGCGCTGGATGAAGCCAACGGCAAGATTCTCGACAACAACAAGTCACCGGCCCGCAAGGTCGGCGAACTGGACAACCGGGGCAGCCACTTCTACCTCGCCCTGTACTGGGCGCAGGCACTGGCCGCACAGACCAAGGACAAGGAGTTGCAGGCGAAGTTTGCTCCGCTGGCGAAGACGCTGAAGGAAAGCGAGGCGAAGATCAATGCCGAGTTGGTCGCAGCCCAAGGGAAACCGGTGGATATGGGCGGCTACTACCACCCTGATTTTGCAAAGACCTCGAAGGCCATGCGCCCCAGCGCAACCTTCAATGCGGCGTTGGCGGCTATTTGAAGCTGGGAAGGGTTAAGGGGGAAGGGATCGCGCCTTTGGCGCTCAAAGGTAACGGCGGAGGATTCGAGGGTTTTACCCTTCCCCCTTCCCCCTTCTCCCTTCCCCTTTCTCAAGATGTTTTAAACTTACTTTAGGAAATTCAAATGAACTTGCATGAATATCAGGCCAAGCAGGTGCTGCGCGAATATGGCATCGCCACACCGCGCGGCGCGGCGATAGACAGCGCTTCCCAGGTGGGTGGTGCGATAACGGAATTGGGCGGCGACGCTTGGGTGGTCAAGGCACAGATTCACGCCGGCGGGCGCGGCAAGGCTGGCGGGGTGAAGCTGGTAAGATCGCGCGAGGCGGTCAATGATGCAGTCAATGCGCTGATGGGCAAACAGCTGGTGACTTACCAGAATGCGCCGGAAGGACAGATGGTGTCGCGCCTGCTGATCGAAGAAACGCTGCCGATTGCGCGTGAGCTATACATCAGCCTGACGGTGGATCGCGAAACCGAGCGCGTCGCGCTGGTCGCATCGAGCGAGGGTGGCATGGAGATCGAGGAAGTTGCCGAACACTCTCCGGAAAAAATCCTGAAAGAATTCTGCGACCCGCTGCTCGGCCTGCAAGATTTTCAGTGCCGCGCACTGGCTTTCGGTCTCGGGCTGCAAGGTACGCAGATCGCCGAGTTCGGCAAGCTGGCCAAGAACCTGTACCGGCTGTTCATGGACAATGATCTGGCCATGGCCGAGATCAATCCGCTGATCGTGACCGCGGCGGGCAATCTGGTGGCGCTCGATTGCAAGATCGGCGTTGACGACAACGCGGTGTTCCGCCACAAGAAGCTGGCCGCGATGAACGACAATAGCCAGATCGACCCGAAAGAAGTCGCCGCGAAAGAATGCGACATCAGCTACATCGCCCTGTCCGGCAACATCGGCTGCATGGTCAACGGCGCAGGGCTGGCGATGGCGACCATGGACCTGATCAAGCTGCACGGCGGCCAGCCCGCCAATTTCCTCGATGTCGGCGGCGGCGCTACGGCGGAGGTGGTGGCCAAGGCGTTCAAAATCATCCTGTCCGACAGCAACGTCAAGGCTGTATTGGTCAATATTTTCGGCGGCATCATGCGCTGCGACATCATCGCCGAGGGCATCATCGCCGCTGTCAAGGATGTGGGCGTGAAAGTGCCGGTAATCGTGCGGCTGGAAGGCACCAATGTCGAGCTGGGGCA
>DATBWQ010000097.1:0-6304 GCA_036514695.1 Gallionella sp. | reverse complement strand
CATCGTGTTCTGTGTGCCATGCGGTTCCACCCAGGTGGAACGGCGCGCGATCCGCGAATCGGCCGTCGGCGCGGGTGCGCGGCGCGTGGAACTGATCGAGGAACCGATGGCCGCTGCGATCGGTGCCGGCTTGCCGGTGGAAGACGCGACCGGATCGATGGTGGTGGACATCGGAGGCGGCACCACGGAAGTGGGCGTGATCTCGCTGGGCGGAGCGGTTTATTCCGGCTCGGTGCGCGTTGGCGGCGACAAATTCGACGAGGCGATCATCAACTATATCCGCCGCAATTACGGCATGTTGATCGGTGAAACCACTGCCGAGGATATCAAGAAGACCATCGGTTCCGCCTTTCCGGGCAGCGAGGTGCGCGAGATGGAAGTAACCGGGCGTAATCTGGCTGAAGGCGTGCCGCGCAGCTTCACCATTTCCAGCAATGAAGTACTCGAGGCGATGACTGACCCTCTCAACAACATCGTCAGCGCAGTCAAGACCGCGCTGGAGCAGACCCCGCCGGAACTCGGCGCCGACATCGCCAACAAGGGCATGGTGCTGACCGGCGGCGGCGCGCTGCTGCGCGATCTGGACCGGCTGCTGATGGAAGAAACCGGTTTGCCGGTGCTGATCGCCGATGATCCGTTGACCTGCGTGGTGCGCGGTTCCGGTATAGCTCTCGAAAGTATGGACAAGTCGACCAGCATCTTCACAACAGAATAGTATTTCATCCGCATAATCCTCACCGAATAATCCGCCAAGAACCGCGATGGAACGTCGTTGATAGAAAGTACACAATCCTTTCGATTTTTCAATCGCGGACCCAGCCCTTTGGTTCGTCTGGTGTTCTTCGCGGTGTTCTCGTTGTTGCTGCTGTTTGTAGACGCACGCTACCGCTATCTGGAGTCCGCGCGCAGTGCATTGTCGATATTGGTCTCGCCGATACAGCGGCTGGCAACTTTGCCGGGAGCGGCGTGGCAACTGGTCGGCGATTTCTATATCACCCAGAGCAGGCAACACAGCCTGTTGATGGAAAATGAAGAGTTGCACCGGCAGCATCAGCTCGATGCCGCGCAATTGCTGCAATTGCAAACGATGCAAGCGGAGAACCAGCAATTGCGCAACCTTGTCGAACTGCCGTTACGCAACGAATTCACCGCCCAATTGGTCGAGATCGCATACGCCGAGCGCGACGTATTCAAGCGCAGGATACTGGTCAGCAAGGGCGGTAATGGCAATATGCTGGTCGGACAAGTGGTGATGGATGACACTGGTATCGTCGGACAGATCACACGGGTCTATCCCTGGCTTTCAGAAGTCACCCTGATCACCGAGAAGGATCATGCCGTGCCGGTGCAGGTGTTGCGCAATGGCTTGCGCGCCATCGTGTTCGGCGCGGGCGATACCAGTCAGTTATCGCTGCGCTATACCCCCATCAGTGCGGATGTGCAGGTTGACGACATACTGGTCACCTCGGGCATAGACGGTGTCTATCCGCCCGGTATACCTGTCGCCAAAGTGATAACGGTCGAGCGTGACCCGGCCTATCCGTTTGCGCACGTTACCTGTTTGCCGGTGGCCGGAGTGGATAAGCATCGTCACCTGATGGTTCTGTCCAAAATGCCGAAGCTGCCGGAACGCCCGTTGGAAAAGCCCGCATTGGCCGGTACAGACAAGCGCGCCAAGACCGGGAGAAGGAATTAGATGCCTGTTCTTCCTGCCATCCAGGCCAGATCGGAGATCCAGCGCCCGGTCAGCAACACTTTCATCCTGTTGAGTGTGTTGGCCGCGCTGTTCCTGAACGGACTGCCGTGGGAAGGTATCTGGCTGATGCTGCGTCCCGATTTCGTCGCAATGGTGCTGCTGTATTGGTGCATGCATAAGCCGTGGCGCCTCGGCATCGGACTATCGTGGGCAGTGGGGATATTTGCCGACGTGGCTGATGCCAGCCTGTTCGGCCAGCATGCGCTGGCGTATACGGTGCTCGCCTTTGGCGGGGTGGTGCTGAATCATCGCTTGCAGATGTTCGATCTGCGCCAGCAAACCATCCAGGTAGCCGGCATCCTGGCGCTGACCTACGCGGTGTACGCGTTGGTGCACTGGCAGGTGAGCGGCTATGTGGTGTGGCTCTATTTTCTCGGTTGCCTGACTTCGACCCTGCTGTGGGCTCCGCTCAGCATGATGTTTCAGGCGATGCGGCAGAAACGCGTGGATCGTGAATGAAGAAGCACGTTGAGTTTAAAAACCACCAGCGCGAGATTTTCCATTTCCAGTTGCGTCTGGTCGTCAGCATCGGTTTTGTATTGCTGCTGCTGGCGATCCTGCTGGTGCGCCTCATCTACCTGCAAGCGGTGCGCCACAACTATTACCAGACGCTGGCCGAGAGCAACCGCATCGCCATCGTTCCCATCGTTCCCAACCGCGGTCTGATACTCGACCGCAACGGCGTGGTGCTGGCACGCAACTATTCCGGCTACACGCTGGAGATAAACCGGAACAAGACGATAGACCTGGAAGCAACGATAAACGAGCTGTCCACGCTGGTCGAGGTCACCCCCAAGGACCGCAAGCGTTTCAAGAAGCTGCTCGCCGAAAGCCGTGACTTCCAGACACTGGTGATACGCAGCCGCTTGAGCGATGAAGAGGTCGCACGCTTTGCCGCGCAGCAGTATCGTTTCCCGGCCGTCGAAATCAAGGCGCGGCTGTTCAGGGATTACCCTTTCGGCGAGAAGACTGCGCATTTGATCGGTTATATCGGGCGCATCAACGAAACCGACGAGGCGCTGCTGGAAGAGGGCGGCCTGGCGGCCAACTATCGCGGTTCGGATTACATCGGGAAAACCGGCCTGGAGCAGAGCTATGAAAGCGATCTGCACGGCACCACCGGCATAGAGCAGGTCGAAGTGGATGCCGGTGGCCGGGCGGTGCGCATGTTGTCGCACACCGCGCCGGTTTCCGGGAACACGCTGGTGTTGAGCATGGACGCGAAGCTGCAGGAGATCGCCGAGCAATCGTTCGGCAACTACCGCGGCGCGCTGGTGGCGATAGATCCGAACAATGGCGAAGTGCTGGCCTTCGTCAGCAAGCCGGGCTACGACCCCAACCCGTTCATCGACGGCATCGACACGCAGAGCTGGGATGAGTTGAATAACTCACCGGACGTGCCGCTGAACAATCGCGCGCTGCGCGGCCAATATCCGCCCGGCTCGACCATCAAGCCTTTCATGGCGCTCGCCGGCTTGAATTTCAACACGCGCAAGCCCGAGCAAACCATCAGTGATCCGGGCGTATATTATTTGCCGGGCAGCAGCCGCCAATATCGCGACTGGAAAGCGGGCGGCCATGGCAGCGTGAACATGTTCAAGGCCATCCAGATGTCCTGCGATATCTACTTTTACGGGTTGGCCACCGAGCTGGGTATAGATAACATCTTCGATTATCTTTCGCGCTTTGGTTTTGGCAAGAAGACCGGCATCGATCTGGAAGGCGAATCGTCCGGGCTGCTGCCTTCGCAAGAATGGAAGATGAAACGCTACCAGCAGATCTGGTATCCCGGCGACACCGTATCGGTCGGCATCGGACAGGGATACAGCCTGGTCACACCATTGCAACTGGCGTTTGCTACCGCCACGCTGGCGAACAACGGTGTGGCATTCAAACCCCACTTGGTAAAAGAAGTGCAAAGTCCGCGCAGCAGCGAAAATCGCTTCATCGCCAAGGAACCTCTGTACGATTTGAACATCGGCCCCAAGGATCTGGATCTGGTCAGCCGCGCCATGGTGGCCGTCACACAGCCCGGTGGAACGGCGGTATATGCATCCCTGGGGACGCCTTATCACATCGCGGGCAAGACCGGCACTGCACAGGTGATCGCGATGAAGCAGGGCGAAAAATATGACGAGAAAGCGGTAGACGAGCGGCATCGCGACCATGCCTGGTTCATCGCTTTCGCTCCTGCCGAAGAGCCCAGGATCGCACTGGCGGTGCTGGCCGAGAACGGCGGGCACGGCGGCAGCACGGCGGCGCCGATTGCTCGCAAGGTGATGGACTATTACCTGCTCGGCAAGATCCCGAAGCCGTTGCCAGACGTGAAGGAGAAGGAGGGGATCGAACATGACTAGGCGTCAACTCTGGCAGCGATTCATCGCGCATCTTGATCGCCCGCTGCTGCTGGGCATAGCGCTGCTGCTGCTGACCAGCCTGCTGGTGCTGTACAGCGCGGATAATGCAAGTTGGGGACAGCCGCTGAGACAGATGCTCAACATCGTGGTGGCGCTCACTTGCATGTGGCTGATCGCCAATCTGCCGCTGCATTATCTGATGCGCACCGCCGTGCCGATCTACGTGCTGGGTATGGTATTGCTGGTCGGCGTCGCGCTGTTCGGCGAAATCAGCCATGGCGCACGACGCTGGCTGAATCTGGGCGTGATGAATCTCCAGCCGTCCGAGCTGATGAAGATCGGCGTTCCGCTGATGATGGCCTGGTATTTCGAGAAGCACGAAGCCACGCTCACGCTGAAAAACTACTTCATCGCATCGCTGCTGTTGATCATGCCGATCGCGTTGATCGCGCGCCAGCCCGATCTGGGAACGTCGCTATTGATCCTCGCCAGCGGATTCTACGTGCTGTTCCTGGCGGGGTTGAGCTGGCGCGTGATGGGTGTGCTGCTGGTCGCGGCCATCGCCAGCGCGCCGGTGATGTGGTCGATGCTGCACGAATATCAGCGTCATCGCATCCTGATGCTGTTCGATCCCTCGCAGGACGCGTTGGGCAACGGTTATCACACCATCCAGGCTACCATCGCGGTCGGTTCCGGCGGCATACTCGGCAAGGGCTATCTGAACGGCACGCAGACGCATCTGGACTTTCTGCCGGAACGCACCACCGATTTCATTTTTGCGGTGTACTCGGAAGAGTTCGGCTTGCTCGGCAGCCTGATGCTGCTGGCGCTATATTCCTTCGTGATCTGGCGCGGTTTTGTCATCACCGGAAATGCCTCCACCTACTTCACGCGTCTGATGGCCGGTTCCATCACGCTGACCTTTGCCACCTATGCGTTCGTCAACCTGAGCATGGTCAGCGGCATCCTGCCGGTAGTCGGCGTGCCGTTGCCTCTGATCAGCTACGGCGGCACGTCGATGCTGACCCTGCTGCTGGGTTTTGGTATGCTGATGAGCATTGAGACTCACAAGAAACTGGTCAAGACTTAGGAGATCGCATGAGCAGCAAAATTCCGGTTCTGGCATTGGCAGCACTGCTGCTGGCCGCTTGCAGCAGTGCGCCGCAGCGCAAGGCGGAACCAGGTGTCACCACCGCTCCGACTGGTGGAGGATACCTCGCCGGAGACGGGCCGGGTGCAGACGCGCCCGCCAATCTGGACGAGATACCCGATGCCGTGCCGAGGAGCGAGCCGCTGCATCGCTATGCCAACCGCCCTTACATCGCACTGGGCAAGACTTACACGCCGTTGACCAGCGCCGGCGCATTCAAGCAGCGCGGCATCGCATCATGGTATGGCAAAAAATTCCACGGCCAGCGCACCTCGGCCGGTGAGGTGTATGACATGTATGCAATGACCGCCGCGCACCCCACCTTGCCGATTCCCAGCTATGCACGTGTGACGAATCCCGCCAATCAGAAATCCGTCGTGGTGCGCGTTAATGACAGAGGCCCGTTCCTGCATGAACGCGTGATCGATGTCTCTTATACCGCCGCGCACAAGCTCGGCATACTGGGCAGCGGCAGCGCGGAGGTCGAAGTGGAGAGCATCGCCGCAAATTCCGGTGCCAATACCATTGCCGCCAACTCAGTGCAAACTCAGCCGCTGGAAAACATCGCGCCTGCAGCTTCTGCTGCTTCCACGGTGGCTGCGCCCACTGCTGCATCGGCATCGCTGGAAAACAGCGACGCCAACGTGTACCTTCAACTCGGCGCCTTCGAGTCGCAGCAGAATGCCGAGAGCTTTCTGTCACACATGCGCACCGAACTGGGCGGTTCCGGCAAACAGTTCAAATTATCCACCAAAGACGGACTGGTACGCGTGCATATCGGCCCGTATGCCAGCCAGAGCGAAGCGCGCCTCAGCGCGGAGAGTATGGAAAGTAAACTCGGCTTCAAGCCGATGGTGAATCTGCCGTAGGGGCAGGTGTAGGGGCAGGTGTAGGGGCAGGTCTCAGACCTGCCCTGATCAATCAAAAAGCAAATCAACGTCGCCGGGGGTTGCCCGGCAGCAAGCAACTTTCTTTTGCTTCGCCAAAATAAAGTAACCAAAGAAAAGGCGACCCCGGTTTGCCGCCCCTGCGGGGTTCCCT
>DATBWQ010000096.1:0-5995 GCA_036514695.1 Gallionella sp. | reverse complement strand
GCCAATTACATCGGCAAGTCCGGTATTTTGTTTGATTTTCTCCAACGCTTGCGCACGGGCAACAAATTCGACGCTGGCGATAGCCGTGTGTTGCGCGAGTTTCTGGCGCAACCCGTCAATGTCACCTGTTTTTGCATCCATACTCAGGAACAGGCTGATCTGTGGTGTGCCGGAGAGTTGTGTGACCAGGCCCTGGGCATTCTGTAGCAGCACATACATGCCGGCAGGCAGGCTGAGTGCGATGCCGATGACCAGTATGCTGAGCAAACCCGCCAGCCTGGATGCGAACATGCGCCGCAATACCCCGATGATCTGAGCGAGTGCGTGTCTCATGCCTGTAACTCTCCCTGCCTGAGCGCGAGCACGCGCACCCTGGTATCCTGCAGCACGCTTTCATCGTGGGTGGAGATCAGCAGCGTGACACCGACCTGATGGAAGGATTTGAATATCGCCATGATCTCGTGCGCGTACTCGGTATCCAGATTGCCGGTCGGTTCGTCGGCCAGCAGGATGGCCGGGCGATTCACGATGGCGCGGGCGATGCACAGGCGTTGCTGTTCGCCGCCGGACAGCGCGATGGGGTTGGATTTTTCGCGCTTGAGCAGGCCGACCTTGTCGAGTGCGGCGCGCACCCGCTTGTGGCTTTCGCGGTAATCGAAACCGCAGATCTGCAGCGGCAGCATGACGTTGTCGAACACGTTGCGGTCGAACAGCAGCTTGTGATCCTGGAAGATGATGCCGAGGTTGCGGCGCAGATAAGGCAGCGCGCGCTCCTTGAGCACCCCGACGTTCTGATTGTTGACGATGACGCTGCCGAGGTTGGGACGCTCGATCGCGGCGATGAGCTTGAGCAGGGTGCTCTTGCCGGCTCCGGAATGCCCGGTGACGAACACCATCTCGCCCTCGGCGATATTGAACGAGACGTTCTTCAGCGCCTGATAGCCGCCGGGGTAGCGTTTGTGTACCTGGTTGAAGGAGATCATCTCAATTCAACCCAAATAATCGTAGGGTGGGCTGTGCCCACCATGCCTGTCCTGAGCTTGTCGAAGTGGTCGGGCATAGCCCGACCTACATTTGGCTCCGGTTCGATCGGCTTAGTAATCATTCATCCATGCCCAGCAACGCCGCGACAAATTCTTCCGCGACGAACGGGCGCAGGTCATCCAGCCCTTCGCCCACGCCGATGAAGCGCACCGGGATCGGATGCGCCTTGGCGATCGCGGCGATCACGCCGCCCTTGGCCGTGCCGTCGAGCTTGGTGAGTATCAGGCCGGTGACGCCGAGTGCCTGATCGAAGGCTTTGACCTGGCTCAGCGCGTTCTGTCCGGTGTTGGCATCCAGCACCAGCAACACTTCGTGCGGCGCGGCTGGCGATGTCGGTGTTTCCGGCATCGCCTTGGCGATGACGCGCTTGACCTTCTTGATCTCTTCCATCAGGTGCGCCTGGGTGGTCAGCCGTCCGGCGGTATCGGCCAGCACCACGTCCACATTGCGCGCCTGGGCGGCCTGGATGGCATCGTAGAT
This sequence comes from Gallionella sp., assembly GCA_036514695.1. Lineage (GTDB taxonomy): Bacteria > Pseudomonadota > Gammaproteobacteria > Burkholderiales > Gallionellaceae > Gallionella. The sequence goes on along the minus strand of DATBWQ010000096.1, from coordinate 4,471 downwards.
CACTGCGGCGGCATCGCCGCTCTGTTGTGTGATCACCGTCACGCTGTTGCGCACTCCCCAGGCCATCAACTGTTCGCGCGCCGCGGCGCGGAAGGTGTCGCCAGCCGCGAGCATCACCGACAGACCCTGCGCTTGCAGATGCTTCGCCAGCTTGCCGATCGAGGTGGTCTTGCCCGCGCCGTTGACACCGCACAACATGATGATAAACGGCTTATGGGTACCGGCTTGCAACGGCTGCGCCAGCGGCTTGAGCAGCTTGAGCAGGCTATGCGCGAGGGCTTCCTTGAGCTGTGCAGATTCGCTCAAGTGCTGTTCCTTGACCTGGTGGCGCAGCTCGGCGAGCAGCGCGTTGGTCGCGTCCATGCCGACATCGGCGGTGATCAGGATGGTTTCCAGTTCCTCGTAAAGATCGTCGTCTATCCTCCCGTTGCGGCTGAACAGGTCGGTCAGTTGGCCGCCGGTGCGCGCCAATCCGGATCTCAGTTGCTTGATCCAGCTGGTGCCGGACTTGTCTCTGGCGGACTGGCCGGTTTCAGGCCCGGGTGATTTCTTTTTCAGGAAGCTGAACATGGAATGAGCATAGTCGGAAGAGGTAAAAATATCGCATAATGCGCCCGCGCATTTTATGCCGATTACACGTTGAAGGGTTAGGGTTATGAAGAGTTTCATATTTTACATCGCATTGCTGCTGGGCTGGTCGCACAGCTTCGCCCAGGCGGAAGTGTTCGAACGCACGCTGGCGAACGGGCTTAAAGTCATTGTCAAGGAAGACCACCGCGCGCCGGTGATCGTGCAGCAGATCTGGTACAAGGCCGGCAGCATGGACGAGCGCACCGGCACCACCGGCATCGCGCACGTGCTGGAGCATATGATGTTCAAAGGCACCAGGGCTGTGCCGGCAGGGGAGTTCTCCAAGCGCATCGCGGCTGCGGGCGGTCGCGAGAATGCGTTTACCAGCAATGACTACACCGCCTATTTCCAGCAATTGCACAAATCCCGATTGCCGCTGGCGATGAAGCTGGAGTCGGACCGGATGCACAACCTGAACCTTACTGCGGCCGATTTCGCCAAGGAAGTCAGAGTGGTCATGGAAGAACGCCGGATGCGCACCGATGATGATCCGCAGTCGCTGATGTATGAAAGATTGATCGCGACGGCTTATCAGGAGCATCCTTACCAGCACCCGGTGATCGGCTGGATGAGCGACCTGGAAGCGATCACGGTAAAGGATGCGCAGGACTGGTATACGCGCTGGTATGCGCCGAATAACGCCACTCTGGTCATCGCCGGGGATGTGAAAGCCGGCGAGGTGTTCGCGCTGGCGCAACGTTATTACGGTTCCATCCCCAAAGTTGCGCAGCCGCCACGGCGAAACTTTATCGAGCCGCAGCAACTTGGTATCAAGCGGCTGGTCGTGAAAGCGCCTGCCGAGTTGCCGCAACTGGTGATGAGCTATCACACGCCTACTGTGAAGGATATTGGACAGGACTGGAAACCTTACGCGCTGTCGATCCTGGCGGGTGTGCTGGATGGAAATGAGTCGGCGCGCCTCAACAAACATCTGGTGCGCGAGCAGCAGATCGCCAGCTCAGCGGGTGCGGGTTATGACTCGACTGCGCGCGGCCCCAGCCTGTTCTTCATGGAAGCTACCCCGAGTGCGGGCAGAACGGTGCAGGAAATCGAAGCCGCGCTGCGGCAGGAGATTGCGCAACTTATAACAGACGGTGTGAGCCAGGACGAGTTGAAGCGCGTCAAAACTCAGGTCACGGCTGGCGAAGTGTACAAGCTCGACTCGCTGTTCTATCAGGCGATGCAGATCGGGCAGATGGAGAGCATCGGCCTGGGTCATCAGGCGATCCAGGTGATGCTGGATAAACTTCAGTTGGTGACGGCAGAGCAAGTGCAGCAAGTCGCGAAGGAATTTTTGCAGGACGACAATCTGACGGTGGCAGTGCTTGATCCACAACCGCTTTCAGGCAAGCCGAAGCATAAGTCTGAAGGAGGATCACATGTTCGCTAACGGAATATTAAGAAATCCGTTCGCCCTGAGCGTAGCGCGTAGCGCGAAGTCGAAGGGTTTCATACCATTTAAATTTGCCCGGATCATTCTTCGACTTCGGGCAAAAAACGCCCTACGCTCAGAACGAACGGGTTTGAGTTTTCTTCAACTCACTCTTGAGTTCATTGGAGTTGCAGTTTTGTGCTGCATTGCAACCACCGCTTTTGCTACCCCCAACATCCAGCACTGGCAGAGCGCCAGCGGTGCGCGGGTGTTGTTCGTAGAGAATCACGATATTCCGATGCTGGATGTGGCGGTGAGTTTTCCGGCCGGTAGCAGCTTTGACACGGCGGACAGATCCGGTGTGGCGGGTCTGACCCACCATTTGCTGGATGCGGGCTCGGAGGGGCTGAGCGAGGACGAGATCTCGCGCGGCATGGCGGATATCGGCGCGCAATTCGGCGGCGGCTTCGATCAGGACAGGTCCAGCGTGTCATTGCGTACTTTGAGTAATCCGGCGGTGCGCGACAAGGCACTGGATATCATGGCGCTTGTGCTGCAACGCCCCGTGTTCCCGGACGTGATCCTGGAGCGCGAAAAGGCACGGGTGATCGCCTCCCTGAAAGAAGCCGAGACCAAGCCGGAAAACATCGCCGACAAGGCTTTTCAGAAAGCGGTCTACGGCGCACATCCTTATGCGTTGCCGGTCTCCGGCGAGATCGCCAGCGTGGAGAAGATCACCGTGCAAGACCTAAGGGAATTTTATCGCGCGCATTACAACGCCAGTCGTGCAGTGATTGCCATCATGGGTGATTTGTCGCGTGCCGAGGCCGAGGCGATCGCGCAAAAGCTCACCGAAAAATTGCCGATATCAGATGCTCCTTCTGCGTTGCCTGAAGTTGCGATGCAAATCCCTGCGAGCGAGCAACGCATCAGCCATCCGGCCAGCCAGAGCCACATCCTGGTCGGCGCGCCGGGCATGTCGCGCACCGACCCCGATTATTATTCTCTGTATGTCGGCAACTACATCCTCGGCGGCGGCGGCTTCGTGTCGCGCCTGATGGACGAGATACGCGAGAAGAAGGGTTTGGCCTACAGTGTCTATAGTTACTTCATCCCGCTGAAGCAACCCGGCGCGTTCCAGATCGGTCTGCAAACCAGGAAGGATCAGGCCGATGAGGCATTGCAACTGGTGCGCAGCACGCTGGCCCAATTCATCGCCAAGGGACCCACCGAAAAAGAATTGCTGGCCGCCAAGCAGAACATCGTCGGCGGTTTCCCGCTGCGCATAGACAGCAACCGCAAGATACTCGATTATCTGAGCATCATCGGCTTCTACGATCTGCCGCTGACTTATCTGGACGACTACACGCGCAAGATCGAAGCGGTGACTGTCGCGCAAGTTCGCGATGCGTTTGCACGCCATATCGATCCGCAGGCGATGGCGACGGTGATCGTCGGTGCGCCAGAAGGGGCAGCGAAATAACAAGCTATAACTGATGGCGCTCACCTACATAACAGCAAAAGATATGGTCCACGAAAAGCACGAAAAACACGAAAAAATGATAGGGAAATTTGATACAGCGAGTTATCGCCCCCTGGGCGGCATACCTGCGAGAACCATTTCGTGCTTTTGCGAGCTTTCGCCTTGCGGCGAAATGCCTGCTTACCCCATTTCGTGTCTTTCGTGGACAGTGCACAACATCAGTCACTATTGAGGATTACATATTTGAAGACAGAGTCTCCGCATCTCGTAGGTCGGGCTACGCCTGTCCTGAGCCTGTCGAAGCGGCCCGACGCGGCGGGCAAAGCCCGCCCTACGGTAAATCACCTAACAGTCATGAATTATGTAAAGCTCAATAAGATGAACAAGGTCAGGATAATTGGCGGCGATATGCGCAGCCGCGTGATCAGTTTTCCCGATGCGGAAGGTTTGCGTCCGACCCCGGATCGCGTGCGCGAGACCTTGTTCAACTGGCTGGGGCAAACGCTGTATGGACGGACTTGCCTGGATCTGTTCGCCGGAAGCGGTGCGTTAGGCTTCGAGGCCGCTTCGCGCGGAGCCGAACGGGTGGTGATGGTGGAAAAGAATCCCGCAGTTTGCCGCTCTTTGCAGGAGAACCTTAAAAAATTAGGGTGTACTAACATTTTCGCGCATTGCCAAGATGGGCTAGAATTCGCATCTCGTGATGTCCAGCGATATGACGTGATCTTTTTGGATCCGCCGTTCCAGAGCGAGTGCCTGCCCAAGCTGCTGGAGATATTGCCGCAACACCTGAGTGAAAACGGCGTGCTGTATGTGGAATCCGGTGCGCCGGTCGATGTTCCGCCGCCTTGGCAGGTCGTCAAGTCGGGCAAGGCGGGGCAGGTGTATTACCAGTTGCTACAAGTTTCTTAAATTCAATTATTGAGGATTACATATTTGAAGACAGTGTCTCCGCATCTCGTAGGTCGGGCTACGCCCGACGCGGG
>DATBWQ010000095.1:0-2178 GCA_036514695.1 Gallionella sp. | reverse complement strand
TCGCATAAAGCTATTGTGATTCGCGTAATGTCTGTTATGATCCTATTATCAAATGGATAGGCGCTATTCATAAAGTGGAATAGTAAAATTAGGACGAGCCTTGATGGCGAAGCCTGAAAAACTGCGGCTGGGTGAATTGCTGTTGCGGCAGGACGTCATCACCGATGACCAGTTGACGCTCGCGCTGGCGCAGCAGAAGAAATCGGGGCGCAAGCTCGGCCGCGTGCTGGTAGACAGCGGCTATGTGAGCGAGGATGGGCTGTCGAAGGCGCTGGCGCGGCAGCTGAACATTCCCTTCATTCAGCTCAAGTTCTACGACCTCAAGTCCGACGTGGTGCAGATTCTGCCTGAAGCGCAGGCGCGGCGTTTCCGCGCGCTGGTGCTCGAGTCCGCCGGTGAGAAGATCCGGGTGGGCATGGCCGACCCCACCGATCTGTTTGCCTATGACGAACTGAGCCGTATCCTCAAGCGCGACATCGAACTGGCCGCTGTCACCGAGGGCGAACTGCTCGCGACCTTTGACCGGATTTATCGCAGAACCGGCGAAATCACGGGCCTCGCCCGGGAACTGACGGCTGAACTCGGGGAGGTGCCGGTCGAATTCGGCGAACTGCTCGGATTGACGCTCGGCCAGGAAGAGGCGCCGGTCGTCAAGCTGCTGCAGACGGTGTTCGAGGAGGCGGTGAAGCTGCGCGCCTCCGACATTCATATCGAGCCGCAGGAAAAATATCTCCGGATAAGGTTCCGCATCGACGGGATACTGCACATCCAGACCGACTCGGATTCGAAGATTGCCAGCGCGGTGGTGCTGCGCCTAAAGCTGATGGCCGGGCTGGATATCTCCGAGAAAAGACTGCCCCAGGACGGGCGTTTCAACATCAAGGTACGCAACGCGCCGATCGATGTGCGGATGTCGACCATGCCGACGCAGCACGGGGAATCGGCGGTCATGCGTCTGCTCAATCAGGCAAGCGGGCTGATGGGCATGGACAGGCTCGGCATGCCGCCGAACATCCTGGAGCGCGTGCGCCAGGTGATCAGGCGGCCCAACGGAATGGTGCTGGTCACCGGCCCGACAGGAAGCGGCAAGACCACGACGCTGTATGCGGCGCTCTCGGAGATCAATACGCCTGAGCGCAAGATCATCACGGTGGAGGATCCGGTCGAATACCGGCTGCCCAACATCAACCAGGTCCAGGTGCACGAAAAGATCGACCTGAGCTTCGACCGGGTGCTGCGCAGCGCGTTGCGCCAGGATCCGGACGTGATTCTGGTGGGCGAGATGCGCGATCAGGCGACCGCCGAGATCGGCATGAGAGCGGCCATCACCGGCCACATGGTGCTGTCGACGCTGCACACCAACGATGCGATCGCGACACCGGTCCGCCTGCTCGACATGGGGGTGCCGCGCTACATGGTCGCCATGTCGCTGCAACTGGTTCTGGCGCAGCGGCTGGTGCGCGTTATCTGCGAGAGCTGCGCGCAAACGCACCAGCCTTCGCCGCATGAGCTCGAGTGGCTGCATGTCGAGCTGGGCGGCCAAACGGGTGCCTTGGAGATATTCCGCGGCGCCGGATGCACCCACTGCAACGGCACCGGCTATCTGGGACGTACCGGTGTCTACGAAATGCTGGAAATGACGGTTCCCGTGGTCGAGGCGGCCAACCAGCCCGACGTCAACGTCTTCATCCATGCGGCCAGGCTGCAAATGGGTGCCAACACGCTGCGAAGCGACGCCATAAGGCTGGTGCGGGAGGGACGCACGACAGTCGAAGAGGCCATGCGCATCAGCAACGAGTTCGAAGACTAGGCGCCGGCCGTCGATGGCGAGTTATTCCTACACGGGGCGCTCCACTGCCGGCCAGTTGGTCAAGGGCGTCGCCGAGGGCGCGACCGAAGCTGCCGTGGCCGAGCAGTTGCTCGGGCAGGGCATTGCGCCGCTGGACATTACAGCAAGGAAGGCAGGCGCGGGAGGCGATGTGTCGCTGCTGCTGGGGAGGCTGTTCAAGGAACAGGTCACCCATAACGATATCCTGATGTTCAGCCGCCAGCTCTATACGCTGCTGAAGGCGGGGGTTCCGATCATACGGGCGCTCACGGGCCTGCAGGAATCCACAAGCAGTAAACCGTTGAAGGACGTATTGCAGGAAATACGGGGAAGCCTCGAGTCGGGGCGGG
>DATBWQ010000094.1:0-2093 GCA_036514695.1 Gallionella sp. | reverse complement strand
TATCCAGCCGTAGGTGCCATCGGCACGGCGCAGGCGGAATTCCATATCAAATTTCTGCTGACCATCGAATGCGGTTTGGCAAAAGGTCGCACAGCGCTGCCGGTCATCCGGGTGCATCCCCTCGATCCAGCCAAACCCCAGCTCCTGTCCCAGGGTGCGGCCGGTGTATTCCAACCAGCGCCTGTTGTACCAGGTGCCCAGATTCCGGGTATCCGCCATCCAGATGAGCGCTGGCGCATGGTCTGCCAGATTGCGGAAGCGTACCTCGCTCTCGCGCAGTTGCCTGGTCGAGATCAGGACGTTCAAAGTGTCCGAAATCCGATGTGCGATCGCCGTGAAAAGATGCATATCCTCTTCGTCATGCATCACCTCGCTTTTACAATGATGCAGGCCAAACACCCATGCGTTCCCGATTTTCGGACGTAGCGCAATCTGCAACTGGGATTTTACCGAGAATTGCTCGACAACGGACTGAGGGGTGGTGTGATCGGTATGGGTGCCAAATTGGATCGTGGCATTGGTTCTGAGTAATTCGGAGAATACCTTGGAGACATCGTTGGTCATCGCGATTTCCCCGCCCAGCGTGAACTGCCCCGGCCATTCTGGTCGCGTGCGCTCCAGGGGAACATGCCAGGATGGCGCATCTGGATCGCAGGGATACAAGAACCAGGCGCGATCTGCATCGAAAACATCAAGCACCAGATCCAGCACGCTGCTCAGCACATCTTCCATGTTCTCGCTGGCAAAACCGGCTTGAGTAATCCGATCCAATACATCCAGGAGTCGAAGGCGATGCGACAACTCTTGCGGGAGCAGCCTGTCTGTATTCATAAATACCCTGGTAGCTCCCATTTCAATTCTGGCAATACCAAGGATAAGCGATATATCAACGAACGTCCAATGGCCGTTTTTTCCATATTCTGAAGGTTGTAGTTGCTGGAGTTGGCCACGATTTCGGGTTTATGGTCAGCCAAATGGGAAGCATGGATGCCTGGCTAGGAAGCTGCGAGACTGGTGCCCGGAGCCGGGGTCGAACCGGCACGCCCGTTTTACCGAAGCGACGGATTTTAAGTCTGGTGTCAAAGTCTGTTTAATTAACAGCGGATTGTAAAAAAGTGTTCCGCAAACGGTTAAAAAATACACCTCTAAAACCCAATGCTGGCGCAGGGCATTTTTATTTTGCGGAACAATTAAAACAACCCGCCCAGCTCCGTATGCGGATCATAGTTGGTGATAATCAGTTCGCCGCGCTCTGCTCCGGAGCCATGCCGGTTTCCCAGGGAGTACTCGATGTCCACCGTCTCGATGTGCAGATCCGCGAACACGCGGCGGATCGCCGGGTGATCGTTGAGGCTGATCATCATCTTGCCCTTCACGGACTTGGCCAGCGCGGCCATGCGGATGTATTGATCGAACTCGAACGGGACGCCATAGCCTTCGGTCTCCCAATAGGGCGGGTCCAGGTAGAGGAAGGTGTGCGGGCGATCGTAGCGATCGATGCAGCTTTCCCAGGGAAGGTTTTCGATGTGGACACCATCGAGACGCAGGTGAGCGGCGCTCAGGGTTTCTTCGAGGCGCAGCAGGTTGAGTCCGGCCGGGGCGGTGGTGGCGGTGCCGAAGTTCTGGCCCTGCACTTTGCCCCCGAACGCGAGCTGCTGCAGGTAGAAGAAGCGCGCGGCGCGCTGGATGTCGGTGAGAGTTTCCGGCTCGGACATCTGGTGCCATTTGAATATCTGCCGGCTGGACAGCGCCCATTTGAATTGCCGGACAAACTCCTCGAGGTGACACTTGACCACGCGGTAGAGGTTGATCAGCTCGCCGTTGATGTCATTGATGACTTCAACATCCGCCGGCGATGGCCGCAGGAAGAACAGCGCTGCTCCGCCGCAGAAGACTTCGACGTAGCAGGTGTGTTGGGGGAAGAGTGGGATCAGGCGGTCAGCCAGGCGGCGCTTGCCGCCGATCCACGGGATGATGGGTGATGCGTTCATGTGTAGCCCTTTCGTGCTAGGCTTCGCCCGCTCCGTACGGGGTGGGGAGGCCTTGGCCAAGGTACACAGGTTGCTGCTGTGTGCTGAGGTGGCTGGCTCGTG
>DATBWQ010000093.1:0-2793 GCA_036514695.1 Gallionella sp. | reverse complement strand
GGCCTCTGAAGTGACGGTGCGCTTCCATCGTCGCGCCCACCTGCCCATCATCATCGACTCCGGCATGCTCGACTCGCCGGTGAAGGTGCCATGGTGGAACGGCTCAACCCTTCGAATGCTCGCCTGACGTGCCACTCCAATTTGCCGCTCGATGCCGCAAATCCTTAGGGGAATTCCCTTCCGTGGAAATCCAGGCTAGCGCTGCGCGTGTCCCAGTAATTTGTTAATGACAATAGCATCAACGGGTTTCTCCGCGCGCAACATGAAGCCAAGTCCGATGTCGTGAAATCGCCTGAGTCCGCGCAATATAGTCTGTGGTCCTGGTGGTTCACGTGAGTTTCGATTCAGTGCCCCGCCGAGGCGAGCGATAATGATTTCTGCTGGTCCGATGCATAGGGCTTTTTTTTTGGTCCCGCGATGGTCTCGGGTGCGATGAGTGGCTGAAGCCGTTCCAGCAGTCGACACTCCCAGGGCGCGAAGATCATCTTTGCGGGGATTTCGGGCACCTCACGGCCAAGCAGCGTGAGCAGCATCACGCGCCATGCGATGACCGCATCGATGGCGATGGCGCGGGCGAGTCTCTCAGCGCTGTGATGCTGGTGCGATTCGATACGACAACCGCTTTTGAGAACCCGGTGCCATTCTTCAATCCGCCAACGCAGCGTATACCAGCGCAGGCAGCGCAGCGCCTGCTTACGCGAATCGATGGGCACGGTGGTCAGCAACACCCAGCGTAACGCCTTGGCGCCCTTGGGCGGATGGGGTTCAAAAACCAGCAGAGCGTAAATTTCTAGCGCAGGCAAATGTCGGGTTTGCGCGGTGGCGGGCGCGGCCAGCACGACTTTCCCCCAGCGCAACTCTACATGGGCTTGGCGAGCCGGTAGCGCAATCTGTGCGGGCTTTGTGCGCTTGCCTTTTTTTTCCCGTTGGCGTGGCACCGCGATTTGGGCTTTACCCATCACGGGCAACGCTGCCAAGTGATCGAACAGTTTAGCCGATGGATCTTCAAGGCAGCGGTTGTAATGGGCACGGACCAGCAGATCAATGTTGCGCGCCTTTCTCCGCCGATAGTCAAAGAGCTCGAACAGATCGCTTTCTCGGTCACCCACAGCGATCAGTTGGGTTTGGGGAATCCATTGAGAGATCTCGGCCAGCTCTTCAACCGTGCGCAGCCACCGATACGATGCTTTCTGCTCGATGGGCCGGTTCTGCGCTTTGTCTGCACCGAAATGCGCGGCGTAAATGTGCGTCGCCAACACCCCCAGCGGCAGACCTTGTTCTGCCAGCGCCAACGACGAATGCATTTTCAGCCCTCGGCTTAAGGCGCCCGTCTGGTTTTTCCCGACATCGCCCAGTCCATTGCAGTGCAATCGTTCAGAGAAGTTCAAGTCCGTGGTGTCCTGAATGACCAAGGCCCGTTTTTGCTCCTTCATCCGTGCGATGGTCTGACGCCGATGCCCTTTAAGGATCCCTTCTGGACAGATCGCTGCGCGTTCATTTCCGATAAACCGATAATAGGCTTTGAGTTGGTGGCGGTCGCCCGCGAAGCATTCGCTGTAGGATGCAGAGGGATTGTGTGCCTTGGCGGCAGCAATGCGCAAAAGCCGTTTCTTGGCATCCTGATGACCGAATTGAACGTCCCCGAACTCCACTTCGATCCAGCGTTGGTTATGCACCGCCTCTGCCACACTCACCGACTCGATGCGCTCAGCCTTAGAGGCCAGGCCCATTTCCCGCCGCCAGTGAGGATTGAGTTCACAGAGATAGACATCCTTCTGCGAAGTCACCGGCTTTGTCGGCCCGTTCCTTGTGCGCCCGGTGCTAGCCCCCAGGTACAACCAGTTGGCCGCGCGATAGCAACCGCCAAAGTAGCGCTCGCTATCGACGAAGCTTTCCACCAGCCACGGCTCGACTCCATAGCGGTTAAAATAATCACGCCCCAACCGTTCCATACACAGGCTCAGCACCCGGCTGGCCAAGTTCTCGCAACGCACCTTTGGCCGGATCAAAAACCGCGTCATGTTGATCAGCCGCTCCTGAAACCCTTTGCGTGTCGGCTCATCCCAGCCGATCCATTGATCGCGCACCCTCAAGCGTAGCGCACACGACCCAAACCCCATCCCGCCCAGCCAACCGTGCTCCGAGCCGATCAGGTACCGCAACTGCCGGCCCACCAGCCGACAATCGCGCAAAGGGTGTTCGGTCAACATCAGCTCGTTCCATACGCGAAAAAGCTCGTCATCCTCACTGCTCACTTCGACCAGCTCTAATCCCTTGACTTGCTCCACGCGCGTTGGCACCCCGTGTGGATGAGTCACCGGACCTCCCACTCGCCGCGGTTGCCAACTCTTTCCATACACCCCTCGAAGCTTCGCAAGCCGCCAATAGCCCTTGGCCTCCAACACTCGCAACGCTTTTTGAACCCCCGCCAGCCGCAGCTGGCCACGAGGATCTTTCAGCGTCAGCTCTTTGCACAGATGCTCAGCCAACGCCAAACGTGACTTATGCTTGTTGCTCTTCAGCCAATCTCTTATCTTGCTGACAACTTCCGGGCTCGCCAAGCGCTCTTGAATCGTCTGTTGGGTTTTCATCCCCAGGGTATACACGAAAACGGGAACTTTGTCCCGTCAATTCTGCAGGGACACGCGCAGGGCTAGCGAGCGAGAAGAATGGCTCTTTGTGTCTGTAACGGGTTTGGCGCAGGCCTATGGAAACAATGAACCTGAATACTCATTAGAGATGATCAAAGAGGCCAATCCAGAATATGAAAGAAGGTGATGTCATTCTGACGCC
>DATBWQ010000092.1:0-57211 GCA_036514695.1 Gallionella sp. | reverse complement strand
GGGAATCCAGCCAGGACAAACAACCCGCGGATAACCAGTGACTTGGCTGGCGTTCTTTGCCAGCTTAGTCGAATGGCTAGTAGTTTCATCAGCGGGACATCACTACAGTTTTGTCCGCTTCGCAGGAGATTATTTAATCATCTGGATTCCCGCCTGCGCGGGAATGATGCAGTTTTGTGCTAATTGGCAATTTGAAATGAAAAAGCAGCGCTGCGCCTGGGCAGGCGATGATGCCTTGTATCAGGAGTATCACGATCATGAATGGGGGGTGCCGCTGCACGATGATCAGCGCCTGTTTGAATTTTTGATTCTGGAAGGCGCCCAGGCGGGACTGAGCTGGATCACCATTTTGCGCAAGCGCGAGAATTATCGCGCAGCATTCGATGATTTCGATCCGATGCGCATTGCCCGTTATGACGCAAATAAAATAGAATCGCTGCTGCAGGATGCGGGTATCGTACGCAACCGCCTCAAGGTGGAAGCTACGGTGATCAACGCGCAAAAGTTTCTCGATGTGCAAGATGAATTCGGCAGCTTTGATAGATTCATCTGGCAGTTCACCGGCGGCGTGCCCAAACAGAATGAATGGCGCAGTCTTGCCGAGATTCCGGCGAGCACACCCGAATCCGACGCGATGAGCAAAGAGTTGAAACGGCGCGGCTTCAAATTTGCCGGATCGACGATTTGCTACGCGCACATGCAGGCGACCGGCATGGTCAACGACCACACGACGAATTGTTTCCGGCACGCCGAATTGCGTAATTCGTAGGTTGGGTTAGCGGCTTTTTCGCGTAACCCGACATCATTAAAAAGGCTGTTGGGTTATGCGGTGAAACTGCTTACCAAACCTACTGAGATGCGGCATTATTTATTGAGAACAGGAATAAGTTAACGATGTTATTGAAATTCACCAAGATGCACGGCGCCGGCAACGACTTCGTGGTTCTGGACGGCGTGCGCCAGCACATCGAACTCGACCCGGAGCAATTACGCCTGCTGGCTGACCGCCACTTTGGTGTGGGCTGCGACCAGATCCTGTTGGTCGAAAAAGCCCAGAGCAAGGAGGCCGATTTCCGCTACCGCATCTTCAATGCAGACGGCGGCGAAGTGGAGCAGTGCGGCAACGGCGCGCGCTGCTTCATGCGCTTCGTGCATGACCAGCAGCTCACCCCAAAGCGCGAGATCGTGGTGGAGACGCGCAGCGGCTTGATCACGCCGCGGCTCGAGCAGGACGGGCGCGTGACGGTCGATATGGGCACACCGATATTCGAGCCGGCACGCATTCCCTTCGACGGCGGCCACGGCGCGGTCAGTGAGCCGCTGGAGGTGACAGGCGCAATGCTGGACATCAGCGCGCTGTCGATGGGCAACCCGCATGCCGTGCAGGTGGTGGATGACATCAATCTCGCCCCGGTGGAAAAGTTGGGGCCGTTCATCGAGCATCACCCGCGCTTCCCCAACCGCGTCAATGCCGGTTTCATGCAGATAATGGATCGCAATCACATCAAGCTGCGCGTATATGAACGCGGCGCGGGAGAGACACTGTCCTGCGGCACCGGAGCTTGCGCCGCAGCCGTGGCCGGCATCCGGCGCGGTTTGCTGGACAGCCCGGTGAGTGTCGCCACACGCGGCGGGACGCTGACCATCTCGTGGGGCGGAGATGGCGCAGCGGTGCTGATGACCGGGCCGGCGATCACGGTGTTTACCGGTGAAATCAATTTATAGGGGAAGTCCATGAGAGCTGAAGAAGTCGCACGATATTTGCAGGACAACCCGCAGTTCTTTGAAGATCATGCGGAAACGCTGGTGCAGATCAACCTGCCCCACCCGCACGGAGGACGCACGATCTCCCTGAGCGAGCGCCAGTTGCTCGCGTTGCGCGAGAAGAACAAGGAACTGGAAAAGAAGCTGCGCGAGATGATGGCTTTCGCGCAGGAGAACGACGCGCTTCAGCACAAGGTGCATGAATTCGTCGTGGCGCTGTTCGCGGCGCGTGATCTGGTGACGCTGCAGGAAATGATCCCGCACCTGTTGCGCGATATTTTCGCCGTGCCGCACACGGTGCTGCGCTTGTGGCAGATCGATCCGCCCAGCGCGGAAATATTCACGTTTGCCGATGCACAGGCGCAGCCGGTTTGCCTGCACCATGCCGCGCACGATACCGCAACATGGTTCGGCGAGCGTGCCGCGCAACTGCACTCTTACGCCTACCTGCCCTTGCATGCGGGCAATAAAACCATCGGCTTGCTGGTGCTGGCCAGCGAAGACAGGCAACGCTTTTATCCGGAGATGGGCACAGTGTTCCTGCAACGCATCGCCGAGGCGGTCGAGAGCGCGCTGCATCCCTACCTCAACCATTAGTCATGCCGGAAGCCGCCACACCTGTCCTGAGCCCGGTCGAAGGGCCCAACCAGAAATACTTGCTCGGCTACATGGCCTGGCTTCGCACCGAGAAGCAGTATTCCGGACTGACCGCAGAAAACTACGCGCGCGATCTCAAGCATCTTTTCGATCTCTGTGCCGGCACACCGCTGGACAAACTTGAAATCCACCACATCCGCCGCTACATCGCACAACTGCACAGCAAGGGCCTGGGCGGCCGCTCCCTTGCGCGCATGTTGTCGGCGTGGCGCGGCTTCTTCACTTATCTGATGCGCGATCACGGCCTGACCGGCAACCCCTGCGCCGGTTTGCGTGCCCCCAAATCGCCGAAGTCTTTGCCGCAAGCCCTGTCGCCCGACGAGGCGGCGCGCCTGGTCGATCTGCCTGCCGACACAACGGAAGCGATACGCGACAAGGCGATGTTCGAGTTGCTCTACTCCTCCGGCCTGCGGCTGGCAGAACTGGTCAACCTCGATCCGATGCAACTCGACTTGAGCGCGGGCGAAGTGCGCGTGACCGGCAAGGGCAGCAAGACACGCATCATACCGCTCGGCCGGTTCGCCATCACCGCGTTGCAGGCATGGCTGGCGGTGCGTGACCAGCTTGCCAAGACTGAAGAGACCGCTCTGTTCGTCGGACAGCGCGGCCAGCGCATCTCGCCGCGGGTGGTGCAATTGCGCTTGCAGCAATGGGGCGTCAAGCAGGGCATCACCAGCAACGTGCATCCGCATCTGCTGCGCCATTCTTTCGCCACTCACGTGCTGCAATCCAGCGGCGACTTGCGCGCGGTCCAGGAGATGCTCGGCCACGCCAGCATCTCCACCACGCAGGTCTATACCCACCTCGATTTTCAATATCTGAGCAAGATCTATGACGCGGCGCACCCGCGCGCCAAGAAGAAACCGTGACCCAGCCAAATTCAAAGCGTTCGTCATTCCCGCGCAGGCGGGAAAACAAGGCTGTAAGCCGCAGTTTCGAGGAACGGCCATCCAGCAAGACAAAAAACCGTGAGCCTCGCGCTCACACCGCCAATACTCCGCAGCGCACAGCACAACCAATCACCGGAGATGCTACTGCACTGCCCAGCATCATACTCAAAGCAGGCCGCGAAAAATCCCTGCTGCGCCGACACCCGTGGATCTTTTCCGGCGCGATCGAGCGCGTGGATGGTGCACCTGGCAGCGGCGACACAGTACCGGTGCGTGATGCCTCAGGGAATTTTCTTGCCTGGGCGGCCTACAATCCGGATTCGCAGATCACCGCCCGGGTCTGGTCGTGGCGCAAGGAGGAAAGCATCGATGCGGAATTCTTCCGCCGCCAGATTACCAATGCGCTATTTGCTCGCCGCTCCCTACCCCCTCTGAATGAAACAACTAGCCATTCGACTAGGCTGCAAAAGACCGCAGCCAAGTCGCTGGTTATCCCGCAAGCGGGAGAGGGTTGGGGTGAGGGCCGCAACAACGGAGCACGCCTGATCCACGCCGAATCAGACGGCCTGCCGGGGCTGATCGTCGACAAATACGGCGACGTGCTGGTGATGCAGATCGGCAGTGCGGGAGCGGAACGCTGGCGCGATACCTGTGCCGATATCCTGCAACAGCTCTGCGATCCGGTTTGCATTTACGAGCGATCCGATTCCGATTCACGTGTATTGGAAGGACTGGAGCAACGCAACGGCGTATTGCGCGGCACGTTGCCGGACAATGTGGAAGTGGTGGAGAACGGCCTGCATTTCATCGTGGATGTGGCAGGGGGACAAAAGACCGGCTTCTATCTCGACCAGCGCGACAACCGCGCGCTGACTGAAACGCTGGCGCGCGATAAGGACGTGCTGAATTGCTTCTGCTACACCGGCGGCTTCTCGTTGTATGCGCTGCGCGGCGGCGCGAAATCAGTGCTATCCATTGATGCTTCGGCTGAGGCGCTGCGCATCGCCGAAGAAAATGTCACCCGAAATGGTCTTGATCCATCACACGCCGAATGGTTGGAAGCGGATGTGTTCCAGGCGCTGCGCACGCTACGCGATCAGGGACGCAAGTTCGACCTCATCATCCTCGACCCGCCCAAGTTCGCCCCCACCGCCGCCTTCGCCGAAAAGGCCGCGCGCGGCTACAAGGACATCAACCTGCTCGGCTTCAAGCTGCTCAGGCCAGGCGGCCTGCTATGCACCTACTCCTGCTCCGGCGGGATCAGCGATGACCTGTTCCAGAAGATCATCGCCGGCGCCGCACTCGATGCCGGCGTGGATGCGCAGATCGTGCATCACCTGCACGCCAGCGCCGATCATCCGGTGCTGCTGAGTTTTCCGGAGGGGGCGTATTTGAAGGGGCTGGTATTGAGGATTGCGTAGGGGCATGTGTAGGGGCAAAGGTGTAGGGGCAGGTCTCAGACCTGCCCTGATCATTCAAAAAGCAAAACAAAACCGCCGGTGGTAGACCGGCAGCTAGTTACCTTTCTTGTCTTGCCAAGAAAGGTAACCCAAAGAAGTCGCCCCCGGTTTGCCGCCCCTGCGGGGTTCCCTGCGTTGCTCGACTGGTCAGGCGGCTGCGGAACTCGCACTGCGTGCTCAAACAGTCCTCGCCGAAATCCTCTGACCAGCCTGCGCTACTCGGCGGCTCACAGGGGATAAAAAAGCAAAAACCTAAAACCGAAAAATCGAGTGGGCAACGAGGTGCCCACCCTACCCGGCTGCGCGGCTTTTCGTGCAGGTGCGGTGGATGAGGGGTTAGGCGACATCTTCTCGCACTCCCCTTAGCCACCAGTCGTTTATGTGATGAGCCAACCCATCTAGCCCCGGAAACATCGTTGCTCGGTTGAAACCGTAATTGTCGAGGGCAACATTAAGTTCAATGACTGCATCTGCTGCGATAATCCAACGCTCGAGTTCTGGGTGCGTGAACACCTCCGCTGGCTGATCGTGAACGGTAAAGAGACCGGTTTGTGCCATTATCCGAGTTGCAATGTGCTTCGGCGGATAGAGCACCACTGCCTGAAGCTCGAACGGTGAGGACTTCTCATCAGCAGACTGTAGCGAATCGCGCTTTAGGGCGTAAAGTACTCGATCCGTCGACGTTTTAGTGGCAGTGGCGAAGTAGGCAGCGACGAGTGGATTCTCAGTCCAATCGAGCAGCCGAGTTGCCAGCCCGAAGTGTTGTGCGACTGCTAGCCACTCCCAGTCATTCAATGGCAGCACGCTAACATGGGGTGAGCCCCGACGCTTGAACGTTTCTAGAATCCTCTGCTCATAACCTGCAAAGTTCTCTAGAACGCTCATCTTGTCGCGACCGAACTTTGGACGAAGCGGATATTGCGCGGTGTCTTCGCCGCGGAAGATGAAATGGGAATGACCATGAACCATTACCATGCGATGTAGATCTTCAAAGCTCTTTATTGGGTAGGTATCCATCGCTCTATTAGGGGAAAGGAAGACACCAATGTACCGGAGTCGAATTGTTTTGACTATACGCATCATGCTAGACGCTGATGGAATATAGCCTAGTAGAGTGGGCAACTTGTTGCACACTCTACGAATTATCGTTTTGGGTTTTCGCTTTTCTTCCCCTGTGCGCCGCCTTGATCAGCCGCAAGGAAGCGGAGGTTTTAGGCGAGCACTGTTCGAGTCCCGCAGTGGGGCGCGGGGTGTGCGCCCCGCCAGGTCGAGTTGCGCAGCCCCGCTTGCTTGCGGCTGATCGATGGTACCCCGCAGGGGCGGCAAACCGGGGTCGCCTTTTCTTGGGTTACTTTCTTTTGGCGAAGCAAAAGAAAGTGACTAGCTGCCGGGCTACCCCCGGCGGTTTTGATTTGTGGTGAAATTTTGAAAGAGTATGTTGAACGCTCAGATTGAAAAAACCAAGCTGGTTGAAGTCGCCGCCGCCGTCCTGCAACGCCCCGATGGTTCTTTTCTGCTGGCCCAACGTCCCCCCGACAAAATCTGGGCCGGTTATTGGGAATTCCCCGGCGGCAAGATCGAACCAGGCGAGACGCCTTACCATGCACTGGTGCGCGAGCTGCGCGAGGAACTGGGCATCACAGTCACAACCGCCTATCCGTGGGTGACGCGCGTATTCGCTTATCCTCATGCGACGGTGCGGCTGAATTTCTTTCGCGTGACGGCGTGGAGCGGGGAGTTGCATCCGCATGAGGGGCAGCAGTTTGCGTGGCAGCGCCCCTCGGATGTTCGGGTCTCGCAGGATAATCAGGTTTCGTCATTCCCGCGAAAGCGGGAATCCAGTCTTATTAAATCGCTAGATTCCCGCTTTCGCGGGAATGACAGCATTTTTAATGTGACAGTATCTCCCATGTTGCCAGCCAATGCTCCTATCTTGCGCGCGCTGGAGTTGCCTGCGTTGTATGCGATCAGCAATGTGCAAGAGTTGGGCGAGCAGGAATTCATGCGGCGGCTGGAAGCCGCGCTGCGGAAGGGTTTGCGGTTGGTGCAATTGCGCGAGAAGGATTATTCGCGCGTGGCGTTGCGGGAACTGGCTTTGCGGGTTGTGACGATGGCGCACGCGCATGACGCGAAGGTGTTGCTCAACAGCGATGTGGCGTTGGCGCAGGAGATCGGCGCGGACGGGGTGCAGCTGACTGCGACGCAGCTGGCCGAGTTAAGTGTACGCCCCGCCGTGGATTGGTGCGCAGCCTCCTGTCACAACGCCGATGAATTGCATCGCGCCGAGACATTGGGTTGTGATTTCGCACTGTTGAGTCCGGTGTTGCCGACGCAGTCGCACCCCGGCGCAGCGCATCTTGGCTGGGAAAACTTCACAGCCATCGCGGCAGGTTCATCCATCCCGGTGTATGCGCTGGGCGGTTTGACGCAGGATGACATGCAGACCGCGTGGCAGTATGGCGCGCACGGAATTGCACTGTTGCGTCAGGCTTGGTGATTTGGCGTGGGCAGTTCCTGTTCTTCCACAGGTTGTGCCACGCGATAGTCTTCGCTGGCCCATTTGCCCAGATCGATCAGCTTGCAGCGTTCGCTGCAGAAAGGTCGAAAGCGGTTGTTGGTGTCCCATTGATGTTCCTTGCCGCAATGCGGGCAGGTCACGATCGGTGGCTGGTTGGCCGGCATGATCAGGAAAGGCTGCAGAAGGTCAGATCGAAAGGTACATCCTGTTCGAACAGCGTGGATTTCGCGGCATAGTCGGCGGCGATGAAGCGGATGTTGAGGGCATATTTATTGGCGCTGACTTCGGGTATGCACGCCAGCTCCCTGCTCAGGGTTACACGCAATATCTGCGCGACACGTCCGCCCTGCATTTGCTGGAAAGTGCCATGATGCGCGGTGAGGTGAAGTACCTTGCCGTTTTCGCGCAACAGACGCAGGATGATTTTTAACCCGACATGCAGGGGCATGAACGGAGCCAGCCATGCCCGCAGGCTTTCGCGCCGCAAGTTGGCATCCTGCTGCTGCCAGTAGTGATAGGAAGGGAGGTCGAATTCACATGTGCCTCCCGGCATCACGGCGCGCTGCTTGATACCCATCAGCCATTCGTTTTCACGCAGACGTTGCCCGATCTTTCCGGTCATCGCAAACAGATTCGCGGAAGCTTGATCGATCTCCGCAAGGATGGCATCCAGAGCATCTTCAAATATCGCGGGATTGTTATGCAAGCCGGAAAGCGCCCGTTTTTGGCGCTCCAGCTCCTGCATCAGTTCGGATTTCAAGTCGGCGCGACAGGCTACTTCCAGGATCTCAAACAGCGTGATCAGCGCGGCGTGGTGATCCATGCCGCTTCCTTGTTCGGTGAAGTGTGCCATTCGCGCAAACAAGTCCTCCAGGCGCAACAGGGTGCGCACTTTTTCATTAAGGGGGAACTCGTAGCTGATCACACTGCTGTTGTACGCTGAGTTGTTTGGGAAAAATCAGTTGCGAAAGATATATTGAATAACCTCATTTCGTCAATTGCTATTCAAGCTATTCAAGTAGCGTTCGTGCAGATTGGCGACCTGCGCAGCCAGGCTATCCATGCCGGCATCGTTGCATATCACATCGTCCGCCAGTTTCAGCCGTTCAGCACGCGGAGTTTGCTGTGCGATGACGGCGCGTACTTCCGGTTCGCTCATTTGGTTGCGTGCGATAACGCGGGCAACCTGGGTGTCTTCAGTGCAATCTACCACCAGTACGCGCTGAACAAGTTGTTGAAACGCAGGGCTTGCAGGCAGCAATGGCACGACGATGATGATATAGGGTTTGGCATGCATTTGCAGCAATTGCATCTTTGCCTGTTCCAGTATCAGGGGGTGCAGTATCATTTCCAGCCGTTTTTTGGCGTCGGCATCAGAGAAAATCAACCTGCGCATCTTTCCGCGATCCAGTGCGCCTTCATCATTGATATAAGCGTTGCCAAAGGCTGCGCGGATCGCCGGGATGGCTGCACCTCCGGCCTGTGTCAGGAGGTGGGCGATCGCATCCGTGT
Source organism: Gallionella sp. (assembly GCA_036514695.1). Classification (GTDB taxonomy): domain Bacteria; phylum Pseudomonadota; class Gammaproteobacteria; order Burkholderiales; family Gallionellaceae; genus Gallionella. The sequence goes on along the minus strand of DATBWQ010000092.1, from coordinate 48,410 downwards.
CGACGATGCCCGCGCCAAGCTTCGCAAACAGGTTCGCCACCGTGCTTTTGCCGCTGCCTATCCCGCCGGTGAGTCCGACACACAAGTTCATTCTGAATTCCGCATTTGAACCACGAAGAACACGAAGACAGCGAAGAACAACAACGAGTTATTCCAAAAATGGAATTCACCTTGTGGGTGTACGTCAAATATCGTGCGACTCCATGAAAATTCTTCGTGAGCTCTGTGTTCTTCGTGGTGAAGTGCTTTATTCAGGATCATGGGGCTGAAAGCAGTTGCAGATAACCCTGTGTCAGCGTTTGTCCCCAGAACAGCGCGATCAGCCCCCCGCCGGCGAGGTAGGGGCCAAACGGGATGGGGATGTGGCGGCCATGCTTGAGCGCCACGATCAGCGTGATGCCGGCCACCGCGCCCACCAGCGAAGACAGCAGAATGATCAATGGCAGCATTTGCCAGCCCAGCCAAGCACCCATTGCCGCGAGCAGTTTGAAATCGCCGTAGCCCATGCCTTCCTTGCCGGTGGCGAGCTTGAACAGCCAGTACACGGCCCACAGCGCGAGATAACCGATCACCGCGCCCAGCACAGCGCTATGCAAACCGGTGAAGACCCCGAACAAGTTGAACAGCAAGCCTGCCCAGAGCAGCGGCAGGGTGATGTCGTCCGGCAGCAGTTGGGTGTCGAAATCGATGGCCGTCAGAGCCAGCAGCGCCCAGACAAACAACAGTGCACCGGCCGCAGCCCAACCGAACCCGAAGTGCCAGGCCGCATAGGCGCACAGCATGCCGCTGACCGCTTCGATGATCGGATAACGCGGCGAGATCGCCGCACCGCAGCCCCTGCACTTGCCGCGCAACAGCAGATAACTCACGATAGGGATGTTTTCCCAAGCGCTGATGACGTGATTGCAGTGCGGGCAGGCCGAGCGCGGGACGATGAGATTGTAAGGTGAGATGTGAGCAGGTTCGTCCTCCGCGTGCGAAAGCGGGGTTTTACCGCTTAGTTCTGCGCATTGTTGCTGCCAGCCGATCTCCATCATCTTCGGCAAACGATGGATCACCACATTGAGAAAACTGCCGACCATCAGGCCCAATACGGCTCCCATGACGGTGAACGCGAGCGGAGAAGATTGGAGAAGCAGGAGCAGTTCAGTCATGTCGGCCGTTTCAGTGGAGACTAATCCGCGTGCGGGTTATGTCGGAACTAAAACTGCCGACCATCAGGCCCAATACGGCACCCATGACGGTGAACGCGAGTGGGGAAGATTGGAGAAGCAGGAGCAGTTCAGTCATGTCGGCAATCTGATATCTGACACCTGATTCCTGATTCCTGATTCCTGATCCCTGTCCTCTGATCCATCAAATCACTTCGCCCATCTTGAAGATCGGCAGATACATCGCCACCACCATGCCGCCTATCAGTGTGCCGAGCACCACCATGATGACCGGCTCCATCAGGCTGGAAATGGCCGCCACCGCATCGTCCACTTCGGCCTCGAAGAAGTCAGCCACCTTGCTGAGCATGGAATCCAGTGAGCCGGCTTCTTCGCCGATGGCCACCATTTGCAGCACCATGCTCGGGAACAACTCGGTATTCTGCATCGAGGAGGTCAGGCTGCTGCCGGTGCTCACCTCGCGCTGTATGGTTTTGGTGGCTTCGTAGTACACCACATTGCCCGCCGCACCGGCAACCGAATCAAGCGATTCGACCAAGGGGACGCCGGCAGCAAACATCGTGGATAGCGTGCGGGTCCAGCGCGCGATGGTGGCCTTGCGGATCAACTCGCCAAAAATGGGTATCTTCAGCAGCAGCCTATCCATGACACTCTGCATTTTCTTGCTGCGCTTCCAGGCATAGAAGAATGCGTAAAAACCGCCGCCGATGCCGCCAAAGATCAGATACCAATATGTCACGAAGAAATCGGAGATGGTCATCAGGAACAAGGTCGGTGCCGGCAGATTTGCGCCAAAGCCTTCAAACAGTTCCTTGAATGCAGGGATCACGAAGATCATGATCACGGCGGTGATGATGAATGCCACCACGATGATGGAAATCGGGTAGAACAGGGCCGACTTGATCTTGCTCTTGAGGGCCTGGGTTTTTTCCATATAGGTCGCCAGCCGTTCCAGCAGGGCATCCAGAATACCCGCCGCTTCACCCGCGCCGATCAGGTTGCAATACAGGGCGTCGAAGTACAGCGGATATTTCATGAATGCCTGCTGCAAGCTGCTGCCGGTCTCCACCTCGGTCTTGATGTCAAGCACCAGCCGCGCTACGGATGGATTGTTGTGCCCTTTGCCTACGATATCGAAAGCCTGCAACAACGGCACCCCCGACTTCATCATGACGGCAAGCTGGCGTGTGAACAGCGTGATGTCCTTCTCGGTGATGGATTTACCCGTGGCGCGCAGTCGTTTTATTTTTACAATGTTGATTCCCTGGCGGCGCAGATGAGCGGCCACACTGACCTCGCCGGGTGCGCGCATTTCGCCTTTGACCTGTTTGCCGGTTTTGTCCTTCCCTTCCCAGAGATATGAATATTCTTTTTCTTTCGGTTTTTGAGTTTTTGGTGCGACAGCCATAGCGTCTCCCTTGGGTCACTCACTAGATGTTGGCGGGCATGATGCCGAGCTTTATGCTTGTTGTAAAGCAGTAGGGGCACGGCGCGCCGTGCCCCTACATCTTGACGCCCGGCTGAGATGGAAAAATGCGCGCAACCTTCACGATGCGATCCTGGGTCTGAATGATCTCTATCGGATAGCCGGCGATCTTCAGACTGGTGCCGGTTTCAGGAATGTCTTCGAGGTGTTCGAGTATCAGACCATTCAGTGTCTTTGCGCCATCCAGCGGAAAGTGCAAGCCCAGCTTGCGATTCAGTTCGCGCAAACTGCTGCTGCCTTCCAGCAGAAAACTTCCGTCCTCATGGCGCAGGAACTTTCCGGTTTGTGACGGGGATTGTGTCGTGAATTCACCGACGATTTCTTCAAGGATGTTTTCCAGCGTCACCAAACCGAGCAGCTCGCCGTATTCATCCACCACCAGTCCCAGTCGAGTATGGCGTTCCTGAAACTGCTGCAGTTGCTTGAGCAGCGGCGTGTCTGAAGGAATGAAATAGGGTTCATGGAGTATTGCGCGCAGTTGGGCAAGATCCAGCGTCGTCTCCAGCAACAGAGACGGGACGCGCTTGAGGTGCAGGATGCCGATGACGTTGCTGGGCGTGTCGGCGTATACCGGCAGCAGCGTGTGGTGGCAAGTGATGATCTGCTGGCGCAATTCGTTTGCGTCCGCGTTGATATCCAGGGCTTCGATCTGGTTGCGCGGAACCATCACGTCGTTCACGGTGATGCGTTCCAGGTCGACCAGGTTCAGCAGCATCTTCTGGTGCTTGCGCGGCAGAAAATGCTCGGCATCCAGCACCAGCCCGCGCAATTCTTCCAGCGTCACCTTTTGTTTGCTTTGATCGGTCTGGATCTTGATGCGCAGCAGCCACAGAAAGCCTTTTACAAAAGCAGTGGCCACCGAGACCACCGGATGAAACAAAGTGATCAGCGGCGTGAGCAGATAGCTGGCTGGCAGTGCGATGCGCTCCGGATAACTGGCCGCGATGATCTTGGGCATGATTTCGCTGAATACCAGCAAGGCGAAAGTGATGGCCAGCGTGCCCAGCAAGATCGCCAGATCGTCCTGGCCGAACAGTCGCAGGATGATGATGTTGGTCACCGCTGCCGCAGCGACGTTGACCAGTGTGTTGCCCATCAGGATGGAACCGAGCAGCTTGTCCACTTTGCCGAGCAGCTTGTTGACCAGTTTTGCGCTGCGGTTCCCCTTGCGAACCAGCGTGTTCAGGCGATAGCGATTGATCGCCATCATGCTGGTTTCGGAGCCTGAGAAGAACGCACTGCACAGCAGCAGCAGCAGCAAGATGCCAAACAGCGTGCCTAAAGAGATGTCGTCCAAAGTGGCGTTTCGGTTATTTTGATGTCAAGAATAGTGTGCGAGCGGCCGGCGAGTGTCAAGCGGCGCGTCGGCCGCTCAATACCATCAGCAGCACACCGGCAATCACCATCGGCAGACTCAGCCATTGGCCCATGCTCATGCCCAAAGACAGCAGACCGAGAAAATCGTCCGGCTCGCGCGTGAATTCGACCAGAAAACGGAAACTGCCGTAACCGGCGAGGAAGAGGCCGGATACCATGCCGGCCTGACGCGGCTTGCGCGCATACAGCCAGAGCAGCGCAAACAGCAGCAAACCTTCCAGCGCGAATTCATACAGCTGTGAAGGATGGCGCGGCAGGCCATCCACCCCTGGGAAGACCATCGCCCACGGAACATCGGCGGGGCGACCCCATAATTCGCCGTTGATGAAATTGCCGAGACGCCCGAACGCCAGGCCGGGCGGTACCAGCGGGGCAATGAAATCGGTGATCTGCAGCCAGCGCAAATTCTGTTTGTGTGCCAGCCAGGCCATCGCGACCAGCACGCCGAGGAATCCGCCGTGAAATGACATTCCGCCTTGCCAGACTGCAAAGATTTCCAGCGGATGAGCGGAGTAATAAGGCGCTTTGTAAAACAGCACATAACCCAGCCGTCCGCCGAGTATCACCCCGAGCACGCCATAGAACAGCAGGTCGTCGAGCAGTTTGGCACTGAACTGTGGATCGTTCAGCATGGTGATGCGTTTGCGCCCCAGCCATAGAAAAGTGATGAAACCGGCGAGGTACATCAGTCCATACCAATGAATGGCAAGCGGGCCGAGGTGCAGGGCTACAGGATCGAATTGCGGATGAATTAACATGGGCGAATCGGGTAAAATCGGTACGCCGATTATACGGGCATCACTAGCCCTGATGTTTCATAAACCTGGGAAAAGCAGTTAGCCACCGGTTAACACGGATTAACACTGACAAAGCATCCGAAAAACTTCTGGCCGGGCACCCGAATGGCTGAAAAATAATCGCAACTACCCGCAAGGTAAATTGCCTTCCCGGTACAACCCGCTGATTATCCGTGGGCATCCGTGTTAACTTGTAATTCCCCGCAGTCTTGCTGCGGGGACAGCGCAGGCTAAAATGAAAAAATGGAAGTGATGTAGCCCGGATGTAGCGCAACGAAATCCGGGGTTTGGTGGGCGTGGCCGAAGCCTGTCCTGAGCCTGTCGAAGGGTTCCTCCGGATTCCATTGCATTCCATCCGGGCTACGCCCGCTCAAGTTTTTCGATACTCCGCGCTCTTGGCGCAGGGTAGTTTATTCCGTGGCTGAATCGCCGTTTTTAGGTTCACAAATAGAAAGAGGAAAACATGACCACAGCGCAGCAACTGAACAAGCAATTCGGTATCATTGGACGACTGAGCTTCCGCGAGGATGCCAGCGGCCTGATCGTTGCTGAGATCAACAACGCGCAAGCAGCCGCATCGCTGTGTTTGCAGGGCGCGCACCTGATGAGCTGGCGGCCAAAGAATCAGGCCGTTCCGGTGGTATGGCTGTCGCGCGATGCCAAACTGGCTGCGGGCAAATCCATACGCGGCGGAGTTCCGGTGTGCTGGCCGTGGTTCGGCGCACACCCTTCCGAGGCTGGTTTCCCGGGACACGGTTACGCGCGTACCGTTCCTTGGCAGGTGGTCGAGTCCGGCAGTGAGCTGGACGGCGCGACGCGCCTGACGCTGCGGCTGGTGGAAAGCGAGAAGACGCGTTCGCAGTGGCCACATGCCTCAAAGCTCGATCTGACCGTGATCGCCGGCGAGACATTGCGCATGGAGTTGATCACAGAGAATACCGGCACGACTGATTTCGTGATTGGCGAAGCCCTGCATACTTATTTACAGATCGGCGACATCGGCGCAGTGCGCGTGACCGGATTGGACGGTTGCGATTATTGGGACAAGGTTGGCGGCTCCACGCTCAGAAAACAAGAGGGCGCGATCACATTTTCGGGCGAAACCGACCGCGTGTACATCAACACCGCCGCAGAATGCGTGATCGAAGACGACAGGCTGAAGCGCCGTATCCATGTCGCCAAGTCCGGCAGTCTTTCCACCGTGGTGTGGACGCCGTGGACTGAAAAAGCCAACAAAATGGGCGATATGGGGCAGCCGGACGGCTGGCGCGAAATGCTGTGCGTGGAATCGGCGAATGCGATCGAAAACGCGGTGAAAGTCGCAGCGGGAACCAAACACACGCTGATAGTCGAATATCGGGCCGAACCGGTATAGCGGCCGCGGTAACTGACGCAGCCAGGCTGATCGCCAAGGTGCAGAAGTTCGGAAGTTATGCGTGGGGAACATCTCAAATTCCGGCCAACTCACCTCGCGTCAGCGAGGTTGGCATCAAGTCATTGGTTAAATTCGTGTTGTCCTTGAAATAAGCGGATACCAATAAGAGTGTGGATAGTTGCTACCGGCCTTTCGCCTGGAGAAGACGATTGGCAAAGCTGGCGGAGTTGTTTAGAATCGCCGGCGAAGGCAAAACCTTCGCATGGTTCAGGATGTATTTATCATAAATCGGAGAAAAGTAATGAAATCTATCATTGTTAACATGATTGCAGCAGCAGGTTTGATGGTCGCAGGTAGCGCAATGGCGGCAGATATGCCAGAACTGGCAAAGAAGATGAACTGCACCGCTTGTCATGCTATTGACAAGAAGGTGGTCGGTCCGGCTTGGCAGGATGTGGCCAACAAGTACAAGGGCGACGCGACTGCAGCGGAAAAGCTGTTGGTCAAGGTGTCCAAGGGTGGTAGCGGTGCGTGGGGCACGATGCCTATGCCACCAAGCGACGCTGCCGGCACCAAGCAAGCCGAGATGAAGGAACTGGTTGCCTTCATCCTGGGTCTGGCAAAGTAAGCCTGCCCTGAATCGTATCGAAAGTTCAGGAGCGATCCTGGAAAAGCCGGCGCAAGCCGGCTTTTTTGTTGCTGCCGGTTCCTGATTTGCCGATGTATGAATGAATGGCAAGGCAAACAGTATTGAGCGCGACTTGCCACCGGCGAATAAGCAGTCGATGCCCCACGCGGAATAGGATTATCCGGCTTCGGGCCGGAATTTGCCTGAGTTGGAATGAAGCTGTCAACCATAGTTGCGACAGCTGCGTTATCTGCCTGCCGTCAAAGAATCTGGCCGGTAAAGTGAACGGGGTCGTTTAGAATCAATGGTGAAGAAAAAATCTTCGCACCGTTTTGAATGTTTCACACATATATTCGGAGAGCTAAAGAATGAAATCTATTATCGTAAGCGTCGCTGTAGCAGGTTTGATGGTCGCGGGTAGCGCAATGGCGGCTGATATGCCGGCACTTGCCAAGAAAAGCGGTTGCAACGGATGTCATGCAATCGACAAAAAAATAGTTGGTCCAGCATGGCAAGACGTCGCCAACAAGTACAAGGGTGATGCTGACGCAGTAGCCAAACTGAGCACCAAGATATCCAAGGGCGGTAGCGGTGCTTGGGGTGCCGTGCCTATGCCTCCACAGCCTAAACTCAGCGAAGCCGAAACTAAGGAATTGGCTGGTTTTGTTATGAGCCTGGCCAAGTAAGCAGGAAGCGATTCCACGAAAAAGCCGACGCGAGTCGGCTTTTTTTGTTTCAAAATAAGCTTTGCCGGTTTTTTTTGCCGGTGTTTCATGGTGTTTCATTCATGATGTTTAAAATTGACAAGCAGCGCGCCGTCTCTGCATAATCAGCAGGCATTCTTACGGGGGTTGGCCATGTCATTTCGTTTTGCTCGTTCGCTGTTGCTTGCCGCAGTCACTCTGGCCCTGCTGGGGTGCGAGAAATCATCCACCACCGACCCAGGCACCTCCGGCGAGCTGGTCGTCCGCATCGGTGCATCGGCACCGTTGACCGGCCCGCAGGCGCACATAGGCAAGGACAACGAAAGCGGCACGCGCATGGCGATAGATGATGCCAACGGCAAAGGCATCGTGATAGGCGGGCGCAAGGTGCGCTTCGAACTGATCAGCGAGGACGATCAGGCCGACCCCAAGACTGCGACCATCGTCGCGCAGAAGCTGGTGGACAACAGAGTCAGCGGCGTGATCGGGCATCTCAATTCCGGAACCAGCATACCCGCCTCAAGGATCTACAACGACAACGGCATCGTGCAGATCTCTCCATCTGCCACCGCAGTGGAATTCACCGCCAAAGGCTATAAAACCACATTCCGCGTGATGGCGAATGATGCGCAGCAGGGCCGTGTGCTGGGAGAATATGCAACCAAAAAACTGGCCGCGAAAAAGATCGCGGTCATCGATGATCGCACCGGGTACGGACAGGGCCTGGCGGACGAGTTCATCAAATCCGCACAGGCCAATGGCGCGCAAATCGTGGCGCGTGAATACACCAACGACAAGGCGTATGACTTTACCGCGGTGCTGACTGCGGTCAAGGGCAAGCAGCCAGATCTGCTGTTCTTTGCCGGGATGGATCCGCAAGCGGGCCCGATGGCGAAGCAGCTCAAAGCCCTCGCGCTGAATCTGAAATTCATGATGGGTGATGGCGGCTATACCCCGCAATTCATCAAGCTGGCAGGCGATGCCGCCGAAGGCAGTTATGCGTCGCTACCCGGTGTGCCGCTGGACAAGATGCCGGGAGGCAAAGAGTTCGAGGCGCGCTTCGTCGCCAGGTATCAGCCGATCCAGTTATATGCCCCCTATTGTTATGATGCGGTGAATGTGATGATCGCCGCGATGCAGAAAGCCGATTCGGTGGAGCCGGCAAAATACCTGCCTGCACTCGCCGGCATTTCGCACGACGGGGTGACGGCAAAGATCCAGTTCGATGAGAAAGGCGATCTGAAGGGCGGCGCCATCACGCTATATCAGGTGCAGCAGGGCAAATGGCAACCGCTGGAAACGCTGGGCGCGATTGCTCCGGCAGCGCATTGATGGCGCAGTGTGAATAATTTAGAGGGCATCCCTAAAAACCCGTCATTCCCGCGCATAACCAGCGACTTTGCTGGTGTTTTATGCCAGCTTAGTCGAATGGCTAGTAGTTTTATCAGGCGGGAATCCAGTCAAGAAAAAAAGTCCCCGCAGCGCGGGGACAAAATCCAAGGCATGTTAGATAAAACCGCTGGATGGCCGTCCCTCGAAACTCGCCTCCAGAGGCTCGTTTTCCCGCCTGCGCGGGAATGACGGAAGCCGGAGCTATAGGGGCGCCTTTGGATATTCTCTTACAACAAATCATCAATGGCCTGGTTCAGGGCAGCGTGTACGCGCTGGTCGCGCTGGGCTACACCATGGTGTATGGCATCCTCGGGCTGATCAACTTTGCGCATGGTGAAGTGGTGATGATAGGTGCGATGCTGACGCTGTCCGCACTCACTGCATTGCTGGGACTGGGCGTGCCGCCGCTGTTGGCATTGCCGCTCAGCATAGCGTTGGCGATGGCGGGCTGCATGGCGCTGGGCTACAGCATCGAGCGCATCGCCTACCGCCCGCTGCGCCATGCGCCGCGCCTTGCGCCGCTGATCACCGCGATCGGCGTATCCATCGTGCTGCAGAATCTGGCGATGATGATCTGGGGACGCGAATATCACTCCTTCCCGCAATTGATCGCCAACACACCGCATACTTTCGGCGGCGCGATCATCAACGACATCCAGATCATCATTTTCGTTTTGGCGCTGGCGATCATGGCCGGGCTGATGGTCGTCGTTCATCGCACCCGCCTGGGACGCGCGATGCGTGCGGTGGCCGAGAATCAGCATGCCGCGCAACTGATGGGCGTGGACATCAACCGCGTGATCTCGATCACCTTCATGCTCGGTTCGGCGCTGGCCGCCGTGGCCGGGTTGATGGTCAGCGCCAACTACGGCCTGGCACATTACTACATGGGATTTCTGCTTGGCCTGAAAGCCTTCACCGCCGCGGTGCTGGGTGGCATCGGCAACCTGCGCGGCGCGATGCTGGGCGGGCTGTTGCTCGGCCTGATCGAAAGCCTGGGCGCGGGCTACATCAGCGACCTGACCGGCGGATTCATGGGTAGCAACTATCAGGACGTGTTCGCGTTCTTCGTGCTGATCGCGGTGCTGGTGTTCCGCCCCTCGGGTTTGCTAGGAGAGCGCATTGCCGAACGCGCTTAAAAAGTTCTCCCTCACCCCAACCCTCTCCCGCTTGCGGGAGAGGGGGCTGTTGTTCTGGCTGCTACTGGCCGCACTGCTACTGTTGCCCTTCATCACCGACGCGCTGCTCGGGCGTGGCTGGGTGCGCATCGTCGATTTCGCGATGCTCTACATCATGCTGGCGCTCGGACTGAACATCGTGGTCGGGCTCGCCGGGCTGCTCGATCTGGGTTACATCGCGTTCTTCGCGGTGGGGGCTTATTGTTATGCGCTGACCGGCTCACCGCACCTGGCGCTTGCCTTCCCGATGGCGTTCCCCGATGGTGTGCACCTGTCGTTCTGGATCGTCCTGCCGCTGGCGGCGCTGGTGGCGGGCGGTTTCGGCGTGCTGCTCGGCGCGCCCACGCTGCGTTTGCGCGGCGATTATCTGGCCATCGTCACGCTGGGCTTCGGCGAGATCATCCGCATCTTCTTGAACAACCTGAACGCGCCCATCAATCTGACCAACGGCCCGCAAGGCATCAGCCGCATCGATCCGGTCAGCGTGGCGGATGTGCCGCTGAACATCACGCAAAACTTTTTCGGCATCGCCGTGCCCTCGGTGCATCTGTATTTTTATTTGTTCCTGGCCTGCACCGCGCTGGTGATACTCGTCTCGCAGCGGCTGGAAAAATCGCGCATCGGCAGAGCCTGGATGGCGATACGCGAGGACGAGATCGCGGCTGGCGCGATGGGCATCAACACGCGCAACCTCAAACTGCTGGCGTTTGCGATGGGCGCGATGTTCGGCGGCGCGTCCGGCGCGCTGTTCGCAGGTTTCCAGGGCTTCGTCAGCCCGGAAAGTTTCAGCCTGATGGAATCCATCATGGTGTTGTGCATGGTGGTGCTGGGCGGCATGGGCAACATCGCCGGCGTGATCCTCGGCGGCGTGCTGCTGGCCGTGCTGCCGGAAGTGCTGCGCCACAGCGTCGTGCCGCTGCAACAAGCGCTGTTTGGCAAAACGCTCGTCGATCCCGAGAGCCTGCGAATGCTGCTGTTCGGCGGCGCGCTGATCGTGATGATGTTGTATCGTCCGGCCGGGCTGCTGCCGTCGCGCGTGCGCCGCCGCGAGCTGGATACCGATGAGGCGGCGGAAAAGGTATGATTCTGATGCTAGTTCAAACGTGTAATTTTGTAGGGCGGGCTTTGCCCGCCGGATTACGCTGTCGGGCGCAGCCCGACCTACAGATTATTTTTCTTTTGAAATAAAAAAATGTCAGACGCAACCCCCTTGCTGCAACTCTCCTCCATAGCCAAACAGTTCGGCGGACTGAGCGCGCTGAGCGACGTGTCGCTGCACATCCGGCGCGGCGAGATCTACGGCCTGATCGGCCCGAACGGTGCGGGCAAGACCACACTGTTCAACGTCATCACCGGACTGTATCAACCGGGCGCGGGCGAATTCCAGTTCAACGGTACGCGCTATCAGGCGTACAAGCCGCATGTTCTGGCACAGGCCGGCATCGCGCGCACCTTCCAGAACATCCGCCTGTTCGCCAATCTAAGCGCGCTGGAAAACGTGATGATAGGCCGCCATCTGCGCACCCGCGCCGGCGTGTTCGGCGCCTTGCTGCGCAATCGCGCAACGCGCAACGAAGAGCGCGCCATCACCGAACGCGCGCGTGAACTCTTGCGTTATGTCGGCATCGAAAAACCTGCGCAGACCCTTGCCAAGCATCTGTCCTATGGAGAGCAACGACGCTTGGAGATCGCCCGCGCGCTGGCCACCGATCCGCTGCTGCTGGCACTCGACGAACCGGCCGCCGGCATGAACGCCACCGAAACGGCAAGCCTCAAAACATTGTTGCAGACCATACGCGCCAGCGGCATCACCGTGCTGCTGATCGAGCATGACGTCAAACTCATCATGGGACTGTGCGACCGCGTCGCGGTGCTCGATTACGGCAAAAAGATCGCTGAAGGCGTGCCGGAACAAGTGCGCAAAGATTCCGCCGTGATCGCCGCTTATCTGGGAGGTGTTGATGAGTAGGGGCACGGCGCGCCGTGCCCCTACCGGAGGATATATAAATGATGCATGAATCCAATCACACGCCATTGCTCGAACTCCTCGCCCTCCAAGTCGCCTACGGCGGCATCCAGGCCGTAAAGGGAATCGACCTGCACATCGCCCCCGGCGAACTGGTCGCGCTGATCGGCAGCAACGGCGCGGGCAAGACCACCACGCTGAAGACGCTGGCGGGCCTGCACCATCCGGCCGGCGGACAGATCCTCTACGACGGCAAGAATCTGCACAACATCGCGGCGCATCAGCGCGTGTCCATGGGCATGGCCTTAGTGCCGGAAGGTCGCGGCGTATTCGCGCGCCTCACTGTGCAGGAGAATCTGCAAATGGGCGCGTACAGCCGCAGCGATCAACAGGAGATCGCTGCGGACCTTGCGCGCATGTATGAACTCTTCCCGCGCCTCGCCGAACGCAAAGATCAGTTGGCCGGAACGCTGTCAGGCGGCGAACAGCAAATGGTCGCGATGGCGCGCGCGTTGATGAGCCGCCCGCGCCTGCTGATGCTGGACGAGCCCAGCATGGGACTCGCCCCGCTGATGGTGCAGAAGATCTTCGAGACCATCCGAGACATCGCCGCACTCGGCATGAGCATCCTGCTGGTCGAACAGAACGCCAGGCTAGCCCTGCAAGTCGCTCAGCGAGGTTACGTGATGGAAAGCGGTGCGATCACATTGTCGGGCGCGGCTGGTGAGTTGCTGGGCAGTGATGCGGTGCAGAGGGCGTATCTGGGTGGGTAGCCGGGATAGTTGCGCTGATTTTGTAGGGTGCAATAAGCGTAGCGCATTGCACCGGATGTTTTCTTTCGGCGCAATAATGATTGCGCCCTACGCAGCCTCACTGGGAAAGATGAACAACGTTTCCTTCGAATGAGGAGTTTCTGCTGCATACCCAGCTACACGGTTGCGCCCCCCGGTTTTTGCATGTGCTTTGGCATGATTTGCAAATTCCTGTATCTGACGGGGTGTTTTCCGGTCAGATGGACTTACAGTACAAACTCCGACTGAGACAGTTGGCCCATCAATTTCTATCGGATAGGTAACCGATGCGAGGTGCTTGCGGAGTGCTTCGAAGAACTGAAGCGCTTCTCGGTTGTCGCTGTTCGGAAGTATGACAAGATACTCGTCACCGCCTTCTCGATAGGCAAACCCTTTTCCGAAGACAATTGCTTCCAACGCCCTCATGAAATATGGAAGTATGTCGCGGTCGACTTGGGTCTCCTTGCCTGGAAGATCTCGGTTGAATTTACTGAAGTTGTCGATGTCGATGTAAGCGACAGAGACAGGTCGATCGCGCATAGTGCACTGATCAATAAAGTATCTTAAGTCCTTTGCAAAAAGCGAATGCTCCATGAGTATGTGAAACTTCGCGTCATACACGCGCTCGACAAGCTGACCATCTTTCCCCATGAGCCTTGCTAGCGTTTCGAGATTTAGATAGTTCGAAAGGTGGAACGGTCCAACTGGACTGGCATCAGCCAGTAATTGAATTTTCAGCACTGAATTCCCGCATTCTATCTGCGCAGTCAACTCGTCCTGAGGCTCCTGACGATGTGACAATCGGGCTGTATTTTCTTTCTTTTCAATTAAGGATTGGATGGCGAACTCAACGGCGTATCGCAGAACTTGGATATCTTTGGTCTCAAGCTTGCATGGCAGCATTTGCTCATCCTTAACTTGATAAACGACCTTTCCCCCAAGAGTGCCCAAGATGTTTTGGGCATCAAGTATTTCTTTTGGAGTCCATCCCGATGGAAATTCGCTTGAGATTTTATTCCTTAAATTATTAAGCCAAGTTCTAAACGATTCAAGAGCTCGACTTGAAAACCTAAGCTGGGCTTCATTTTCAAATTTCAAATCTACTGTCATTTTTTCTCCTCTTCAGCATGCGTAGGGCGCAATAACCAACGGGCATTGCGCCGCATGTTAGCACCAAACCACAGTGTGCAAACTAATTGCCGTACCCTAACTCACCCTCGTTTCCGCCCGCCCAACTCACCGGATAAAGACCTTCCGCAACCATGCGGTGAAACGTCGAATAAGGCCAATCTGCGACGCTTTCGACCAAGCCATGTTTCACCGGATTGATATGCACATAATCCATATGTGCCCGATAATCGCGCTCATCCCGAATCAAGTGTTCCCAATATCGCCGCTGCCATATGCCCCGCTCTCCGCGCCGGGTTCGGACTGCCGATAATCTTTCGGTGCGTGGCAATGCCTTGGAAAATTCCATTTTGATCAGTCGCCAGCGCGATGCGTAATTCGCATCATCCGGCGGCAATTCGATGATGCAATGCAGGTGTTCTGGCAATACCACCCAGCCATGAATCGTAAAAGGGTGACGTTGCCGTACCGATTTGACCACTGCGCGCAACAACTCGATATGGCGAGTCAGTAGATCATTGCCTTGCCGCTGCAACAAGTTGACGGTGAAAAAATAAGTTCCGCCCGGATGCCAGGCGCGACGGTAATCAGGCATAGCGGCAGTATCGTGGAGGAAATCATCCGGCGCAATGCCCGTTGGTTATTGCGCCCTACGGCTGCTAGCCTTCGCTACTCCCCCCACTGCGCCGACAGCTTGCGGTCGCGCCTGCTCTCCGTCAGGCGCAGCATGAACGCGCAGTTTTCGCGATGTATCGTGATGCCGCGATCGCGCGTGATGTAGCCCACGATCTCATCCCCGAACACTGGATTGCAGCATTTGGCGATGCGGGTCATCAGGTTGTTTACGCCGCCGACGGTGATGTCGGCTTTTGCTGTGCCTTGGGTTGCGGGCCTGAAAACTTTTGGCTTTGCAATTTCAATCACCTTGGTCGGCAGTTCTTCCTGGATCGCGACGGCGATGCGATGCGGGGTGATCTCGTTGCGCCCGATGGCCGCGAGCAAGTCTTCCAGTTTGTTGAAGCGCAAACGCTGCGCGAGCTTTTCCTGGTTGATCGTGGTGATGCCGAGACGGTTCAGTTCGCGATCCAGTTGCGTCCTGCCTTGCGCGACGTTTTCGTCATGGTTCTGATTTCTGAACCATGCTCGCACCTTGGCGCGGGCGCTCGCGCTTTGCAGGAATCCGAGCGAGGGGTTGATCCAGTCGCGGCTCGGCGCGCCTTGCTTGATGGTCAGTATCTCCACGCGCTGGCCGTTCTGCAATTTGTAATTGAGCGGGACGATGCTGCCGTCCACCTTGGCGCCGCGCGTGCGGTGTCCCAGATCGGTGTGCAGCGTGTAGGCGAAATCCACCGGCGTCGCGCCTTTGGGCAGGCCGATCACCTTGCCTTGCGGCGTGAGCACGTAGACCTGGTCGTGGAACAACTCGTTCCTGAATTGCTCCTGCAGGTCGCCTTTGCCGGCCAGATCTTCCTTCCACTCCAATATCTGGCGCAGCCAGGCGATCTTCTCATCGAACCGGGTATCTGTTTTCCCGCCTTCCTTGTAGCGCCAATGTGCGGCGACGCCGAGTTCGGAATGCTGGTGCATTTCATGGGTGCGTATCTGCACTTCAAGTGCCAGTCCGCGCGGGCCGATGACGGCGGTGTGCAGCGAGCGGTAGTTGTTGCTCTTGGGGTGCGCGATGTAATCGTCGAATTCGCCGTCTATCGGCGGCCACAAGTCATGCACCAAACCCAGCGCGGTGTAACAACCTTTTATATCATCAACGAGTATCCGCACGGCGCGCACATCGTAGAGCTCGCTGAAATCAACCTGCTTGCGCTTCATCTTGTTGATGATGCTGTAGATGTGTTTGGGTCGGCCGGTCACCTCGGCCTTTACGCCGGCCTGACCCAATACCTGTTTCAATTGCGCCAGCACGTCCGCGATGTATTGCTCGCGATCGGCCCTGCGTTCATCCAGCAGCCTGGCGATCTTCTTGTACAGCTCCGGCTCCAGATAGCGCACCGAAAGGTCTTCCAGCTCCCATTTGAGCTGCCACACGCCGAGACGGTTGGCCAGCGGCGCAAAGAGGCTGCGGGTTTCTTGTGCGATCTGTTTTTGTTGATCCTCGCTGGCACCGGACAGGCAACGCAAGGTCTGGGTACGCTCGGCCAGCTTGATCAACACCACGCGGATGTCCTGCACCATCGCCAGCAGCATCTTGCGCAGGCTCTCGATCTGCTGGACAGCTTCGTCATTTTTCTTTTTGTTCTGGCTGGGTATCTCGCTGAATTGCTGGATCTGCTCCATTCTGGAGATACCCTCAACCAGCATCTTCACCTGGGTGCCGAAATCCTTTTCAAGCCTTTCCGCCCAATCATCCAGATATTCAGGCACCGCATGCAGGATAGTGGCGGCGATCGTCTCATGATCCATGTGCATGCCGACCAGGATCGCAGCCGCGCCGAGCGCGTGCTGTAGCAGCGGTGCGCCGGTCAGTTCGAGTTGTCCATCGTAGAGCGGCTCGGCCAATTCGCAGGCGCGGCGTATCACGCCGATTTCTGCGGGCGCGAAGGCCGATGCCAAAGCATCAAGCCAGATGCGGATGTCTTCGGAGAATTGTTGATTGGAAACCATGCGGCATTATTGCACCAATCTATCTTAGGCCGGGCTCCGCCCTGCACCCTGTTGATACACTCAGAACAGGCCTGAACCGGCGGGTAGAACCCGCCCTGTAATCCCGTTTATTCTGGAATCAGAATAGGTTTATGCGATAACCTTGAGCAACAGCTTGGTCGCCAATGCGATCAACAGCACGGCGAACAGTTTGCGCAACAAGCTGACTCTCATGTGATGCGTGGCTTTTGCGCCCAGCGGTGCGGTGATGATGCTGGCGAGCGCGACCCAGAACAGCGCGGGCAGGTAGACATACCCCAGGGTATGTTGCGGCAAAGTTTCCAATGAAAGTCCGGTGGCGACATAACCGGTCGTTCCGCCGACCGCAATCGGAAAGCCGATCGCGGCTGAAGTGCCGATGGCATTGCGCAGCGGCACATTGCACCAGACCAGGAAGGGAACGACCACGGTTCCCCCGCCGATTGAGACCAGAGTGCTGATCCATCCGGTGAATGTTCCCACTGAGGTCATGCCTGTCATGCCCGGCAACTGGCGTGTAGCGTGCGGGCGAACGTCGAGCACGATCTGCGCTGCCGCGAAATACACGAACAACGTGAAGAATATGCCCAGCCCGCGCGTCGGGATGGATGCGGCGAGCAGCGCGCCAAACAGAGTGCCGAGCAGGATGCCGGGGGTGATGTTGCGCACCACGCGCCAGTTCACCGCGCCGTGCTGATGATGCTTGCGCATGCTGGACAGCGAGGTGAACACGATGGTCGCCATCGAGGTGCCGAGGGCGAGATGCATCACATGTTCAACGGGGAAATGCTGCGCGTCGAACAACAACAGCAGCACGGGCACCAGCACCAGCCCGCCTCCGACACCGAACAGCCCGGCGAGGAAACCGGCGAATGCGCCGAGGGCGAGATAGGCTGCATACCATTCCATGCTATTCCATTTCTCTTTTTAGAATGACAAAAACAATTTTGTAGGGTGCGTTCCACGCACCCTACGCCTGATGCAAAAGGGAGGGAAACTTGTTGCGGCGCTCATCTGGCCAGACGTTCTGTGATGAATTCCCACTCCGCCGGATCGAGAGGGGTGATGGACAGGCGGTTGCCGGTTTGCAGGGTGCGCATCCGTGACAGTTCGGGATGACGGCGCAATTCGCCGATCGTGATCAGCGCGATCTTCTTCACCAGTTGCACGTCAACATTGAACCAGCGCGGCTGTTCCGGCTTGGCCCTGGGGTCGAAGTATCTGCTGCTGCGCTTGAACTGCGTGGCATCTGGATAGGCGGTGCTGCTGACTCTGGCGATGCCGGCGATGCCCGGTTCCTTGCAGTTGGAGTGATAGAACAACACGCCGTCGCCGACTTTCATCTGGTCGCGCATGAAATTGCGTGCCTGATAATTTCGCACGCCGTACCAGGCCACGGTCTGGTCGGGCAGCGCGGCGAGGTCGTCGATGCTGCAATCGGAAGGTTCAGATTTCATTAACCAATATCTCATGGCTTGTCATCCAAAAGAAAATGCGGCCTTAGCCGCATTTTAAATAGAGCCCCCCGCCTGTGCCGTTGACTCAGCATCTTGAACCTGGGTTCAAGAGGGCTGCTTCCCAGTTACATCAGGTACATCCGCCAGATAAATACGTTGGGGACGCGCACAACAGTAACATCGAGGGTCGCAACCTAAGCCGTAGCTTATGGGTCCAAAGAATTATGAGCCTGACGAACACCGCAGGGGACAAACCCGAAATGAATATCTAGAACAGCGTGTCCTGTTCGGCCAAAGCCTCATCGATCGCTGCCTGCATGGAATTCATTCTACGCGTAAAGTCGGCAAGGTCAACTCCGCGTCCGACCTTCATGCCGAGCAATTCGTGGGTGATGTTGAGCGCCGCCATCAGCGCGATGCGCTCGACACTGGCGATCTTGCCGGACTCGTGGATCTCGCGCATCTTCTTGTCCAGATAAGCCACGGCATCCAGCAATTCGCCGCGCTCTTCTTCGGGGCAGGCGATACGTAATTCCCGGTCGAGGATCTTGACATCCAGGGTTTTGGTTGCATTGCTCATGTCTGTTCCTCGGGGAGGGTAAGCAGCAGCTTTTCCAGGCGAGCTTTTGCGGCCACCAGTTTGTCGCTGTATTGACGATTGTTGCTGAGAGCGTGCGCTAACTCCTGGCGTAATTGAATATTTTCCGAACGCAGCTTGCCGCTGACCTGTATCAGTTGCGCGAGTTTGCCCTCCAAGGCGGTCAATTCATTTTCCATGCGCTGACTATAATTTGAAAAGTGCTGATAAGTCAAACGGTAAGCGGGAGTTTTGAAAGCGGTTTGTGATTTTTGCCGGAGTCTTTTGCTTGTGTTCGCGACGCCTGTGTTAAAGTGCGCGCTGCTTTGAGGTTCCCGTCTGGCGACAGACGGGTTAAACGGGAAACAGGTGAGGGAATAACCCGATGCCTGTGCTGCCCCCGCAACGGTAAGCGAGTGCGGATTTGCCAGTATGCCACTGTGAGAGATCATGGGAAGGCGGCAAATCAAGACTTGCGAGCCCGGAGACCGGCCTGAGAGCAAATGAACAGGAGATGCTGCGGGCGGCGCATCGGGATAATATCGAAAAGCAACTTCTTTCGTATTCTGCTTTCCACCCGCGCATCACCTGAATATTAACGTTCCAGCGGGGACGCTTGGAACTTTTCAGGAGCGCATCAAATGAAATACAAACTATCAGCCGCCCTACTCAGTGCGGCGTGTACCCATGCTTACGCCGCTGTTAACGAAACCCTGCCGGATGTAGTCGTCACCGCCTCGCGCACCGCGCAATCAGCCGATGCGACACTGGCTTCCGTTACCGTCATCACCCGCCAGGATATAGCACGCCTGCAAGCACAATCGTTACCCGATGTGCTGCGCGGCGTGGCGGGCCTGACCATCAGCAACAATGGCGGCGCAGGCAAGGCAACCTCGGTGTTTCTGCGCGGCACCAATGCCGATCACGTATTGGTACTGGTGGATGGCATCAAGGTCGGCTCGGCCACATTGGGCACGGCATCGTTTCAGGATATTCCGGTCGCGCAAATCGAGCGCATCGAAATCGTGCGCGGCCCGCGCGCCAGCCTGTATGGCTCGGAAGCAATCGGCGGCGTGATCCAGATTTTTACCCGCAGGGGCGGCGGCGCGCTGACGCCTTCAGTCAGCTTCACAGCGGGTAGCTACGGCACGTATAACACAACGCTCGGGTTGGCTGGCGGCGGTGAGCAAGGCTGGTTTAACGCAAAAATCAACCAGCAAAACACGCGGGGATTTAATGCGTGCCGGGGCAATCTGGCGGCAGGCTGTTATACCGATGAGCCGGATAAAGACGGCTATCACAACTCGTCGCTGGGACTGAATGGCGGTTATCGCTTTGCGCAGAGCGTAACGGCTGAGCTCAATGCATTGCAAGCCAACAGCAATGTGCAAACCGACGGCAGCATTTTTGCGGGCAACCAGGCCAAGTCGGCGCAGCAAGTTCTGGGCGGCACGCTAAAATTTGCACCACTGACAACATGGAACGTCACTTTGCGCGGTGGGCGCAGCCAGGACAAGTCGGACATCTTATTTAATGGGCTGTATATCTCGCGCTTCAATACCCAACGCGACAGCCTGACTTGGCAAAACGATGTGGCAGTAAGCGAAAGCCAGATGATCAGTGCAGGGATTGATTATCTGAATGACAAGATTGATGCGTTGCCTGATGTTACAGCACCGGCACAAGTCTATACACAAACGGCGCGCAGCAATAATGCGTTGTTCGGGCAATACCAGGGCGGCTTCGGTGGACATAGTTTGCAAGCCAGTGCGCGTCGCGATAATAACCAGCAGTTCGGCGGCCACAACACTGGCGGTCTGGGTTACGGTTATTCGGTCAGCGATGCGACGCGCCTGATGGCTTCTTATGGCACAGCGTTCAAAGCTCCGACCTTCAATCAGTTGTATTACCCCGGATTCGGCAGTGCGACGCTGCGCCCCGAGTTATCGCGCAGCCTGGAAATCGGCGTGGCGGGACATGGCACAGCCAGCAATTGGTCGCTGAATGCGTATCAAACTGCCATCAGCGATTTGATTGGCTTTGATGCTTTATATAATCCAGTCAATATCGATACTGCGCGTCTAAAAGGTCTGGAAGGCCAACTGCAAACGCAGTTGGCTGGCTTGGACATCAACAGTACACTGACCCTGCAAGACCCGCGTCAAACCTCCGGTGCGAATCAAGGCAAGCTGCTGAATCGCCGCGCAACCAAAACGATACGCATCGAAGCGGCACATGACTTTGGCGCATATCGTCTCGCCAGTTCGCTGTATGCCGAAGGCCGCCGATTTGATGACCTTGCCAATACCAAGCAATTGGGCGGCTACGGGCTGCTCGACATGCATGCCGAATATCGCGTCGCAGCGGCTTGGCTGATGCAGGGGCGGATCGACAATTTGCTGGACAAGCAATATGAGACCGCGCAGTACTTTAATCAGGCACGGCGCGGGTTATACTTCACGCTGAATTACCAGCCAAAAAACTAAGCTTTTGCAGGTTGGGTTAGCGTAGCGTAACCCAACGATTCTGCGGGGGTATGATTCGGCGCAGCAGTTTTTGCAAGGTGGGCTGCGCCTGCACAACATTTTTCTTCATTTTTTAAGGAGCGCAACATGAAACTGTTATCTCAACGTTCGGCATTAATCGGTTTGGTTTTGGCAGCACTAATGGCGGCCACGCGCATGCATCATTTCGGCAGCGCATTGCATTTGCCGGATGCTTCGCTGGCGGTATTCCTGCTGGCGGGTTTTTTCATCGCCAGCCCGCTGCTTTTTGCCGGCCTGTTGCTTGAAGCGGGTGCACTGGATTATGTGGCGATCGCCCATCTGGGCGTGAACGATTATTGCGTTACACCTGCTTATGGATTTTTGATTCCGACTTATGCGGTAGTGTGGTTTGCGGGCCGCTACTATGCGCGCATTCATCAACAAAGCTGGCGCAGTCTGGGAATATTTTCAGGCATCGCATTCGCAGCGGTAAGCGTGGCGTTTATTATTTCCGAAGGCGCGTTCTACCTGTTTTCGGGGCGCCAACCTGGCATGGGCTTAGCTGAATATGGTGCGCAGATGGCGCAATACTTTCCGCTCTACATGACCGGCGCCCTGCTGTATCTGGCTTGTGCGGCTGCGTTGTATGTCGCACTGACGGTTCGCGCGCCAGTTGCCGCTAAAACAACCAGCAAATAATGAGCGATAAAAACACCGTTTTTGCCGACGAACAGCACCGTACCCGCACGCAGCGCCACAAGGAAATCGTCGACGCAAAAATCGCCCGCGCCACGGAGAATCGCGGCGTGGTGCTGGTGCACACCGGCAATGGCAAGGGCAAGAGCAGCTCGGCGTTCGGCATGGTTGCCCGCGCGCTCGGGCACAACATGCGCGTCGGCGTGGTGCAGTTCATCAAGGGAAGCTCTCCCACCGGCGAAGAAGCATTTTTCCGCCGCTTCCCCGAAGTTGAGTTTCACGTGATGGGCGAAGGCTTCACTTGGGAAATGCAGGACAAGCAACGCGATATCGCAAAGGCGGAAGCCGCATGGGATGCGGCTTGCAGCATGTTGCGCAATCCGGAAATCGCGCTGGTGGTGCTGGACGAAATCAACATCGCACTGAAGCTGCATTACCTTGATGTCGAGCAAGTGCTGGAAGCCTTGCGTAACCGCCCGCCGATGCAGCATGTGGTCTTGACCGGCCGCGCCGCGCCCGATGCGCTGATAGCATTCGCCGATACCGTCACGGAAATGCGCCCGATCAAGCATGCGTTTGATGCCGGAATACAGGCGCAAAAAGGCATTGAGCTGTAATCCTGTTTGCACTGCATCCTTTGATTGCTTTGTGATGCAGCAGACGTAGGTCGGGTTAGCGCAGCGTAACCCGACGTGATATGTATATGACGTTGTCGGGTTACGCTGTGCTAACCCGACCTACATTTTGGTTCCTGATTTAATAAATGCAGATATTGGAATTTTTTAATCATCTGACAATACCGCTGATGATTCTTGCGGCGGTATTGCTCGACCGATTGCTGGGCGAGCCGCGCCGTTTTCACCCGCTGGTTGGCTTCGGCAATCTGGCGCGGCGAGTCGAGAACATATTTTACGGTGCTGCGGATGCCGCTCCCGCCGCGCACTACCTGCGCGGCATCGCCGCAGTGTTTGTGTTGCTGATTCCGCTCGTAGCACTCGCGTCGCTGCTGCAACAATTTGCAATTTTCGGCATGCTATTTTCCATAGCCCTGCTGTATTTCGCCATCGCACCGCGCAGCCTGCGCGAGCACGCCGAGCGCGTGGCTGACGCTTTTTCTGCCGGAAATTTGCCGGATGCGCGCCGTCAGTTGAGCTTGATGGTCAGCCGCGACACCGGCCAATTGGACGAGTCCGGCGTGGCACGCGCCACAGTGGAATCAGTGCTGGAAAACGGCAGCGATGCGGTATTCGGCACGCTGTTCTGGTTCGTTGTCGCGGGAGCGCCGGGCGCGCTGCTGTATCGCCTGAGCAATACGCTGGATGCGATGTGGGGCTACCGCAATGCGCGCTATAACTATTTTGGCTGGGTGGCGGCGCGTCTGGACGATGTGCTGAATTTCATCCCGGCGCGCCTCACCGCGCTCACCTATGCGCTGCTCGGCAATACACGTACTGCGCTGCACTGCTGGCGGCAACAGGCACATGCCTGGGACAGCCCGAACGCTGGGCCGGTGATGGCGAGCGGCGCAGGCAGCCTGATGGTGACGTTGGGCGGGGCGGCAAATTATCACGGAGTGAGCGAGGCGCGCCCTGTGCTGGGTGTGGGCAATGCGGCGCAAGCTTCCGACATTGCGCGCGCTATACGGCTGGTGCGCCATGCTCTGTATGTTTGGCTGGCTGTCATTGCGTTGGTGGCGCTGTTAACTTCAGGGTGGCAACATGCTTGAGCACGGCGGCAGGCTGCGCCGCGCAGCGCGGCAATATGGAATCGCCAAGGAGGACTGGCTGGATTTGTCCACCGGCATCAACCCGAATGGCTGGCCGGTGACCGTCGTGCCGGGCGATATCTGGCAGCGCCTGCCGCAGGATGACGATGAGCTGAACGACGCAGCTCGAGGTTATTACGGCACATCACAATTAATGGCGGTGGCAGGGTCGCAGGCGGCGATTCAGGCCCTGCCGATGTTGCGCCCGCCTGCGCAAGTGGCGCTGGTGGCGACCAGTTACGCGGAACACGCGCATGCATGGCAGCGCCACGGCCATCAGGTTATCAGCGTGGCTGCGACAGCGATTATGCAAGCCGGCCCAGCCGCGCAAGTCGTAGTCATCGTCAATCCTAACAACCCGACCGGCAATCTTATTAGCGTAGGTGAATTGCTGCGCCTGCATGCGCAACTAGCAGTGCGCGGCGGCTGGCTGGTAGTGGATGAGGCATTCATCGACGCCATGCCAGAACACAGCCTCGCGGCTGCCTACCCGCGCCCCGGTTTGATCGTGCTGCGTTCATTGGGAAAATTTTTCGGGCTGGCCGGGACACGAGTCGGTTTCGTGTTGGCGGAACAGGCTGTGTTGCAGCCGCTTGCCGAGTTGCTGGGGCCGTGGACGATTGCTGCGCCGTCGCGCTATGTGGCGACACTGACATTGCGCGATACGGCTTGGCAAGACACTGCTCGCAAGGCTCTGCCGCTGGCAGCGCAACGCTTGGCGGATTTGCTGCGAGCCTCCGGTTTGGCGCCAAACGGCGGCTGCGCGCTGTTTCAATGGGTGTGCTGTGAGGATGCCGCAAGCGTGCATGAGCAACTCGCACAACAAGGCATTCTGACGCGCTTGTTCGATACGCCATCTAGCCTGCGCTTTGGACTGCCACGCGATGAGATGCTATGGGCGCGTTTGACGCAAGCGTTAGGGATGATCGAGCGATGACTGCGCGCACGGTAATGGTCCAGGGCACCACCTCCGATGCGGGCAAGAGCACGCTGGTCGCGGCATTGTGCCGATGGCTGGTGCGGCAGGACGTGCGCGTCGCGCCGTTCAAGCCGCAGAACATGGCGTTGAACAGCGCGGTCACCAGCGACGGCGGCGAGATCGGGCGCGCTCAGGCAGTGCAGGCGCAAGCCGCGCGCCTTGCACCGCACACCGATATGAATCCGGTGCTGCTCAAGCCGAACAGCGATACCGGCGCGCAGGTCATCATCCACGGGCATGCGGTCGGCAACATGCACGCGCTGGAATATCACCAATACAAAAGTACGGTGCGCAACGCGGTGCTGGAGTCGCACCAGCGCCTGAGCGCGCAGTATCCGGTCATCGTCGTGGAGGGCGCGGGTAGTCCCGCCGAGATCAATCTGCGCGAGGGCGACATCGCCAACATGGGCTTTGCCGAAGCGGTAGATTGCCCGGTGATTCTGATCGCCGATATCGACCGTGGCGGCGTGTTCGCGCACCTGGTCGGCACGCTGGCGTTGTTGAGCGAGAGCGAACAGGCGCGTGTAGTCGGCTTCGTCATCAACCGCTTTCGCGGCGATCTGGCGCTGTTGCAGCCTGGTCTGGATTGGCTGGAGCAGCATACCGGCAAGCCGGTGCTCGGCGTGCTGCCTTATCTGCATGGGCTGCATCTGGAGGCGGAAGATGCGCTACCGGTTGTGCTCTTCGCTCATCAACCCTCACCCCAACCCTCTCCCGCCTGCGGGATAACCAGCGACTTGGCTGACGTAGTTGATCAGCCTAGTCGAATGGCTAGTTGTTTCATCAGAGGGGGCGGCAAGCTGCGCGTCATCGTGCCGGTGTTACCGCACATCAGCAATCACACCGACTTCGATCCGCTGCGCTTGCATCCGCAAATCGAGTTCAGTTTTGTCGCGCTGGGCGAGGCTATTCCCGCCGCCGATTTGATCATCTTGCCGGGCAGCAAGGCGGTGCGCGGCGACCTCGACAGCCTGCGCAAGGCAGGCTGGGAAGCCCCGATACGACATCATCTGCGCTACGGCGGCAAACTCATCGGCATCTGCGGCGGCTTGCAGATGCTGGGGCGGTCGATTCACGATCCGCTCGGGCTGGAAGGCGAAGCCGGCAGCAGTATCGGGCTGGGATTGCTGGAACTGAGCACCACGCTGCAAGCGGAAAAACAACTGCGCAATGTGCGCGGCACGCTGATGCTGGAAGGCGCGCCGGTGTCAGGCTACGAGATACATGCGGGGGTTTCGGCGGGCCATGCGCTGCAGCATCCGGCAGTGCAGCTTGAGCACGGCGCAGACGGAACAATTTCCAGCGACGGGCAAATCTTCGCCACTTATCTGCATGGCCTGTTCGAATCAAGCGCCGCGACCGACGCGCTGTTGCGCTGGGCCGGGCTGCGCGAGGCGACAACGCTGGATTATCGTGCGCGCCGCGAAGCCGATCTGGAGCGGCTCGCCGATGCAGTGGAGCAATATCTGGATACCGCGCAGTTGCGGGAATTATTTACTTTGGAAGAGATGTCATGCGCGAACTGATATTGGGCGGTGTGCGTTCTGGCAAAAGCCGCCTGGCGGAACAGCATGCGCTGGCCTCCGGCTTGCAGGTGGTCTATGTCGCCACCGCACAGGTGCGCGATGTGGAGATGCAGCGGCGCGTGGCCGAACATCAGGCACGCAGATCGGATAGCTGGCTCTCGGTCGAGGCAGGCCGGAATCTGGCTGAAGTCCTGCAGCGGGAGGCAACAGTGCAGCGTTGCGTGCTGGTGGATTGCGTGACGCTGTGGTTGACGCAATTGCTATGCGATGCAAGCGAACAGGAGCTACGCAGCGAGTGCGCCGCGTTGCTGGAAGTGCTGCCGCGCTTGCCCGGACAGATCATTTTGGTCAGCAACGAAACCAATATGGGTGTCGTGCCCATGGGCGAATTGTCGCGGCGTTATTGCGACGAGGCGGGGCGGCTGCATCAGCAACTGGCTCAAGTATGTGATCGAATATATTTAACTGTGGCAGGACTGCCACTCATCGTGAAGGGAAATTGAATGGAATGGACAAGAGCATCTTGTGCTGCATCGAATGAAGCTGCGCGCGCTGCGGCACTGGCCCGTCAAGGACAGCTGACCAAGCCTCCCGGCGCATTGGCGCGCCTGGAAGACATCGCCGTGCAACTTGCGGCGCTGCAAGGCGTGGAGCGTCCACAACTTCAGCGCATCCACATCAGTGTATTTGCAAGCGATCACGGAGTGGCGGCAGAAGGCGTGTCGGTCTTCCCGCAGGCCGTGACGGCGGAGATGGTGCGCAATTTTGCGCGAGGCGGTGCGGCGATCAGCGTGCTGGCCAAACAATTGAGTGCCACGCTGGAAGTCATCAACCTTGGTACGGTATCAGTTGTGGAAGCGCTGCCCGGTGTGCGCGATGAACGCATCGCCGCAGGCACGGCGAATTTTTTGCAACAGGCGGCGATGACCGAAACACAGTTGGCAGCCGCGTTGCAAAGCGGGCGTGATGCGGTGCTGCGCGCTAAACAAAGTGGCGCGCAATTATTTATCGGTGGCGAAATGGGCATCGCCAATACGACTGCGGCCAGTGCTATCGGCTGCGTATTGTTGCAAATTGCGCCTGTGTTGTTGTCCGGACCCGGCACCGGGCTGGATAGCAGCGGGGTTGCGCATAAGGCGCGTGTGATCGAGCAGGCGATTGCGTTGCATCACCTGAGTCACGCCAATCCTTTGGCGGCTCTGCGCCATGTCGGCGGTTTTGAAATTGCCGGATTGTGCGGCGCATATATCGCCGCCGCTCAACAAGATTTACCTGTGCTGGTGGATGGATTCATCAGCTCGGTCGCCGCGCTGGCTGCCGTGCGCATCAACCCTGCCGTGCGCAGCTGGTTGCTGTTCGGCCATACGTCAGCCGAGCCGGGACATCAGCGCGTACTGGACGCACTGGACGCGCAACCCGTGTTACAACTAGGCATGCGCTTGGGCGAAGGTAGTGGGGCGGCTGTCGCCGTGCCTATCCTGCAATTGGCTTGCGCCCTGCACAACGGCATGGCGACTTTTGCGGAAGCGGGAGTCAGTGAAAAAGACTGAGCCAATTCTGGTGACCATCTTGCGCCATGGTGCGGTGGAGGGGCGCGCGCATATTTTTCGCGGTGCGCAGGACGACATGCTCAGCGCGCAAGGCGCGGCGCAAATGCAACAGGCGCTGAGGCGCTATCCCGAGGAAAGATTCGATGCGATTGCTACCTCGCCGCTGCGCCGCTGCCATAGCTTCGCTACCCCGTTGGCTGCACAATGCGGCGTGCCATTGCAGGTGATGCCCGCATTCAGCGAACTGGCCTTTGGCAACTGGGAAGGGCTGACACCGGATGAAGCATCCGTATGCGACCCCGATGCGTATCAGGCATTTTTCGCCGGCTTCGGCGAACAGGCTCCACCCAATGGCGAATCGCTGGCATCATTGCGCACCCGTGTCGCGCAGGGGTGGCAGCGCTGGATGGCACAGGACATCGGCGCAAATCGGTTGCTGGTCACCCATGCCGGGGTGATGCGCGCGCTGTTGATGGAGCTGTTTGCTTTCACTCCCGCGCAAGTGTTTAAGATCGCCTTGCCAGAAGCCGCTTGCCTGCGTGTTTCGTGGCTGGATGGACACCTGCCTTTTCTGCTTTCTCTAAACTGACATGCGCGGTTTTATTTTTGCGATTCAATTCCTAACGCGGCTGCCTACACCGCAATTACGCGACTTTGACGCGACGGAAGTGCCACGCACAGCATACTGGTTTCCGCTGGTGGGCTTGTTGATCGGTGTGCTGCTTGTAGGCACATTGTGGTTGGGTAGTCGCATCGATCCGTGGTTGGGCGCGCTGTTGACGTTATTGCTGTGGGTGGGAATCACCGGTGCGTTGCATCTGGACGGCTTGGCCGATCTGGCAGATGCGCTCGGTGCGTCCCACCGCGACCGCGCGCGCTTCCTCGCCGTGCTGGCCGATCCGCACCTGGGGGCATTCGGTGTGATCAGTCTGGCGCTGCAACTCATGGTCAAACTGGTATTGCTGATGTTGTTGGCGCGAGGCGGGCAGTATTGGGCATTGCTGCTGATTCCGGCTTGGGCACGCTGGGGTACGTTGGCTTGGGCACGCTTGCCCTCGCTTAAGGCTGGGTTGGGCGAACGTTTCGGCGATCAGGTTAAGGGCAGCGCGCTGTGGCTGTGGGGCGGGGTGCTGGCACTGTGCAGCTTGATAGCACCCATCCTTTTATTCGTGCCATTGCTGGTCTGGCTATGGCAACAATTCCTGCTGCGGCGATTGGGCGGTATGACCGGTGATACTTTGGGAGCGGGCGTGGAACTGGTGGAAAGCGCGGCCTTGATGTTGTTGCTAATCGCACCTGTGCGCAGTGTACTATATTTTTTCTGATGGAGTGCGCACCCTGAATATGACCCATGCATCATGACTAGCTCACGGCTTTATCTGCGCCTGCTCGGCTACGTCAAACCCTACTGGCGTGTCTTTGCGCTGTCCATACTCGGCATGGCTGTGACCGCGGCCACCGAACCGCTGTTGCCGGCTCTGCTGAAGCCCATGCTGGACGGGACCTTCGTGCACAAGGATGACACGATCATCCGCTGGACGCCGATCTTTATCTTGGTCATCTTTTTTGTGCGCGGCGTTTCGGGTTTCTTCGGCTCCTACGCCATTCACTGGGTGGGTAACAAAGTGGTGATGGATCTGCGTGCCGAGATGTTCCGCAAACTGCTCTCGCTGCCCACACGCTTCTACGATGACCACGCCACCGGCTCGTTGATCTCGAAGCTCACTTACGATGTGACGCAGGTGACCGCTGCCGCCACCAGCGTGGTGACCATCACCATCCGCGATTCCATCATCATCATCGGCTTGCTCGGCTGGTTGTTCTACCTGGATTGGAAATTGACGCTGCTCTCGCTGGTGGTCGCGCCCGTCGTCGCACTGGTCATCAGCACCATCAATCGCCGTTTGCGCACTTCCAGCCGCGACTCGCAGCGCGCGATGGGCAGCATAACCCAGGTGATCGAGGAAAGCGTCACCGCGCACAAGGTGGTCAAGCTGTTCGGCGGGCAGCGCTACGAATCCGAACGCTTCGATGAGGAGATCAACTGGGTGCGACGTTATGCCATGAAGCAAGCGGCGGCGGCGGTGGCCAACGTGCCCATCGTGCAGATGATCGCCGCCGTGGCGCTGTCTGTGATCATCTATCTCGCTACCGTGCAGACGCGCAGCGATGTGACCACGGTCGGAGGGTTCCTCTCTTTTGTTGCGGCCATGCTGATGCTGACCGCACCGCTGAAGCGCATCACCAGCGTCAGCGAATTCATGCAGCGCGGTTTGGCGGCATCGGAAAGCATATTCGAGTTGCTCGACACGCACAGCGAGATCGATACCGGAAAGACCGCGATAGGCCGCGCCAACGGCCGGATAGGATTCGAGCATGTGAGCCTGTCCTACCAGCAGGATGACCGGCTGGCGTTGCGCGATGTCTGCCTGGAAATCCCGGCGGGGCAGGCGGTCGCGCTGGTGGGCGCATCCGGTAGCGGCAAGAGCACGCTGGCGAATCTGGTGCCGCGCTTTTATTCGCCGGGCAGCGGCCGCATCACGCTGGATGTGCATGACCTTGCCGATCTCACGCTGGCCAGCCTGCGCGCCAATATCGCGCTGGTGAGCCAGGAAGTGGTGCTGTTCAACGATACCGTTGCCGCCAACATCGCTTACGGCCAGATGCGCGAGGTGCCCGAAGCGGAAATCATCGCCGCCGCCCAGGCCGCGCATGCGATGGAATTCATCCGCGACATGCCGCAGGGTTTGCAGACGCTGGTCGGCGAAAAAGGTGTGCGCCTTTCCGGCGGACAACGCCAGCGCATCGCCATCGCGCGCGCCATCCTCAAGGATGCGCCGATATTGATCCTGGATGAAGCGACCTCCGCGCTGGACAGCGAATCCGAACGCCATGTGCAGGCCGCGCTGGAGACCCTGATGCAAGGCCGCACCACGCTGGTCATCGCGCATCGCCTGTCCACAATCGAAAAGGCGGATCGCATCGTGGTGCTGCAAAAAGGCGAGATCGTCGAGGTCGGCACCCACCGTGAGCTGCTTGCCAGGAACGGAGTGTATGCGCAGTTGCACCGCATCCAGTTTGCGATGGTTGGTGATGAGTAATTCCATTTCACAATAAAAAAGCGAAATATCGGGTGCGTTCTGCGCACCATCGTTGTATCAAAGGCGGTGCATGGAACGCACCCTGCAAAACTGCGAAAATCAAAGCCACTTCCCGCAGAAGGTTGACGCGACGATGGCAAAAGTCTAAATTGCGCAGCCCAGCACCAATAAACCTTAGGAGATGAACATGGCTGTACTCGTCGGCAAAGCCGCCCCCGATTTCAACGCTGTTGCCGTGATGGGCAACAACGATTTCAACGAAACGTTCAATCTGAAGAAACATATCACCGGTAAGTATGCCGTGATTTTTTTCTATCCGCTGGATTTTACTTTTGTCTGCCCTTCCGAGCTGATCGCTTTCGATCACAGGCTGGATGAATTCAAGAAGCGCAATGTGGAGGTGATCGGTGTTTCGATAGACTCGCAATTCTCCCACTTCGCCTGGAAGAATACCGCTGTCGACAAGGGCGGCATCGGGCAAGTGCGCTACCCGATGGTGGCCGACATCAAACACGAGATCTGCAAGGCTTACGACGTGGAAGCCGACGGCGGAGTGGCTTACCGGGGTTCTTTCCTGATCGACCGTGCCGGTGTGGTGCGCCATCAGGTGGTGAACGATCTGCCGCTGGGCCGCAACATCGACGAGATGTTGCGCATGGTGGACGCGCTGCAATTCACCGAGGAACACGGCGAAGTATGTCCGGCAGGCTGGAGCAAGGGCAAGGCAGGTATGGATGCTTCTACAGCAGGGGTGGCGAAGTATCTGGCCAGCCACGCCAAAGAACTTTAAAAATCCAGATTCCATCCCAACTGATAGAACAACTAGCCATTCCACTAAGTTGCCAAACAACGGCAACCAAGTGGCTGGTTATGCTGCGTTGCGGCAGAGGGGTAAGCAGGCAATCCGTGTAGCGGATGCTCGCAAAAAATTTCTTGCTTACATATACCCCATATGCGGCGCTGCGAAGTGGGGTATGCAGGCAATCCGCAAAGCGGATGCTCGCAAATTTTTTAGTTCCGGCCAACCTAAAGGTTACCCTATACTGAAACTTCGTTTTCCACGCCTTGCATTTGGGCGAACTTTGGATTTTTAGAGGCACTCGTTAAATTCACCTGACCTTAATATATGCAAAAAGCCACCTTTCGGTGGCTTTTTGTTTGTCACGATTTTGCACAAGGCTGCTAAAATCCGCCGCACTGCGATTCAATCATTTGGATTTTGAGGGGGGATGTCCATCATGCTGATCTGGTTCGTCATTCTTTATCTGCTGTTATCCGTGGGCATCGGCCTGTATGCCTCGACGCGCGTGCACAATTCCAGGGACTTCGTGGTGGCCGGGCGCAATCTGCCCTTGCCGATCGTGACCGCAACGGTATTTGCCACCTGGTTCGGCGCAGAGACGGTGCTGGGAATCTCCGCGGTGTTCGTCAAGGAGGGATTGGGCGGCGTGGTCGCCGATCCGTTCGGCGCCAGCATGTGTCTGATCATCGCCGGGATGTTTTTCGCGCCGCTGCTATATCGGATGAATCTGCTCACCATCGGCGATTATTATCGTGCCCGTTATAACCCCACGGTAGAATTGATCATGACCTTGTGCATCATGATCTCCTACCTGGGCTGGGTGGCCGCGCAGGTGACGGCACTCGGACTGGTGTTCAACGTGGTGAGCGATGGCGCGATCTCGAACCAGGCTGGCATGTTCATCGGCGTGACCATCGTGCTGGCCTACACCATGTTTGGCGGGATGTGGTCTATCGCGCTGCTCGATTTCGTGCAAATGACCGTGATCATGGCGGGCATGCTGCTGATCGCCGTGTTGATCAGCGATGATGCCGGCGGGGTGGGCCATGTGGTCAGCCATGCGCAGACTTCCGGAAAGTTGCAGTTGTTTCCCAGCGGCGGCATCGAAGTGTGGATTCCGTTCGCCGGCGCATTGCTGACCATGATGCTGGGATCCATTCCGCAACAGGATGTGTTCCAGCGCATGACTTCGGCGAAGAACGAGAAGACCGCGGTGCGCGGCACGGTGCTGGGGGGTGTGTTGTATTTCGCCTTTGCTTTCGTGCCGATGTTCCTGGCCTATTCCGCGACGCTGATCGATCCGAAGTTCTTCAGTGAACTGACCGAGAGCGACCCGCAGATGGTGCTGCCCAGCCTGATCATGAATCACACGCCACTTGTCGCGCAGGTGCTGTTCTTCGGCGCCTTGCTGTCAGCCATCATGAGCACGGCATCCGCCACCTTGCTCGCGCCTTCGGTAATGTTCACCGAAAACATCCTCAAGCATATCGCGTTCAAGCATATGGGCGATCAGCAGATGCTGCGCACCATGCGCATCATCGTGCTGACCTTCGGCAGTTTCGTGCTGTGGTTCGCGCTGAATTCGGAATCGAGCATCTTCCACATGGTGGAGAACGCCTACAAGATCACGCTGGTCGGGGCGTTCGTGCCGCTTGCGTTCGGCCTGTACTGGAAGCGCGCCAACAATCAGGGCGCGCTGCTGTCCATTGCGATGGGATTGATCTCGTGGATGGCCATGGAGATCCTTCAGCCGGACACCTATTGGCCGCCGCAACTGGTCGGCTTGCTGATGAGTGTGGCCGGGATGCTGGCCGGTTCGCTGCTGCCCAACATGATGCGCAGCCATCATGCTGCGCATACCAAAACTTAGCGCGTGTCATCTTCCTGTCACAATTCCTTCATATCCTCGCAACCCATCGCTGTGTATAGAATGAAGGAGTGATGATGAGTGCAAAGATCTTGATCGTGGAAGACGAGCCGGCTATCCAGGAATTGCTGGCGTTCAATGTGATGCAGGCGGGATTTCAGGCGTTGCGTGCCGAAGATGCGGATAGCGCGTGGCAACAGATACGCAGCAATGTGCCGGACTTGATCCTGCTGGACTGGATGTTGCCGGACACCAGCGGTGTGATTCTGGCGAAACAGTTTCGCGCCGATGCGCGCAGCAAGGATATCCCCATCATCATGCTGACCGCGCGCGGTGATGAGCGCGACAAGATATTGGGGCTGGAGTCCGGCGCGGACGATTACATCACCAAGCCGTTTTCTCCCCGAGAGTTGATGGCACGGATACGCGCGGTTTTGCGCCGTCATATTCCGGCCATGCTGGATGAAACGGTGGCGGCGGGCGGGCTGGAGTTGTCGCCTGCGGCGCATCGCGTGACTGCAAAAGGTTCCAGTGTGGAGTTGGGACCGACGGAGTTTCGTCTGCTGCATTTTTTCATGACCCATGCGGAGCGCGTGTATAGCCGCACGCAATTGCTCGATCAGGTATGGGGCACGCAGGTGTTCGTCGAGGAACGCACCGTGGATGTGCATATTCGCCGTTTGCGCGCCGCATTGGAACCGGCCGGGATGGATGGCCTGATCCAAACCGTGCGCGGCAGCGGTTATCGCTTTTCGATTAATTATTGAGCTTTACATAATTCATGACTGTTAAGTGATTTACCGTAGGGCGGGCTTTGCCCGCCGCGTCGGGCGTAGCCCGACCTACGAGATGCGGAGACACTGTCTTCAAATATGTAATCCTCAATAAGTGCGCGGCAGCGATATGGAGTGCGCAGGCATGTCTGCGCTTTTAAAAAGCGGCGACACGTCGCCGCACTCCAAAATTTGATGGCAAATTTATAAGGAGCTTTTTTTGCAGGATTTCTGGTTTCGCTTGAGTCTGCCCATCGTATTCAGCGCGCTGTTCGCGTTGCTGTTATGGGGCGTGTTCTCGGCTTCGTATGCGCTGCTGTTCATGCTGCTGGCACTGCTGACCGTGATGGCGCGCCATGCATGGCAACTCTACAAGCTGGGGATATGGCTGAATGATGCGCGTCTTGAAACCATGCCGGAAGCAGGGGGCATCTGGGATGATGTGTTCTCGCATCTGTACAAGATGGTCAAACAGCATAACCAGACCAAGCAAAAACTGGCGACCGAATTGCAGCACATGGAGCAAGCCACAGCCGCGCTGCCGGAGGGAGTGGCAATCCTGAACGACGCGAATCGCATCGAATGGTTCAACCCGATCGCCCAGCAGCACTTCGACCTTGATGCCGAGCAGGACGTCATGCAGGACATCACCTATCTGGTACGGCAACCGGAGTTCATCGAGTATCTCCATGAATCGGATTTCAGCAAGCCGTTGATGATGCGCCCGGCACGCCATGATGACTTGGTGTTGTCCATCAAACTCATTCCGTATGGCGGGGACAAGCGATTGCTGATCAGTCGCGACATCACACAATTTGAGCGCATCGAAGGCATGCGCCGGGATTTTGTCGCCAATGTGTCGCACGAGTTGCGCACCCCGCTGACCGTGGTGAACGGTTTCGTCGAGAATTTGCAGGACATGCCCGATCTCAGCCAGGAAAGCGCACAGCGCGCATTGCGGCTGATGGCCGAGCAGACCAGGCGCATGGAAAATCTGGTTGCCGATCTGCTTGTACTGTCACGCCTGGAAAATGACCAGAATCCGTTGCGCGAGGAGATGGTTGACATCGGTGTTCTGCTCAATGAGGTCTATCAGGGGGGAATGCTACTCAGCGGTGGAAAGCATGTCTTGCACCTGGAAGTGGAGGGCAGCACGAGGATGTCGGGCAATCGTGAAGAATTGCGCAGCGCGTTCGACAATCTGCTCGGCAACGCGATCCGCTACACGCCGGAGGGCGGGTCGATCACGCTGCGCTGGTTCGAACGGGGCGGGCAGCCGGTTTTCTCGGTGCAGGACAGCGGTATCGGCATCGCCGCACTGCACATTCCGCGTCTGACCGAACGATTTTACCGGGTGGACCGCAGCCGCTCGCGGGAAACGGGTGGGACAGGCCTGGGTCTGGCGATCGTCAAACATATCGCGATGCGTCACCAGGCCAGGCTTGAAATATTCAGCGAGGAGGGCAAGGGCAGCACATTTTCTCTGGTGTTCCCGGTCAGAAGGCTGGTAAAAGCGGACTGAGGACTGAGGACTGAGGACTGAGGACTGAGGACTGAGAAAAACCCACTGCCCTGTTTTTAGCTCAGTCCTCAGTCCTCGATCCTCAGTCCTATGTTTTATGTCATACCAGTGTAAAGCTGACGCGCTCGTAATCGACTCCGCGCTCCACGCAGAAGCCCATTTTTACCTGCTGATCTACGGCGTCCAGATGCACGATCTCCGCCGCGCGATCCGGCTGGAACAAGCCGCGCGGAAGGATCAGACTGGGCGGGGTCTTGAGCGCAGGAACCGCCTGCAATAGGAATGCCGGGGAATATTTATCTGCTTCGCCGCCGTCTGCCGCAGCGATGCGGATGCGGACAGCTTCAGCAGCGCCCGGCAGGTATCGCACGCCGATACGCAGATGCCCGGTGCGTGTCACGTTCACCCATGTCGTGGCGCCCAGTATCCACGCAGCGGCACCAGGAACGGAGGGCGGCGCGTCGATGGGGCGCAATGCGACCAGTTGATTGTAGCTCAGCCGCCCGCCGGACATATCCTCGCGGGTGAGTCGCGCACCCAGGATGCTTTCGTTCTCCAACTGCCAGGTTTCCAGCGGGAATCCCTTTTCGACCAGCGCCTGATTGGAGGAATCAGGCGACACTTTGATCATGGGCTCGGTTTGTCTGCGTGACAGGATATCTTTTGCAGCATAGTTTCCGGACTGTTTGAACGGCCGGCCGGACAGATGCGCGTAAATATCTTCCGGACTGTGGCAAAGCTGCGCTCGATGCGCGGCCTGATGCCGTTCGCCAAAACGCGTGTTGCGCTCTTCGCACCAGCTCTGATGCAAAAATGTGAGGAACTCGATGCAGTCATTGACGACGCAGTTGTCGCCAAGTTTCAGTTGTTGCGGGGTTTGGCCTTGCTGCAACAGTATCGTCTTTACGCGCAGCAGCTTGCTCAAGGGGACCATCGCTATGTAGCGAGTGGTCTCGCTGTGTGTGATGTGCTGGACGGGCCGCAATCCATGCATGCTGGCCAAGTCTGTTGCGAGCGGCTGGGCGTCCCCTCTGCTGCTGGTATAGCTGCGCTCCACGGCCACATTGCTGCTCCATTGTGACAGCCAGCCATCCAGAAGTTGCAGCTGCGACCGGCTCAGTTCGGCGGGACGCGCATAACAGGCAAGCAGGGTTTTGACATAGATGCTCTGGCAACTGCTGCGCGGTTGGGCGGCATTCAACGGGTCCGGGACTTCAGCGAGTTGCAGCTTGTTCTCTTCGGCGAACGCGTACAGCTCATGCAATTGATGCCATAGTTTGGGATCGAATTCGTAACCACTGCGCAAGTGCTCAAAGATCGCCAGCCCGCTATACAGCAGGCAGCGTTGACATAACAATGCGCCCTGCCTGGCAAGCTGTTTATCGCCGGCCATACAGGCTTGCAGGCAGCGCTGATAGCCCAATACCAGCGCCTGCCAGAGTTGCGCGATGCCCACGAACACCGTCATCTCGTTCTCATTCAGCGGCAGCGGTTTGGCGATCAGTTTTTTGGCGTAATTATCCTGCACATAGCTGACGGTCTCGCGCAGCAATTCCAGCGTGTTCATCCGATCCAGACCGCGCATCGGGTAGCGGTTAAATTCGTTGAGCTGGACAAGCAATTGGCTGTGAGCCGGTTGCAGATTGGTCAACTGGAGTTGTGCCATCCATTCCGAGCAACTGGCCGGATCCTTGAAAGCCGGATCGGCCAGGTCGTCAGTCGGTTCCAGGGGTAGGGTCAGCATGGTTGATAATTCGGGATTGAGGATTGAGGATCGTGGATTGAGGATTGAGGATTGAGGATTGAGGATTGAGGAAAATCCGCTACGCCGCTTTTAGTTTTTCTCTCAATCCTCAATCCACGATCCTCAATCCTACAGCAACACCCGCTCTATACTGCCATTATTCGCTTTGGCGACATAGTCCGCCAGCCAATTTTCTCCGAGTAGGTGCCTGGCCATTTCAATTACGATGTATTCAGACGTGGTGCCGCTGTCATCGTTATAGCGGGACAACCCCTGATGGCAGGCCGGGCAGGATGTCAGTATCTTTACCTCGCCGTTGAAGCCGTCGGCGCGCAGTGCGTCCGCACCCTTGCGCATTTCTTCCTCCTTGCGGAAACGTACCTGGGTGGCTATGTGCGGCAGCGCCACGCCGAAGCTGCCGGCTTCGCCGCAACAGCGCTCGTTGAGCGGCACGTCTGTGCCCATCAGTTCGCTCACCACTTTAAGCGGCTGATGGGTCTTCATCGGCGAGTGGCAAGGGTCGTGATACATGTACCGTATTCCTTCTGCTCCCTGAAGCTTGACGTTCTTCTCTAGTAGATACTCATGGATGTCGAGCAGGCGGCATCCCGGGAAAATCTTGTCAAATTGGTATTTCAGCAATTGATCCATGCAGGTCCCGCACGACACGATCACCGTCTTGATGTCGAGATAGTTCAGCGTGTTTGCGACGCGATGGAACAACACGCGATTGTCGGTGGTGATCTGGTTGGCCTTGTCGGCCTGCCCGGAGGCATTTTGAGGATAGCCGCAGCACAGATAGCCCGGCGGCAGCACGGTGATCGCACCGGTCTCATACAGCATCGCCTGCGTCGCCAGCCCGACTTGCCCGAACAACCGCTCCGAGCCGCAGCCGGGGAAGTAGAACACCGCTTCGCTGTCCTCGTTCAATTTGCGCGGATTGCGAATGATGGGCACGACATTGTCGTCTTCGATATCGAGCAGGGCGCGCGAGGTCTTCTTCGGCAGGTTGCCGGGCATAGGCTTGTTGATGAAATGGATCACCTGCGATTTCAACGGCGCGCCGCCTGCAGTGGCAGGCGGTCGTGTGGTCTGCCCTTTCAGCAAACCAAATCGTCTGGCCAACTGATAGCCGATGCGCTGCCCCTTGTAGCCCCACTCTATCATCACCTTGCGCACCAGTTTGATCGTGGCCGGGTCGGTGGCATTGAGGAACAGCATAGAGGCCGCGGTGACCGGGTTGAATTTCTTCTTGCCCTGCTTGCGCAGGAAGTTGCGCATGCCGATCGACACATCGCCGAAGTCGATGTCCACCGGGCACGGATTCAGGCACTTGTGGCATATCGTGCAGTGATCGGCGACATCGCCGAACTCGTCGAAGTGCTGGATGGAAACACCTCGTCTGGTCTGCTCTTCATACAAAAACGCCTCGATCAGCAGCGAAGTGGCAAGGATCTTGTTGCGCGGCGAATACAGCAGATTGGCGCGCGGCACGTGGGTGTTGCATACCGGTTTGCATTTGCCGCAGCGCAGGCAGTCCTTGATCGAATCGGAGATTTCGCCCAGCTCGCTCTTCTCCAGGATCAGGCTTTCCAGTTCCATCAGGTTGAAGCTGGGCGTGTAAGCGCGCTCCAGATTTCCGCCGGTCAGCAGCTTGCCTTTATTGAAGTGACCCTCAGGATCGATCTGTTTTTTGTAAGCGGTGAACGCGGCGATCTCATCTGCTTCAAGAAAATCGAATTTGGTGATACCGATGCCATGTTCGCCGGAGATCACCCCGCCCAGGTCTTTCGCCAGTTGCATGATGCGGTTCACCGCAGCATTGGCCTGTTGCAGCATTTCGTAGTCGTCAGAGTTCACCGGGATGTTGGTATGCACGTTGCCGTCGCCGGCATGCATGTGCAGCGCGACGAATACGCGGCTTTTCAGCACGCTCTGATGGATGGCATTGCACTGATCGAGGATGGGCTGATAGGTGCTTCCGGAGAATATCTGGCGCAGCACATCGCGCACCTCGCGTTTCCAGGAGGCGCGCAGTTGGTGGCGCTGGACTGCGTCGAAAACCGTAACCCCCCTCAATCCCCCCTTGTCAGGGGGGAAGCTAGACTCTTCCCCTGGTTCTCCCCCTGATAAGGGGGCTGGGGGGTTGGGGAGGCCGGGAGGGGTTTGCGCCAGCGGCGCATCCAGATTATCGTTCAGCCACTGCCAGCGCTTCCGCACCTCTGCCAGCAATTGCCTGGCTTCGTCCGCGCGATTACCCAGCAGTTCCGCATCGCCGAGTTGTTTGTCATCCTGGTAATACAGCGGCAGTTCACCGGCGAAGAATTCATCCAGCGCGTCCAGCAGCTTGAGCTTGTTGTGCAGCGACAGTTCGATGTTGATGCGCTCCACGCCATCGCAGTAATCGCCCATGCGCGGCAGCGGGATCACCACGTCCTCGTTGATCTTGAACGCGTTGGTGTGTTTGGCGATCGCGGCGGTGCGCGCGCGGTCCAGCCAGAATTTCTTGCGCGCCTCAGCGGACACGGCGATGAAACCCTCTCCACCGCGAAGGTTGGCCAAGTGCACGACCTTCGAAGCGGCGGCTGCGGCTGCGTCCGCGTCGTCGCTCACCACGTCGGCGACCAGCACCATCTTCGGTCGTGTGCCGCGCTTGGACTTGGTGGCGTAGCCAACCGCCTTGAGATAGCGTTCGTCGAGATGCTCCAGCCCGGCCAAAAAAACAGGAGAAGGGTGAAGGGTGAAGGGTGAAGGGTGAACGCTACGGTTGTTGAATAGTTCGGTGATCTCGATGATGGCCGGCACCGCTTCGCGCACCTGCCCGAAAAATTCCAGGCACACGGTGCGCGTGTGTTTGGGTGCGCGGTGCAGGATGAAGCGTGCAGAGGTGATGATGCCGTCACAGCCTTCCTTCTGGATGCCGGGCAGGCCGGACAGGAATTTGTCGGTGACATCCTTGCCCAGTCCGGTCTTGCGGAACGCAGTGCCGGGGATGGTCAGGATTTCCGGCTCACCGGCCGGAGTCTTGCCGTTCTCATGGAAGCGGCTGATGCGGAAGCTGGCTGCCGCGACGTCATGGATCTTGCCGAGGTTGTGATGCAGCCGCTCGACTTCCATCCACAGACCGTCGGGTGTGACCATGCGCCAGGAAGCGAGGTTGTCCAGCGCAGTGCCCCACAGTACCGCTTTCTTGCCGCCGGCGTTCATTGCCACGTTGCCGCCGATGCACGAGGCATCCGCCGAGGTGGGGTCCACCGCGAACACCAGACCGCTGGCTTCCGCCGCGTCCATCACCCGTCGTGTCACGACGCCTGCGCCGCAATGAATGGTGGCATAGGGCTTGTTCAAACCGGGCAGAACAAGATGCTCCGCCGCCGAAAGTGTCTCGAGTTTTTCGGTGTTGATCACTGCCGAGGATTTATCCAGCGGCACCGAGCCGCCGGTGTAACCGGTGCCGCCGCCGCGAGGGATGATGGTCAGCCCGAGTTCGATGCACGCGCGCACCAGCGGCGCGATTTCCGCTTCAGTATCCGGGTGCAGCACCACGAACGGATATTCAACGCGCCAGTCGGTGGCATCAGTCACATGCGAAACTCGCGCAAGGCCATCGAACTGGATGTTGTCGCGGCGCGTGATGCGGCCCAGTACGCGCAACACCCGTTTGCGCAATTGCAGGGTCTGCTCGAATTCGGCAGAGAATTGATCGACTGCTGTCCGGGCCAGTCCGAGCAACCGCTCAACGGCTTCATTCGCCTGGCGGCGCTCATCGATCGCGTTCAACCGATGGTGTAGCGCACCGATCAATGCGGCGCGCCGTTTGCGATTGCCCAGCAGGTCATCCTGCAGATAGGGGTTGCGCGACACCACCCAGATATCGCCCAGCACTTCGTAAAGCATCTGCGCCGAACGGCCGGTGCGGCGCTCCGCGCGCAGCGTGTTGATGATGTCCCACGCCTCGCTGCCGAGTATGCGCAACACGATCTCGCGGTCGGAAAACGAAGTGTAGTTATAAGGGATTTCGCGCAAACGTGTGGTCATGATGTTCTCAGGCTCGACAAGGTGCGCATTTTACCCGAATGCGGCGCACCACTCGACCATGATAAAGATGAGGATAAAATGACAGTCCTATGAGCCATCGAACCGATCATCCGACCGCGCGGGTATTTTTTGCGCTGTGGCCGAACGCCGCAGAACGCAGTCATCTGGCCGCGTGGCAGACACCGCTGAAAAGATTGTGCGGCGGCCGCGCGATGCGCGGCGAGACCTTGCATAACACGCTGGTGTTCATCGGCGATATCGATCAGTCCAGACTTGAGGCGCTGCAATTGGCGGCGCAGGAGGTGAGCGGGGAGAGTTTCGAGCTGTGTTTCGATGACGCGCGCTACTGGGGGCATAATCACATCGTGTATGCCGCGCCCAGTCACTTGCCGCAACAGTTGACGCAACTGGCCGGCGCGCTGGAGCAAAACCTGATCAGGCATCGCTTCAAATTCGATATCCGGGCCTACAAACCGCATGTCACGCTATTGCGCAACGCCCGCTGGACAGATGCACCATTACCCGAGATGCTTCCGGTACGCTGGCAGATAAACGACT
Organism: Gallionella sp.; assembly: GCA_036514695.1. Classification (GTDB taxonomy): domain Bacteria; phylum Pseudomonadota; class Gammaproteobacteria; order Burkholderiales; family Gallionellaceae; genus Gallionella. The sequence goes on along the minus strand of DATBWQ010000092.1, from coordinate 6,338 downwards.
TCGCACTGGTGCAATCCGTGAATCAGGACGGCCTGGCTGGTTATCGGGTGTTGGCGCGATTCCCGTTAAGTCCAGTGGCGGGTGAATAGCAGAAAGGCTCAAGCCACGAACTACAGCCGATTTGGGCTTGGGCAGATATGGTCTTTTCCGTGTATCCGGTGTATTCCGTGGTTTTAACCCGCCGTTTTATGGATAATGCCGCCCATCGAACATCCGCAACATAACCAGCGATCCTTCGACAGGCTCAGGACAGGCTTGGCTATCGCATGGTCGAATGGCTATTATTGAGCTTTACATAATTCATGACTGTTAGGTGATTTACCGTAGGGCGGGCTTTGCCCGCCGCGTCGGGCGTAGCCCGACCTACGAGATGCGGAGACTCTGTCTTCAAATATGTAATCCTCAATAGTTTCAACAGGAGCGAATGCATGCTGAATATCTTTACCTTGGACCACGGCCGATTGGTCAGCATCCGGCCGGATGAGATCGCCACCCGGAAACCGATCTGGGTGGACATCATCGCGCCCAGTGAAGAAGAGCGCGCCTGGGTGACCGCTACATTTGCGATCACGCTGCCGCACCCCGAACATTTGCGCGACATAGAGGCGAGCGCGCGATTCTACGAGGAGAACGAGGAGCTGCATGTGCGCTCTGATTTTTTGCACGGCAAGGAAATCGGAACGCTCAGCGTGATCGTCGCTTTCGTACTCTCGCGGAATGTGTTGTTCAGCGTGCATGATCAGGATTTGCCGTTGTTCCAGTTGTTTCGCCAGCGCACCCAGGGACAGCCCAATCTGGTCGAAGACAGTCTGGACGTGTTGATCGATCTGTATGATTCCGATGTGGAGTTTTCCGCCGATACTCTGGAAGAGGTGTATGTCGACCTCGGCAGCATCGGCAACAAGGTGCTCAATACCACGCTGGGCGACAAGGAGGCGGGCACGGTGCTGGCAAAGATCGCTCACAGCGAATACCTGAACGGACGCATACGCCGTAACCTGATGGACACGCGCCGCGCAATCTCGTTTTTGATGCGCAGCAAATTGCTCAAGCCTGACCAGCTTGATGACGCGCGCCAGATCATGCAGGACATCGATTCGCTGGATGGCCATACCGCTTTCCTGTTCGACAAGATCAACTTCCTGATGAATACCACCGTCGGTTTCATCAACGTCAACCAGAACAAGGTCGTGCGCCTGTTCTCGGTGGCTGCGGTGGCGTTGCTGCCGCCCACCCTGATCGCGTCGATTTACGGGATGAACTTCAAGTTCATGCCTGAGCTGGAATGGGAGCACGGCTACCTGTTCGCTCTGTCGCTGATGGCCTTGTCCGTTGTGCTGCCGTTCTTGCTGTTTCAGCACAAAGGGTGGTTGAAATAAGGTTGGCGCTGTGGATGCTCGCAGATACGGGTTATCAGAGGTGCCTTTGAAAATAGCCTTAAACATAAACCGCAATATTCTGATATCGAGTGATGCTGTGCGGTCAGCTCTGTTCTGCCTGGTGCTTGTCCAATCGGCCTATGCCGGAAGCGATATTTTCTTGCCATGCGCTCAAAAATATCCCGGCGATGATGCCGGGCGCCTGAAATGCTACGACCAGTTGACTGCTCCCGCGTCCGCGCTTGCACCTGCACCCCAGGAAAACATCGTTTCCGACGAGGAGGCTGAAGCAAGTGCTATCCCCGCTGCCGCTGCAACACGCAACGCCGAGCGTTCGTATCTGACCAGGGTGTGGAACCTGGATGACCTGTCCAGCCGGGACCCGAGCAAATTGGGACGGCTCCAGCCATACCGGCAAAGCTACCTGCTGGTGAAGAAAACCGGCAATCCCAACCGCCAGCCCAGCTCGCCGCTGGTCGATCATAATACGCTTGCGCCCAATGACATCGATGCTGTGGAGGCCAAGTTTCAGTTGAGTTTCAAGGCTGACATAGGCAACCAGCGCAATATAGATTTTCTGGGCATAAGAACCTTCCGCTTGTGGGGGGCGTACACGCAACAATCCAATTGGCAGGTGTTCAACATCCGGAACTCATCCCCGTTCCGCGAAACCATATACGAGCCGGAATTGATCGCCACCCTCGGCACAGGCTATGCGTCCGGATTGAAACTCATCAATCTCGGCTGGCTGCATCAATCGAATGGCCGCCCCTTGCCGGAGTCACGCAGCTGGAACCGGATCTATCTGCTCGGCGGTTGGGAATGGAATGACATGACATCCATCCTGGTGCGCGGCTGGCGGCGCATCCCGGAGCATCCTTTGAAAGACGACAACCCAGACATCAGCGATTACCTCGGGCGTGCCGATCTGGTCATACGCTGGGAGCCCAGGGATAAAACGCAAGCCATCGCGATGCTGCTGCGCAACAATCTAAGCAGGACAGCTAATCGTGGCTTTGTGCAGATCGATTGGGCGACACCGGTAAGATTCGGCAATGCGGCGCGCATGCACATACAGATGACTTCCGGTTTTGGCGAGAGCCTGCTTGACTATAACCATCGCCAGAACACCTTCGGTCTGGGATTCTCGTTCCGTGAATGGTAATTCCGGTTTCTTTTCATCAGTTGTATGCGGAGCAATACGGCCTCCGATGCTGCACAGCCGCCATCTGCCGTTCGGCATCGGCGCCGCGCATAACCAGCGGCTGCTGTGCATGGATCTGGCGCTTAGCGAAGTGGTGGAAGATGTGGCGTTGCGGCAGGAGCTGTCTGCCGCGTTCGCCAAGGTGGCGGATCACATGCGCAATAGGGAGGGTTAAACCCCTCCCAGCCTCCCCAACCCCCCAGCCCCCTTATCAGGGGGAGAACCAGGGGAGGAGCATGGCTTCCCCCTGACAAGGGGGACTGAGGGGGTTTACTCCATCGTCAAAATGATCTTCCCCAACACGCTGCCCTTTTCGATGATGCGGTGCGCTTCGGCGGCATCTTGCAGCGGCAGCGCGTAGGAGACCAGCACGCCGATCTTTCCGTCTTCGACAAGTTGTGCGCCTTGCTCGAGTATCTTGCGCTGGCGGATGCGTTCATCGTGCTGCTTCATCAATTGCGGTGTGAGCATCAGCTCGTAGCAAATCGACAGATTGCGCAGCCGCGCCAGTTGCGCGTCTTCGGCGGAAAGCGGGTTGGCGAGCAGCGTGACAATTTTCCCGCCGATGCGCGCCACATTGAATGAACGCAAGAAAGTATCTCCGCCCACTGTGTCGAGCACCACGTCTACTCCCTTGTCCTTGGTCCAGTCCACCACATCCACCACGAAATCCATCTCTTTGTAGCGGACGATCTTTTCCGCTTCGAGGCCTTGCGCCAGCCCTTCTTTCTTGTCGTCGCTGACCGTGACAGCCACTCGCGCACCGAGATGGTTGGCCAGTTGCAATGCAATATGCCCCACGCCGCCGGTACCGCCATGGATCAAAATGGTCTGGCCGGCTTGCAGATTGGCGCGCTCGATCAGCGCTTCCCATGCCGTGATCAGCACCAGCGGCAAACCGGCGCAGTCCTGCAAACCAATATTGGACGGGCATGCCGCGCAGTACTCCTCATGCACCGTAGTGTATTCGGCGTAGCAACCCGGCTCGTCACCGATGCCGCCGTTGTAGAAGAACACCTTGTCGCCTTCCTTGAAGCGCGTCACCGCGCTGCCGATCTTTTCGACGATGCCTGCGCCATCGCAGCCGAGTATCGCGGGCAACTTGCCGGGATAATAAACAGGCTTGGCGCGCAGCTTGGCATCGAGCGGATTCACGCCGGCAGCGGCCAGCTTGACGCGCAGATGGTGCGTCGAGGGCAGCTCGGGTTTCTCGACATCGTACATTGCCAGCACATCGGGACTGCCAGCGCTGGTCATCAGAATTGCCTTCATGGTGTGCTCTCTGTGATGTTGGGTAATGTGGGAACCGTTCGGCATCTTAACCCCTCCCGGCCTCCCCTTGTCAGGGGAGGTGCTGGCTCCCTCCCTGACAAGGGAGGGCTGGGGTGGGTTGGGGTGGCTATGTTAAACTGACAACCTCATTTGCGCATCATCCTGGTGGGGTAGTCTATGTCTGGAAACACACTCGGCACTTTGTTCACGGTGACCTCTTTCGGCGAGTCGCACGGCGCGGCGCTCGGCTGCGTGGTGGACGGCTGCCCGCCGGGACTGGCGTTGTGCGAGGCCGACATCCAGCATGACCTGGACCGGCGCAAGCCCGGCACCTCGCGCCATGTCACGCAGCGGCGCGAATCGGATACCGTGGAGATACTGTCCGGCGTGTTCGAAGGCAAGACCACCGGCACGCCGATCGCGCTGCTGATCCGCAACGAAGACCAGCGCAGCAAGGATTACGGCAACCTCGCCAGCACTTTTCGCCCGGGACATGCCGATTACACCTACACCCAGAAATACGGCTTCCGCGACCATCGCGGCGGCGGGCGTGCCTCGGCGCGCGAAACGGCGGTGCGCGTGGCGGCAGGCGCGATCGCGAAGAAGTGGCTGCACGAACGCTATGGTGTGGTGGTGCGCGGCTATCTGACGCAGATCGGCGAGATCGAGATCCCGTTCAAGAGCTGGGATGCGGTGAACGGCAACCCGTTCTTCGCGCCGGATGCCAGCGTGGTGCAGGCACTGGAAGATTACATGGATGCGCTGCGCAAGTCCGGCGATTCCATCGGCGCGAAACTGACCGTGGTGGCAGAGAACGTGCCGGTCGGGTGGGGCGAGCCGGTGTATGACCGGCTGGATGCCGAGATCGCCTACGCGCTGATGAGCATCAATGCGGTGAAGGGCGTGGAGATCGGCGCGGGCTTCGCTTGTGTGATGCAGAAAGGCAGCGAACACGGCGACGAACTGACCCCGCAAGGTTTCCTGTCCAACAATGCCGGCGGCATCCTCGGCGGCATCTCGACCGGACAGGACATCGTCGCGCACCTGGCGGTCAAGCCCACCTCCAGCATCCGCATCCCGCGCCGTTCGATCAATCTGCAAGGTGAGCCGGTGATGGTCGAGATGCACGGCCGCCACGACCCCTGCGTCGGTATTCGCGCCACGCCGATTGCGGAGGCGATGCTGGCGCTGGTGCTGATGGATCACGCGTTGCGAAATCGGGGGCAGAATGCGGATGTGGTGTGTGCGACGCCGAAGTTGCGATAGGTTACATTCATGAGTGCCGCTTTCATCACAGCAATCATTGGGTTCTTTGGAAGCCTTGTAGTTGCATCTCTCACGTACTGGTTCACGAAACGCAGAGAGCGAGAGGCTGAATGGCGAAAAGAGAAGCTCGCGTATTACAAGGCTTTCGTTGAAAGCATGAGTGGAATCATCGAAGGTGATGCAACGCCGGAGGGTCATAGGCTGTATGCGAAAACCACAAACAACCTTTTGCTATTTGCACCTCAACCCGTCATTGCGGCGCTCAACGCGTATCGCAGTGAGACCAGCATTTCCAATCAGCGCCGTTCCCGAGAGGAACATGACAAGTTACTCGCCGCGCTTTTACTTGTGATTCGCAAAGATATTGGCGTATTGCCAGAAGATGACGCTGCTACGTTCAAGCCAATTTTGTGGGCTGCTGGGGTGGGAAAAGATGCAACCTAACCCGGATGCAAGCGTAGGATGGGTTGAGCGCAGTGATACCCATCGCCGTTAAGATTGTCTGAAAATCAAAACCGCCGGGGGTTGCCCGGCAGCAAGTTACCTTTCTTGTCTTGCCAAGAAAGGTAACCCAAAGAAGTCGCCCCCGGTTTGCCGCCGCTTCGCGGTACCCTGCGTTGCTCGGCCGGTCAGGCTGCTGCGGAACTCGCACTGCGTGCTCAGACAGTCCTCGCAGAAACCTCCTGACCTGCCTGCGCTACTCGGCGGCGCTCAGGGGAAAAGAAGCAAAGCGGTTTTGTGTGCGCTGCGCGCACGATTTTTGTAGGTCGGGCTTTGCCCGACATGGTGGGCAGAGCCCACCCTACGATTTTAAGGTTTTGGTTTTTCGCTTTTCCATCCCCTGTGCGCCGCCTCGATCAGCCGCAAGGAAGCGGAGGTTTAGGCGAGCACTGTTCGAGTCCCGCAGTGGGGCGCGGGGTGTGCGCCCCGCCAGGTCGAGTTGCGCAGCCCCGCTCGTTTGTGTCTGATTGAGGGAACCCCCGAAGGGGGCGGCAAACCGGGGTCGCCTTTTCTTGGGTCACTTTCTTTTTGGCGAAGCAAAAGAAAGTGACTAGCTGCCGGGCTACCCCCGGCGGTTTTGATTGTTGGGTCGTAGGTCGGGCTTTGCCCGACATGGTGGGCAAAGCCCACCCGTTCTTTTGGTTTGGCTTTTTCATCCCATGTGCGCCGCCTCGATCAGCCGCAAGCGAGCGGAGGTTTAGGCGAGCACTGTTCGA
>DATBWQ010000091.1:0-15558 GCA_036514695.1 Gallionella sp. | reverse complement strand
CCCGCCGATGGTGCGGCGAAACTGATTTCAAGGAGAACGAGATGGGCGGATTAAGTATCTGGCATTGGCTGATCGTATTGCTGGTTGTGGTGCTGATTTTCGGCACCAAGAAATTGCGCAACATGGGCAGCGATTTGGGCGGCGCGGTCAAGGGTTTCAAGGAAGGCATGAAGGGCGAAGATGAAGCTGCGAAGCAGCTTAAAGAAGGCGGCCAGACCATCGAGGGTGAAGTGAAAGACAAGACCAACACCAAAGTGTGAGGGATCGTTGAACGAATAATCCGTTCGCCCTGACCCTTCGACTGTGCTCAGGACTAAAGGCTTTGTCGAAGGGGGCGAATGCTGAATCGATTGTTTTTCCATCCATTCATGGTTCGACAGACTCACCACGAACGGATTAAATCAGCGGCTCATTAAATCATGTTTGACTTCAGCTTCCCGGAATTGATGGTGGTGTTGGTGGTGGCGCTCATCGTCATCGGGCCGGAGCGCCTGCCGAAAGTGGCGCGCACCCTGGGGCATCTGTGGGGCCGCGCGCAGCGCTATGTGAATGGCGTGAAAGCCGAAATCGAGAGCGACATGGCGGTCGAAGAATACCGCCAGTTGCAGCAGAAAGTGCAGGCAGAAGTCGGCGCAGTGTCGCAGTCGTTGCAGCAAGCGACACAAACAGCGGATCAACAAATGCAAGAAATCAACGAGGCGGCTGCAAAACTTTCATCACCCAGCCCGGCAATGCAACCAGACCAGGCGACGCAGCTGCCGCTGCAACCGGCAGTGCATCCATCCGCAACACCGCCCGCGAAAAAATCCGAATGAGTACCAGCGCAAGTTTCATCGCGCACTTGATCGAATTGCGCACCCGCTTGCTGCATTCCGCCATCGCGTTGCTGCTGGTGTTCATCTGCCTGTTTCCGTGGGCATCCGACCTTTACGCGCTACTGGCGCAACCGATGCTGGCGAAGCTGCCCAAGGGCGGGCAGATGATCGCCACCGACGTCACCACGCCGTTCTTTGTGCCGCTCAAGGTCGCGATGATGGCAGCGTTCCTGATCGCGCTACCCTATATCCTGTATCAAATCTGGCGTTTCGTCGCCCCAGGTTTGTATGCGCATGAGAAGCGTCTGGTGATACCGCTCATCGTTGCCAGCACGATATTATTTTTCTGCGGTATGTCGTTCGCCTATTTCGCGGTGTTTCCGGTGGTGTTCGGTTTCATCACCGCTTCCGCGCCGCAGGGTGTCGCGGTGATGACCGACATCGACAAATATCTCAGTTTCGTGCTCGCGATGTTCATGGCGTTCGGCATCACGTTCCAGGTGCCGGTGGCGGTGGTGCTGCTGGTGCGCATGGGACTGGTCACGGTAGCGAAATTGCGTGAAGTCCGCTCTTATGTGGTGGTCGGCGCATTCGTGGCCGGCGCGATCTTCACCCCGCCGGATGTGGTGTCGCAGTTCATGCTGGCGATACCGCTGTGGTTCCTTTACGAAGCAGGGATAGTGGTTGCTGTTTGGGTGGGCAAGGGAAAAACGAAGGGAGCGTAAAAAACCAATCGTACAAAATATAAAGAGCCGCATATAGCGGCTCTTTCATTTGGTGCATCTTTCAGCTTGTTAGCGTCCAGAGCGCAAATGTTTCCCCCGCACTCGCGGGGATAGGCCCATTATTGAAAATTACATATTTGAAGACAGAGTTTCCGCATCTCGTAGGTCGGGCTACGCCTGTCCTGAGCCTGTCGAAGCGGCCCGACGCGGCGGGCAAAGCCCGCCCTACGGTAAATCACTTAACAGTCATGAATTATGTAAAGCTCAATAGATACATGGCTTTCTGGTCTAAGTTTATCAGGCATTCCGATGGTGGGGTGTCGGAACGAACGTGCTGGTAATATAAAGGGCGGTAAGAGGGGCGGAGTTATTCCTAGAACTTACCAATACCCACCCGCAATGCACAACGCAAAGCAATGATAACAGTGAGCAGAGTGAGCAGGTGTCAGGTTTCGCATTACATTGCGCTCTAACCGGAATGTATCTTGGCGTTCACCGCATCACATAGACTTCCGCTTTTTGTAGTTCATCGTGCATTCTGTCCGGTGCCAGGTCTAATTCCTCTGGCCAAGTGACTGCACCGTGTTCCACGTGTACCGCATTGAACACTTCCACGTTGCGCAATGCTTTGAACACACCGCAATCTCTTTTCAGGAAACTGGCCATGTCCACCATGCCCTTTGTTCCATCCACAAACTGCACATGCAGCCGGAAAGAGGGTAGTGCCTCTACCTTGGTCACTCTCCAAGGGATTTGCGGCTCTATTCCAGCGGCGCGATTTTGTTCGGTGTCTGCAATTGTTCGCATAGCTTCCAATCCTCCATCAGTTCGTTGCGGTGCTGCATGGCCCATTCCTTCACCAGCATGGTGGCACCGTGTGGCAGTTTCCCTCAGATTATTTCCAGCGTCTGGATATTGACCATCGCCTCTGCGCCGCCATACTCGGCATGGAAGTGTGGCGGCGCATGATCGTCCCAATACATCTTGATCAGGATTCCGTAAAAAATAGAAATGGTCGGCATACGTCCTCTTTAAGTAGGCTCAGTTTAAGCCGTTTCCCTTGGCGTTTGCAATTGTGTGCAAGGAATCCCATCCAGCCGAACGGCTTCTCACTTACGTATGCGGGTTTCACCAAAACGAATGTGCAGGGTTTCATTCTACGGTTTCCGCCTTACGCGGGTTCAACATAGGCGATATAGGCGATGGGTATCGCTCCGCTCCACCCATCCTACAAACTACAAACCTACTGAGCCCTGGGTTTCGGACGTTTGCCGATTGTTAGCTTCAGGCTCATCGCCGCTCCGTCGCGCATCAGTTTGATCTGGACGACCTTGCCGGGCGGCAGGCTGGCCACTGTTTCCAGCATGGTGCCCCAGCTTTCAATGGCCTGGTCATCTATCGCGATCAGAATGTCGCCTCGCCTTACGCCTGCTTTTTCAGCCGGACTATTGCGTATTATTTCCGTGATCAGCACGCCCTTGATGTCGCCGAGCTTGAAAGACTCGGCCAATTCGGGGGTGAGTTCCTGCACCGCCGCACCGATCCAGCCGCGCGTCACCGAGCCATGCCGGATGATTTGCTCCATGGTGTTCTTTGCGGTGGTCGCCGGTATTGCGAAGCCGATTCCGAGCGAGCCGCCATTCGGCGAATAGATCGCGCTGTTGATGCCGATCAGGCTGCCGTTGATGTCCACCAATGCGCCGCCGGAATTGCCCGGATTGATCGCGGCATCGGTCTGGATGAAGTTTTCAAAGGTGCTCAACCCCAAATGATCGCGTTTGAGCGCGCTGATGATGCCCATCGTGACGGTCTGCCCCACGCCGAACGGATTGCCGATCGCGAGCACCATGTCGCCCACCTGTGCTTGTTCGGGATGTCCAAACGTGATGGCAGGAAGGTTGCCGGGCAGTTCGATCTTGATCACGGCCAGATCGGTTTCCGGGTCGGAACCGATGACATGCGCCTTGGCCTTGCGGCCATCGGCCAGCGCGACTTCGATCTGGTCGGCAGCCTCGACCACGTGATGGTTGGTCAGGATGTAACCATCCGGGCTGACGATCACGCCGGAACCCAGGCTGGAACTGCTTTGCGGCTCGTCATCACCCGGGTCGCCGAAGAAGAAGCGGAAACGCGGATCATCCATGAAGGGATTGGCAGGGGTCTTGATGACGGTGCTGGTGAAGATGTTCACCACGGCGGGCATGGCCTTTTTCGCCGCCATGTTCAGGCCCGTGCCGGATGATCTGCCGATGCCATCGGGCATGGCACTTTCGTAGAGAGTCACCACGCCGCTACGCGCTGCATTCGGCAGCAACTCCGGTTTCAGGGTATGAATGATGAACAGCAGCGCAAGCGCGATCGTGACGGTCTGGGTGAATAAGAGCCAGTGTTTACGCATGGTATGATGAACTCGTTTGTTTCAAAGTATAGGGAATCAGATGCTGCTCGATGAATTGCGCGATTATAACGCAAGCCTGCTGCAAACCGGCCTGTTCAAGGATTACTGCCCGAATGGATTGCAGGTGGAAGGTCGCGCGGAAGTGAAGCGTATCGCCACCGGGGTGACGGCTTCGCAGCGGGTGTTGAATGACGCGATTGCATGGGGTGCGGACGCGATCCTGGTGCATCACGGTTATTTCTGGCGCAACGAGGATGCCACCATCGTAGGCATCAGGAAAAGACGCATCGCGCAATTGTTGCGCAACGACGTGAGTTTGCTGGCATATCACCTGCCGCTGGACGCACATGCCGAACTTGGCAACAACGCGCAACTCGGCAAATTGCTGGGCCTGGTGGAGCATGGCAGGTTCGGCGAGCAGAACATCGCGTGCTTCGGTGAATCGGCGCATACACAGACGCTTGCACAATTTGCCCTGCAGATTGAGCACGGCTTGCAACGTATCCCGCAAGTCATCGGAGACCATGCCGGGAGCATACGAAAAGTGGCGTGGTGCAGCGGCGGGGCGCAAGGTTATTTTGAAATGGCGATAGCGCAGGGCGTGGATGCGTATCTCACCGGGGAAATCTCCGAACAGAATTTCCATCTCGCGCAGGAAAGCGGCGTAGCGTTTATCGCCGCCGGACACCATGCCACCGAGCGTTTGGGTATTCAGGCATTGGGGGAACATCTGGCAAGCCGATTTTGTCTGGAGCATCGTTTCTTTGATCAAGATAATCCGATCTAGCGCCATGAAACACTTTTATCTTCGCAAACAAACCCCTCCAAACCTCCCCTTGTCAGGGGAGGCTTAGATGCTTCCCCCCTGATAAGGGGGACTGAGGGGGGTTGGTTCAAGGTATTACTGTGTACTGGGGCTGTCCCCGGCGAGCGTTGCATAAGTTGAGCGCATTACTGTAGTATTAGGGTCGAATCCCCCGCCGCTTGCGGCGAATGATTTGACCGGATCCGGATTTGCTGCCTCGCGGCTTGCCGCGATGTTCTTCATTTGTGGTTTGGTTGACCCATGTCAGTGAATGAATGTATGTTTGCAGCTATGTTACGTTGTGCCGCAGTAGTAGTAGGATGTGGTGAGGCACGAACCGCATCATTTGGCACGCGAGCGATGCGGTTCCTTCGTCACCGCATCTTACCGTCCTGGAAATGACATTTTGGTGGGAGCGGCCTCCAGGCCGCAATCAGCCTTATCGCGGCCTGGAGGCCGCTCCCACAGGTGATATTCATCTTGTTTCAAATTGGAAACGGAATAACTTATTATTTTTAATCCCTCCGGGTCGAATTCCCCGCCGCTTGCGGCGTATGATTTGACCGGATCCGGATTTGATACCTCTATTGGGAAGCATCATATTATCGGGGCAGCGCCGTTCCGCTGCATGTAATCAGCCTGACCGCCTTGAACTTGATCAAATTGGCTTTAGCGGCGGGATGCCTTTGGGGGGGTAATATGAAAATCAGGATGTTGCTGAGTGGGATTGTTCTTGCAGCGCTTTCATTCAACGCGCTGGCAAAGGAAGATTCGGGCGCACCGGAGCAGGGCGCTCTCAAAGTGCTGGGAACAGAACAGATCAGCTTCAAGAATGACGTTCAGCCGATCATTCATGATTATTGCCTGAACTGCCACATTCCCGGAGGAAAGGGATATAACAAGAGTGGGCTGGATCTGAGGACATACGAGAGCCTGATGAAGGGAACCAAGTTCGGGCCGGTCGTCATCCCCGGCAACAGTGAGACCAGCACCTTTACCAAGCTGCTTACCGGAACGAATAAAGGTCTGAAGATGCCGGCGGGCCTGAATGCCAGCGGCACGCTGGACAGGCAATATATCCTGACCCTGAGAAAATGGGTCAAACAAGGTGCCAAGAATAACTGACCGGATATTTGCGGCGAATAATTTAGCTATGTAGTATTCGCCGCGGGCATGGGGTTTGTGTTGGGGAGCCAAACCTTTTGCTTGTCCGGGTTTCTGTTTTGCGGGCAAGCAGTGCCTATCCATCCTCCTTTACAGACGAGATTTCCGTGCAATCGCAGTGCCTGCCCGGATCGTAAACTATAAACAACGCTTTAACAGAAGGGATGAGGGATATGACTGATAATGTGGATCGCAGCAAGCGGCGACTTTTGATCGCCGCCACTACGACGGCGGGCGGTGTCGCCGCAGCAGGAGCGGGCGCACCGTTTGTATTGAGCTTGATGCCGAGCGAGCGTGCCAAGGCCGCCGGTGCACCGATCAAGGTGGACGTGAGTGCCATCGAGCCGGGCATGATGATGGGCGTCGAGTGGCAGGGCAAGCCGGTGTGGATCGTGCGCCGCACCAAGGAAATGCTCGATCTGCTGGCCAAGCATGATGACGAGCTGGTCGACCCGGATTCTACCGTCGAGCAACAACCCCCGTATTGCAATAATCCTTACCGTTCAATCAAGCCTGATTACTTTGTGGTGCTCGGTGTCTGTACCCACCTTGGCTGTTCTCCAACCTATCGTCCCGAAGTCGCACCTGCCGACCTGGGTGACAAGTGGCCCGGCGGCTGGTTCTGCCCTTGCCACGGCTCACGCTTCGATCTGGCGGCGCGCGTGTACAAAGGCGTTCCTGCCCCGTCTAATATGATAGTCCCGCCGCACAAATATCTCAGTGACGGCCGCCTGTTGATCGGCGACGACAGCAAGGAGGCCGTATAATGAAATTACTTCACAAACTGCTCGGCTGGATTGATGCCCGTTTCCCGCTGACATCCACCTGGAAGGCGCATGCTTCCGAATACTACGCGCCGAAAAACTTCAACTTCTGGTATTTCTTCGGTTCGCTGGCGCTGCTGGTGCTGGTGATCCAGTTCGTCAGCGGTATCTTCCTGACGATGAACTACAAGCCGGATGCGCTGTTCGCTTTCGCCTCTGTCGAATACATCATGCGTGACGTGCAATGGGGCTGGCTGCTGCGCTATATCCATTCCACCGGGGCCTCGATGTTCTTCGTGGTGGTCTACCTGCATATGTTCCGCAGCCTGATGTACGGTTCGTATCGCAAACCCCGCGAGCTGCTATGGATGATCGGCATGATCATCTACCTAACGCTGATGGCCGAGGCGTTCATGGGTTATCTGCTGCCATGGGGCCAGATGTCGTTCTGGGGTGCGCAGGTGATCGTCAACCTGTTCTCTTCCGTGCCGTACATCGGGCATGATCTGGCTATCCTGATTCGCGGCGACTTCGTGGTTTCAGATACGACGCTGAACCGGTTCTTCGCGTTACACGTTGCCGCGATCCCGCTGATCCTGGTGCTGATCGTGGTTGCTCACCTGGTGGCATTGCATGAGGTCGGTTCCAACAACCCGGATGGCATCGAAATCAAGAAGCACAAGGACGCCAACGGCCATCCGCTGGACGGCATCCCGTTCCACCCCTATTACACCGTTAAAGACGGTGTGGGCGCGGTGGGCTTCCTGATCATCTTCTGCGCGATCCTCTTTTTCGCACCGGACATGGGCGGCTACTTCCTGGAATATAACAACTTCGTTCCGGCCAACCCGATGAAAACCCCTGAACATATCGCGCCGGTGTGGTACTTCACTCCGTATTACGCGATCCTGCGTGCAGTGCCGCCGATGTTCGGTTCGCAGTTCCCGGGTGTGGTGGCGATGGGCGTGGGAACGGTGATCTTCTTCTTCCTGCCGTGGCTGGATCGCGGCAAGGTCAAGTCCATCCGCTATCGCGGCACGGTCTACAAGGTTTTCCTTGCGCTGTTCGTAGTCAGCTTCCTCGGGCTTGGCTGGCTGGGCACACTGCCCGCCACGCCGGCCTATACCGTGATCTCGCGGATACTGGCCGTGGTGTACTTTGCTTTCTTCCTGTTGATGCCCTGGTACACCAGGATCGATAAAACCAAGCACGAGCCGGATCGTGTGACGTCCAAATAGAACAGAAAGGTTCGCTGACATGAATGCAATCAGAAAACTATCGATGCTGTTGCTGTTCCTGGCGGCGCCGGCAATGGCGATCGCCAGCGGGGACAGTGTTCATCTGGACAAAGCCCCGGTTGATTTGAAGGACAATGTTTCTCTGCAACGCGGCGTAAAGCTTTTCACTTCAAGGTGCCTGGCCTGTCATAGCGCTTCCTACATGCGTTACAACCGCCTGCGGGACATCGGCATGACAGAGGAGCAGATCAAGAAGAATCTGGAACTTCCCGAAGACGTCAAGCTCGGTTCGACCATGCAGGCTGCGATGGATGTAAATACGGCCAAGCTGGCATTTGGCGTAGCTCCGCCTGACCTGAGCGTGATTGCCCGTTCGCGCAGTCCGGACTGGATATACACCTATTTGCGCAGCTTCCATGTGGATAACAAACGCCCGGGTAGTTCGAACAACGCGATCTTTCCGAATGTAGCAATGCCGAATGTTTTGGGCGATTTGCAGGGCGAACAGGAATTGCGTATCGAAAAGCACGAAGGGCGCGAAACCAGTAAACTGGTACTGCGCAAGCCCGGCTCGATGAAGCCAGCGGAATTCGATGTCGCAATCGCCGATTTGACCAGCTACCTGGTGTATATGGGCGAGCCGGCCAAGCTGGTGCGCTATAATCTCGGCTATATCGTACTGGGCTTCCTGTCCATACTCTTCGTTTTGATGTACGCGCTGAAGAAAGAAATCTGGAAAGATATCCACTAAGCGGTTGAATTTTATGGCCCGTTTGTGTTAGTTTCCCATCTGTTGTACCAAGTACCATTATTGCGGGGCCGGTAGCCCCGCTTTTTGGTTTTTGTTAACCAGTTATTGATTGTGAGTTTTTTATTATGATGCGTCTCTATTCGGGCACCACGTGCCCATACAGCCACCGTTGCCGCATCGTGCTGTTCGAGAAGGGCATGGATTTCGAGGTGATCGACGTGGACCTGATGAACAAGTCCGAGGATGTCGCGACGATCAATCCCTACAACAAGGTACCGGTGCTGGTGGAGCGCGATCTGGTGTTGTATGAAGCGAACATCATCAACGAATACATCGATGAGCGTTTCCCGCATCCGCAACTGATGCCGCCCGACCCTGTCATGCGCGGCCGCGCGCGTCTGTTCCTGCATCGCTTCGAACAGGAGCTCTACAGCCAGGTCGATCTGATCGAGCATGGAGTGGCGAAGTCCGCCGACAAGGCCCGTGCCGTGATTCGCGACAGCCTGACCCAGTTCGCACAGATACTGACCAAGCAAAAATTCCTGCTGGGCGACGAATTCTCGATGCTGGATGTGGCGATCGCGCCGCTGCTGTGGCGGCTCGACTACTACGGGATCCAGATGGGCAAAGATGCCGCGCCGCTGATGAAATACGCCGAGCGCCTGTTCTCCCGGCAGGGTTTCATTGATGCGCTGACGGCTTCCGAAAGAGCGATGCGCAAGTGAAAGACCTCTGCACAACTACTGCGCTTGGTGATACTTCGTCGAAAAGCGGCTCAAAATCCTCATGTATAAGCACATACATTCCGGTTTTTGCGAGTTGGGCGGCAACGGCAAGCCGCCCATCCCTGCTTGACCCGCTTCGCCGCTTTTCTCCTTGTCTGACCTGCGCTCGCTACGTTGTGCAGAGGTCTTAGTGAGCGATCTATCCACGCGCCCGTACCTGATCCGCGCGATCTACGAATGGTGTGTGGATAGCGGTTTGACTCCCTATCTGGCCGTCCGGGTCGATGCACACACCGTGGTGCCGCCTGCCCATGTGAAGGACGGCCAGATCGTGCTGAACCTCAGCTCCGGTGCGGTGCGCAACCTGGAGATGGGCAATGAGATAATCACCTGCGCCGGACGCTTTGGCGGTGTGTCATTCAACCTGCGAGTTCCGGTCGAAGCGGTCATCGGCATATTCGCCAAGGAGAACGGGCAGGGTCTGATGTTCCAGGGTGACGAACCGCAACAACCGTCACCCGGCGCAAGCGGCGGCGAAGAGTCCAAACCGGCCCCGCACAAACCTCACTTGAAGATCGTCAAGTGAAAAAGCCGCAGAAACTGCGGCTTTCTGGTTTTGCGGCTAAAGAAAATGTAGGGTGCGTTTACGCACCAATTTGCAATGGTGCGTAAACGCACCCTACGCAATCTCGCTCCTCCCCTGACAAGGGGAGGCTGGGAGGGGTTTGGTTTTCCAATGGATTTTTTGGGTTCAAGCCATCGCCGCCTGCATCTTGCCCAGCGCCTTCTGCTCTATCTGGCGGATGCGTTCGGCGGAGACGTTGAACTCGGCAGCCAGTTCATGCAAGGTCAACGCATCCCCCTCGTGCAGCCAGCGCGCCTCGACGATGCGGCGGCTGCGCTCGTCCAGGCCTGATAATGCACGGCCCAGGCCGGATGTTTGCAAGCGCTCGCGCTCCGCTGTTTCCAGTATCCGCGACGGCTCATGCTCCGCGTTGTCGGCCAGATAATGGATGGGGGCATAGCTCTCGTCGTCATCGCCGCCGGCCGGTTCCAGTGCGATCTCATGCCCGGCGAAGCGCGCTTCCATATCCACCACATCGTGCTCGCTGACGTTGAGCTGTTGGGCGATCTCGCTGACTTGCTGTGGCAACAGCGGCTGCAGTCCCTGCTTCAGGCTGCGCAGATTGAAGAACAGCTTGCGCTGTGACTTGGTGGTGGCGATCTTCACCAGCCGCCAGTTGCGCACCACGAACTCGTGAATCTCTGCGCGTATCCAGTGCAGCGCGAACGACACCAGACGCACGCCGCGCTCCGGGTCGTAACGTTTCACCGCCTTCATCAGGCCGATGTTGCCTTCCTGGATCAGGTCGGCCTGCGGCAGCCCGTAACCGGCATAGCCGCGCGCCACGCTGACCACGACGCGCAGGTGCGAAAGCACAAGCTCGCGAGCGGCATCCAGGTCATTTTCAGCCTTGAAGCGCGTCGCCAGCGCGAACTCCTGCTCCTGCGTCAGCAGGGGAAAGCGGTTCACCGACTGGACATAAGCTTCCAGGCTGCCAACTGCGGACGGTATGGGTAGATTCATCGCTGCATTCATGGTGTTTCCTCCTTAAGTGGAATGATTCTAGCACTCGCAGCGTGAGAGTGCCAAGATGGGAAATGGTTCGTTGCGGGATGGATGAACCTTAAATCCCAGATAATCCATCCTGAAAAACTCAGTTGATGGGTTCGTAGGTGCGAATTTGTTCGCACGCTCAACTGGTTATGTGCGAATGAATTCGCACCTGCAAGAGCGGCATAATCCGTTGAAATACCAGAATGTTCTTCGCCAACAGAGTTCGCCAACAGAGAAAGATTAGGTTTATCCCAAATAATCCATTAGCCTCAAAACCCCCTCCAACTCCCCCACTTCGACAGGCTCAGTACATGCTTGTCAGGGGGGGTGCCCGGTCTGCCCCTCTATTCCTTCGTCACCGCATCCTACCGCTCTACATTTGCTCCGGCTCGTCCGGCTTGGGAAAACCTCAACGCAGTTTGGCTTTTGCAGGAGCGGTTTCAGTCGCGATAGATCGTGCAGAGGATGGCATGGCAATCGCGGCTGAAGCCGCTCCTACAAAGGTAATGCTGCAATTGAATGACAGGCAGATTTCTCCAATGAACTATTTGGGTTATACCAGATTATCCATTTAGGAGGAATGTTCCCTAAACCCCCTCTAACTCCCCCACTTCGACAGGCTCAGTACATGCTTGTCAGGGGGAGAACCGAACCCGCTCCTCCCCTGAAGTGGGTCAAGCAGGCAATCCGCGTAGCGGATGCTCGCACAAGGGGAGGTTGGGAGGGGTTTGTGGTTAATGGATAATCCGGGTTAATGGTTTATTGGAGAAATTCGCCTGATGGATTATCCGGGATGAATGCAGCGTGCGCATTGCCCATGTTACGCAAAGGGTATCAGGGGTATAGGGGGTTGCTTCGCAGCCTGCGCGTAGTTGCAGAAATCATGAAGTCGCAGCATTTTTTTGTTCCAATGCCCGCAAAGCTATGTTACGGTTTGTTTGCAGTGATTGAGCGGGTGTTACAGGGAGGTAGGAGCTCAGCGATCACTACAACAAGTAACAAGGTAGTCAACCTTAACCTTTTTAAAGAGGAAAAAAATTCATGAAAAAGATCATTCTCTCTCTGGCAGGCGTGATGGCAGCAACCGCGTTCGCGCCGCAAGCGGCGGCTGTTCCCGCGTTCGCGCGTCAAACCGGCATGGCATGTAACTCATGTCACGCGCAACACTTTCCGACCTTGAGCAGCTTTGGCCGCGCATTCAAGGCTGACGGCTTCACGATGATGGGCGCACAAGGCAAGATCGAAGGTGAACACCTTTCCATCCCGGACACCCTGAACGCAGGTATCCTGCTGAAGGCACAATATCGCAAGACCAATGGTGCCCAAAAGGTCTACGGTGCAGCTGGTAGTGAGGTCACTACCAACGACGGCAAGTGGATGTTCCCGGACGAGTACGGCCTGTTCTTCGGCGGCCGTCTGGCGGATACCGGTACGCTGAAGGTCGGTACGATGATCGAGCACGACATGGATGTGCTCGTCGGTTTCCGCATTCCCGTGGTGACCGATGTGGGCGGCGTGAAGCTGTCCGTGATCCCGTTCACAACCGATGCCTTGGGTCCGTTCTATGGTTATACCGAATCCAGCACCGGCCTGAACCGTGCCGTGCGCTGGAACGAGCATCACGCTGACATCTCCGCACACCGTTACGTGGGCGTGGCTACGGGCGCAGCTGCCGGTTTCACCTTTATGGCCAAGTCGGACATGGGCTATGTGACGTTGACCCGTTGGGCTCCCAATGCCAACATGGTCGATCAGTCGCTGTCCCTGAACATGTTGCACGTAGGTGTGACTCCGAACATTTCCGGCTGGGATACGGTGATTACCGGTGAAGTCATCTCGGGAACTTCGAAGACTCTTGATGGTGTTACAACCTTCAGCTTTGTTGATGGCAACGAATACAAGGCGACCGGTTTGACCGCGCAGTCACACGGCGAGATCTCTGGCCTGCCGACCGGTCTGTATGCAACCTATGCGAACACTCCGAAGTCGACCGCTGCGAAGACTAACGCCTACAACGGCAGCTTCACGGATGACGAGAAGGCGTTCACCATCGGTGCCGATGTGTCCGTGGTCCCGAATACGCTGCACGTTGGCGCCGCCTATCGTAACGGCAAGTCTGCTGCATTGACGGATAACGCCCTGTCCCTGATGGCGACCTACGATATTGCGCAGAACATGGCGTTGCAAGTGACTCACAGCCGTTACAGCGGCACCAAGTACAACACTGCACAGCCGAATGGTACTCAGCAAACATCGTTCCTGCTGGAAACAGCCTGGTAAGTTGAAGCTCGCGTAGGATGGGTTGAGCGCAAGCGATACCCATCAAACAACAGCAATAGCAGTTGATGTAATAAACAGGGGAGACTACGGTCTCCCCTGTTTTTTGTGCTTGTGTTTGTGGAACTTGCTACACTGGATTCATTAAATGTTTAAGGAGTTAAGCATGCAAATCACCGTTGAACAAATAGCCGAGGAAGCGCTTGCACTGCCAAGTGAGGCGCGAGCATTGTTGGCTGACCGTTTGGTTGAAAGCCTTGATCCGGCGGAGGATGGCTACATTCATCAGCTGTGGGTGAAGGAAGCACGGCGGCGCGTTGACGAGGTTCGTAGCGGTAGTGTGACACCGATACCCGGTGATGCTGTTTTTGCCCAGGTAAGCGCAGCAATCAAGAGATGAGATATGAGTTCCATCCTGAGGCTTTGCTTGAGTTTCAGGATTCCGCAGTTTTCTATGAGGCGCAGTGAGCTTGCCTCTGTTTGGGCGCCCGCTTTGTCTCCGCTGTGCAATCTGCCGTTGATCAAGTTATTGCATCGCCGAAAGCATGGCGGGTGATGGAAGGTGACGTGCATCGATATTTGACCAGAGTTTTTCCGTATGCCGTGCTGTACACCATTGAGGACGATCATGTTCTTGTTATCGCAGTGATGCACTGTCATCGTGAGCCGGGTTATTGGCACCATCGGATTTAGCTCGCGTAGATGGGTTGAGCGCAAGCCAGCGTAGGGTGCGTTCCACGCACCATGGTGCGCACAGCGCACCCTACCAAAATCCAGCTCGCGTAGGAGGGGTGGAGCCCTTCGGCAACTCAGGGCAGGCTTTGCGATACCCATCAAACAACGGCAATAGCAGTTGATGCAATAAACAGGGGAGACTACGGCCTCCCCTGTTTTTTCGCCTATATATTTCGCAACGCCCTGTTATTCTTTGCGCCGTATCGAGTAAAGGAGATGGTCATGAAAGCATTATTTGTTCGCGCTGAATGGGATGACGAAGCTGAGGTATGGGTTGCTACCAGCGATGATGTTCCAGGATTGGTTGCAGAAGCAGATACGGCTGAGGCTTTGCTGGCGAAATTGCGCGTGCTGATTCCCGAGCTGCTGGAAGCTAATGGATATCCGAACGATGGCGAAGTGCCATTTGAGTTGTTTTCCCGCCGCTTCGATGTGGCCCATCGGAAGGCCGCCTAACATTTAGTTTTACATCGCAATTGTAGGGTGCGCCATGCGCACCATGGTGCGCATGGCGCACCCTACCAAAAAAATGGAATCACCACATAATCAATCAGCCGCCAGCCTCTGACTCAATCCTTCTTTTTCAACAGCCCTTGCAGACTGGCGAACGGATTGTGCGTCGCCACGGTAGTCTGTGCACCTGAACCTCTCAACCGGTTCGTCTCTTCCAGCACGCGCATGTGCTCGTTATCGTGGCAATACAAACACAGCAGTTCCCAGTTGCTGCCATCCGCAGGGTTGTTGTCGTGATCGTGGTCCTTGTGGTGCACCGTCAGTTCGCGCAGGCGCGCGCCGGAGAACTCGCGGCCGCACCGCCCGCAGATCCACGGAAACAATTTGAGCGCACGCTCGCGATAGGTCGCTTCGCGCTCGGCACTGAGCTGGCGAGCCTCGGCGACGACGCGGTCGAGCCGCGCGTGATCGGGTGTGGTGTGTTTGGGCATGATATGAGGCCCAGCATCCATGTTGCTGAGCCGGCGCATCCCCGGCACAGCCGGGGTTGATGGTTACTTAGCGCTGGCCGCTCAGTTTGGCTGGCGCTGGCTGCTTCTTGGGCTTCTTCGCTTCTTTGGTCTTGCGCTGCTGTCCCTTGGCCATGATCGTTCTCCTCGTAGTGACTGCATGTAGATATATACGGAAACTGATGCGGTTAAAGATGTTTCCCTGCCGCCGGGTCTGCCCGGATTCCGGTAACACCCAACGCGCGCAAATGATAATCCGTCACGGGAAAAATGTGTGACCTTTTTCTTATCCAAACCAAACAACCACCGGTTAAAGCCGGTGGGTTTATTGAGGGTTACATATTTGAAGACAGAGTCTCCGCATCTCGTAGGTCGGGCTACGCCCGACGCGGCGGGCAAAGCCCGCCCTACGGTAAATCACTTAATAGTCATGAATTATGTAGGTAATTAGGGCGTTTCGTAACCAGTGTATCCTTGGAGATACTTATGGTTACTGGGGTTCAAACAGTATTTAGTTGTGCGACCAACTTTTTGAACGGTCGCAAGTGTGTTTTTTGCGGTTCTTTCAAGACCGTGAAGAC
>DATBWQ010000090.1:0-2660 GCA_036514695.1 Gallionella sp. | reverse complement strand
CCCCCCCTGACAAGGGGGGCTAGGGGGGTTGGGGTTGATTTCCACGTCGTCATACCCGCCCGCCACGCGTCGACCCGATTGCCCGGCAAACCGCTGCTGACCATCGCAGGCAAGCCGATGGTGGTGAGGGTTGCCGAGCAGGCCGCGCAAAGCGGCGCGCAACAGATATTGATCGCCACCGACCATCATGCGATCGCCAATGCCGTGCATGAGCATGGCTTCAAGGCCTGTCTGACCAAAGCCGCGCACACCAGCGGCACGGACCGAATCGCAGAAGTTGTCGAGCAGCGCGCCTGGCCGGACGACACCATCGTGGTCAATGTGCAGGGCGATGAACCGCTTATCCCGCCCGCACTGATACGCGCCGTTGCCGAACACCTGCACGACCATCCGGAATGTGCGATCGCCACGGCCTGCCACGCGATCCACGACGAGGCGGCGATGCGCAACCCGAACATCGTCAAGACAGTGCTGGACAAGAATGGCAACGCGCTGTATTTCAGCCGCGCACCGATTCCCTGGCCGCGCGATGCATTCGCACTCCCCTCGCCCGCAGGCGGGAGAGGGGCTGGGGGGCGAGACGGGGAATTCGCAGAGCATGCTCTGCGCTCGTCGAGCGGTTCCGGCCTGCCAGCCGGAACGCGCACTGCAAGTGAGGGCATTCTGCCCGATGATTTACCCGTGCTGCGCCACATCGGCATCTACGCCTATCGCGCCGGTTTCCTGCGCGCCTACGGTCAGCTTGCGCCGGCACTGATCGAGCAGTTCGAAGCCCTGGAACAATTGCGCGCGCTGTTTCATGGCTACAAGATCGGTGTGTACATCGCCGAGCAGGCACCGCCCGGCGGAGTGGATACGGAGCAAGATCTGCACGTGGCGAGAGCATTATTTGAGGAACGGGAAGGGAGAAGGGAGAAGGGATAAGGGATAAGGAAAAGGGTAAAGAGGGAAGGGAGAAGGGTAAAAACCGATCCACTTCGATGGAACGAAAAACCCGTCTTTCCCCTTACCCCTTTACTCTTCCCCCTTCCCTCTATAAACCCTTCACAGAATTAACATATAGAGGAATAACAATGAGATTGATACTGCTAGGCCCACCGGGTGCAGGCAAAGGCACCCAGGCGAATTACATCAAAGAAAAATTCAACATCCCGCAAATCTCCACAGGAGACATACTGCGTGCCGCAGCCAGGGCGGGCACGCCGCTCGGGATCGCGGCCAAAAAAGTGATGGATAGCGGCAACCTGGTCTCCGACGACATCATCATCGGCTTGGTGAAAGAGCGCATCAAAGACCCGGACTGCGCCCATGGATTCTTTTTCGATGGCTTTCCGCGCACCATCCCGCAGGCTCAGGCGATAAAGGATGCCGGCATCCAGATAGATTTCGTTGTGGAAATCGAAGTGGCTGATAAAGAAATCATTCAACGCATGAGCGGTCGCCGCGTGCACCTGCCTTCCGGCCGGACTTATCACCTGGTGTTCAATCCGCCCAGGGTGGAAGGCAAAGATGACATCACCGGCGAAGCTCTGGTACAGCGTCCCGACGATGTCGAAGACACCGTCATCAAACGCCTCACCGTTTACCACGACCAGACCAAACCGCTGGTAGACTTCTACACCGCCTGGTCCAAATCCGGTGACAAGAAAGCGCCCAAGTGCATCAACATCCCTGGCGTGGGTAGCGTAACCGATATACGCGACAAGATCTTCGCGGCACTGGGGAGCAATAAATAATGAACAGCAAACCCATCCTCACTTTGGAAGATGCCAAACGCATCGCGGCGGCAGCCGATGCCGAAGCGAACCAGAACGACTGGCGCGTGGTTATCGCCGTGGTGGATGATGGCGGCCATCTGCTCTATCTGCAACGCAGCCACGACACCCAGTTCGGCAGCGTGGAAACGGCAATATGCAAGGCCCGGGCGGCAGTCGCCTTCCAGCGCCCCACCAAAGCTTCGGAAGATGCGGTGCTGGGCGGACGACTGATACACCTCGCGATGCCCGGCGTGATTCCTGCCGAAGGCGGGGTGCCGCTGGAGATCGATGGCGTGATCGTGGGCGGCCTGGGGATCAGCGGCGTGCGCTCGTTCCAGGACGGACAGATCGCTGCGGCGGGTGCGGCCGCTCTGGCAGGGGCGTAAGACATTACGCCCTCGCAGGATGATGCCCAGCGGCACAAACCGTGGTGGACTCTGCATGTGTTGTTGAGGCTTCAGCCCCTTACAACCACGGCGCGCTATATCGAACTGATGGACAGCTGCCGCACCGGACTGGTCCCCGCGCATCAACCGTAAGGTTCCGGAAATTTCCGCTGCCGGCAAGTCCGGCCTGCTGCGGCATATGCCGTTCGCACCGCAGCATGAACTCGAGCTGGCCGTCAATATCGGACGGAAAGATCGAAGCAAAAAAAGTCATGCCATCATCCGGAATCCACAGTATCCTATTGCCTGAAGTTGCCAGTGGATGCCCTGATTCCAATTCTATTGAGCTTTACATAATTCATGACTGTTAAGTGATGGTAATTAGGGCGTTTCGTAACCAGTGTATCCTTGGAGATACTTATGGTTACTGGGGTTCAAACAGTATTTAGTTGTGCGACCAACTTTTTGAACGGTCGCAAGTGTGTTTTTTGCGGTTCTTTCAAGACCGTGAAGACCG
>DATBWQ010000089.1:0-2773 GCA_036514695.1 Gallionella sp. | reverse complement strand
ACTTGCGTATTGGTACTGGATCAGGGGTAAGTAAGAAATACCAACTTCCCCGCCGCCACCGTTGCAGTCATAATTGCTACGGGCTACACGAGGCCCTTAACTTCAGAAAGGAGGTCTTTTATGACCAAACTTTTGAAGTTTCCCGTTCGCTTGGAGTAAGCGCTTAATGAACAACAGGGTTGATCAATCGGAGTTGATCTGATTCTTATCGACGTTGCCGGGCAACAGAGCTTCGATGGCCTCGACGGTCTCGGCCTTCGGCAGTTCGGTGAACACCCGCTGCAAATACGCGTAAGGTTCCTGGCCATTGGCTTTGGCCGTTTCGATGAGTGAGTAGAGGTTGGCGCTGGCCTTGACGCCTTTAACGCTGTCACTGAACAGCCAGTTCTTTCTGCCGACGACGAACGGCCGTATCGCGTTCTCGGCACGGTTATTGTCGATCTCCAAGCGGCCGTCGTTAAGATAGCCGATCAGTTTGGGCCATTCGTTGTGCAGGTAGTAGAGCGCCTTGCCGGTCGCGCTTTGCGGTGGCACCTGCGGCAGGGCTTCATCCAACCAGGTACGCAACTCAGCCAGAATGGGCTGAGCGTGTTGGAGGCGATAGGTGTAGCGTGCTTCTGGCTCGGCGTGACGCACGGCCTTCTCCACGCCATAGAGCTTCTGGATCAGCGCCAGGCCCCGATGCGCGAGGCCGCGGCGCGGGTGTTTACCCTGCGCCTTGAGCGCTTCATCGAACTTGCGTCTTGCATGCGCGAAGCAACCGATGTGCGTCAGCTTGCCCAGCGCCACGGCGGCGTTGTAGCCGTCATAGCCATCGGTTTGCAGCGTGCCTTTGAAGCCTTCCAGTAAACGGATCGGCACGCCGGCGCCACGACCCGGATCATAGTCATACAGCAAGATCGGCTGATCCGGGGGCCCGCCACGCTGCACCCACAGATAGGATTTGGATTGCGCGGTCTTGCCGGGCTCTTTGAGCACCTGAACCGTTGTCTCATCCATCTGCATAATGTCATAGGCCAGCAGTCGATCACGCAGCAGGTTGATGAGCGGCTGGATCAGCTGGCCTGCCTGGATCATCCAATTGGCGAGTGTGGCGCGCGGGAGGTCCACGCCGATGCGCTGCAGAATCTGTTCCTGCCGGTACAGCGGCAGCGCATCCTGGTACTTGGAGACGGTGATATGCGCGAGCAAGCCCGGGGAGGCCAGGCTCTTGGGAATCGGTTGCGCGGGCAAGGGCGCGGTTTTGATGCAGCGGCCGCAGCCACACGCGTAGGTCTTGCGGATATGGCGCAGCACCCGGATCTGTGCCGGGATGATATCGAGTTGTTCGCTGATGACGTCGTTGATCGGAGTAAGCAACGCGCCGTCGTGCGGGCAGTAGCGCTCGGCCTCCGGCAGCTCATGGAGCACCTCGATGCGCGGCAGGTGCTCCGGCAACGGCTTGCGGCCACGCTTCTGACGGGTGTGTGCGGCGACGGTGACGCTGTTGACGACGGGCGCTTGATCCGCACCCGGTGCGTCGGCATCGACCTCAGCCTCGTTGAACAGGCGGATCTGGTCCGGCGAGAGTTGTTCGCTGCTGGCCGCGTAACGCTTCGCCAAGGCGAGATTGAGTTGCTCTTGAAGGATTAAAACCTGCGCCTTGATGCGCTGGTTCTCGGCGAGCAGTTGGGTGTTCTTATCGGCGAGTGACGCGGTGTCGGTCCGGAGTTGCGCGATGTGCGCCACCTGATTAACCAGCAGCGACTTCAGTGTGTCGATGTTATCCGGTAATGCATTCGCGCTCTGCGGCATGCGCGAAAGTATACCAGATGCCGATGCGAATTACGCTATAAAACCCGAGAATAATGTACCGTTTCATGTGGCCGCATGCGCGTGATGTCATAGCCCGCCAACAGCCAATGCAGTTGCTCTTCACGCAATTCAATCACCGCATCTGGCCACTGTCGCGGCCAGTGAAAGCGCGCATCCTCCAGTCGCTTGTACCAGAGCGCAAAGCCACTGTGATCCCAATACAGAATCTTCAGCTTGTCACGGCGGCGATTGCAAAACACAAACACCGCGCCGGAAAACGGCGCAAGCCGCATCGCTGCCTCGACAATCACCGACAGCCCGTTAATCGACTGGCGGAAATCCACCGGCTCACGGTGCAGGTACACCGCCGAGACTTCCGTGAACATCTGCATTGCTCAAGCCCGCAGACCGTGCAACACCTCAACCAGCCAGCGCGGCGACACCGCGATCGGCACCCGCAGCGACAGCGTGGCGCCCAACCGGACCTCCATAGTCATTGCATCAACAGGCCGTTGCACAGCGACCGGCACAAAGGCCGACAGCGCTGCTGTAGTGTCATCGGACGCCGCCCCACTCAACAACTGCCGCCGCCGCAGATTGAAATAGTTCGTGCAGATCCCCCGCTCGTGGCAAAACGCCGCTGCGTTCAGCCCACTGGCTTCCTGCTCCCGAATTAACTCACGCCATTGCGCTTGTGAACGTCTCACCATGACCATCCCCTCGCTTGAGAAAACGGCTACGCTAAACGTTCAGTCAGCTGCTTGGTAGGGTGTGGTTGAATTGACGCTTACGGTCCGCCTTCAGGCGGACATTGCCATGCGCGAATAGTCGTAGGTCCGCCTTCAGGCGGACGCAACAATGCTACTTGCCACATAAAAACCAACGCTAACCCACTGTGTTAATAGATTATTTTTCAATTTCTACCATTAATATCGTCTGCGCGATAAACCGCGATTTCACCCCAAAATTTAGTGTAACT
>DATBWQ010000088.1:0-7142 GCA_036514695.1 Gallionella sp. | reverse complement strand
AGTTCCATTGCGGTCTTTACGAGAAATGCGTGGTGTCGGAAAGGGCGAGATTATACAGGCGTAGGGTGGACACGTCTTTGTGCCCACCGCGATATGTTGGGTAAATTTGTTCTAAAAATCAACGATGACTGATTTTTTATGAACCTTAGTGCAATCAAAAGCAGTAGGGTGGATAAGCGCAGCGCATCCACCATGCCAGCTCAAAAAGGTGGATGCGCTGCGCTTATCCACCCTACATTTTTCGCCGGGAACAAATTTACCCCGGGCCAGAAATAATATCCCCTTGCGGATTTTCCGATTCTCTTGTCGGAGCGGCCTCCTGACCGCGACAGGTTAATCGCGGCCAGGAAGCCGCTCCCACGGGTGCCCGGCTAGAAGTTTTACAGACCAATACATCACTTTTGAATGAAAATTGGAATAAGCGCTGACTGGATGCGCGGTCCGGTCATCACCATGCCGGGACTATCACCCGGCAACGCGCAGGAATATAATTGCTTACCGTAAAAATCCTCCCGGCCATGAAATTCATACTCCTGTTCATCAGTCTGCTGCTGCCCTCAGCCAGCCATGCACTTTTGCCGCCGCCACCGGCACCGCCCGCACCCATCCTGGCAGCCAAGTCATATCTGTTATACGACTACACCAGCAATCAGGTATTGGTGAATCAGAACGGGGATGATCGCATGGAGCCTGCTTCGCTGACCAAGCTGATGACCGCTTACCTGGCCTTTGATGCGCTCAAGCACGGCACGCTTGCGCTGGGACAGCGGCTGAGTGTTCCCGCCACTGCGGTGCGCAACATCAGCGGCGAATCGCGCATGCTGCTCAAGGCCGGACAAACCGTGAGCGTGGATGAACTGTTGCATGGCCTGATCGTGCAGTCAGGCAACGATGCAGCCATCACACTGGCGGTCAATATCGCGGGCAGCGAGGCGGGTTTTGTCGACATGATGAACAAGGAAGCGAAACGGCTGGGCATGAATAACACCCATTTCGCCAATCCGGTCGGCCTGCCGGCTGCGCAACACTACAGCAGCGCATACGATCTGGCCCTGCTGGCCGCCGCCATCGTGCGCGACTATCCGCAACACTACCCGATGTTTTCCCTGCGTAACTACACTTTCAACGACGTCACCCAGTCCAATCGCAACCGCCTGCTGTGGCTGGACCCCTATGCGGACGGCCTGATGACCGGGCGCACCGAGTCTGCCGGATATTGTATCGCCGGCTCGGTCAAGCGCAACGACCGGCGTCTGATCTCGGTGCTGTTCGGCGCAGATTCAGACAGGCTGCGTGCTACCGAAAGCCAGAAGCTGTTGAATTTCGGTTTCCAGCATTTCGATGCCGTCCGGCTTTATGAGAAGAACCAGCCTGTCGCCAGGCTGCGCATCTGGAAGGGCACCGGGAGCCACCTCGATATCGGCTTCCGCCGCGATCTTTTTCTGACCATCCCGAAGGGGACGCTAGGCCAGCTCAAGGCGACGATGGAAACGCGCCAGCCAGTCTTTGCACCGGTCAGCGGCGGACAACAACTGGGCGTGCTGAAACTGACACTGGACGGCATACCCTATGCGGAATTCCCGCTGGTGGCATTGGACAGCGTGCCGCTGGCGAACGTGTTTTCGCGCGGGTGGGACAGCATCCGGCTGTTTTTTCAATAAGGAATAGCAAATGACGATTTATCTGAACGGGCACTACATGCCCATCGAGGAAGCGAAGATTTCCGTGCTGGATCGCGGTTTCATATTTGGCGACGGCGTGTATGAAGTGATTCCGGTGTATTCGCGCAAGCCGTTCCGCCTGGAATCACACTTGCAGCGGCTGCAACACAGCCTGGACGGCATCAAACTCGCCAACCCGCACAGCGATGCGGAATGGACAGCCATCATCAACGAGCTGATCGCGCGCAACACTGCGCAAGACCAGTACCTGTATCTGCACATCACGCGCGGCGTGGCCAAGCGCGATCACGCTTTTCCCAGCCCGCCGGTCAAGCCGACGGTGTTCATGATGAGCAACCCGCTGCTCACCCCGCCCGCCGCCCTGCTCGCCAGCGGCGTGGGCGCGGTAAGCGCGGAGGATAATCGCTGGCTGCGCTGCGACATCAAGGCGATCGCACTGCTGCCCAACGTGCTGCTGCGCCAGATGGCGGTCGATGCGGGCTGCGCGGAAACCATATTGATACGCGAGAATGAATTCATGACCGAAGGCGCGGCCAGCAACATCTTCGTGGTAAAGAACGGCAAGCTGCTCGCGCCGCCCAAGGACAACCTGATGCTGCCCGGCATCACCTACGACGTGGTGCTGGAAATCGCCGCCGCCAACCATATTCCGCATGAAGTGCGGCGCATCGCCGCCGCCGAAGTGTTCGACGCGGACGAACTGCTGCTCACATCAAGCACCAAGGAAGTGCTTGCGATCACCACACTGGACGGCAAGCCGGTCGGCACAGGCAGACCGGGCGCGATGTTTGCCAGACTGCACAAGCTCTATCAGGATTTTAAGCGCGATGTGATGCGTGCCACATGATTCCAACCCCATTTCATCGGTGACACTGTGTTGACTTCCTCGCTCACTCCTAGCCGTGCCAAATGCACTGTCAGCGTCGTTCGCTCGTCGTCGCCTTGTTTCACCTTCGAAACGGGGCTGGAATAATTATGTTGACCGCCAGCCTGATCGAATACCCCTGCGAATTTCCGCTGAAGATATTCGGTCAGCAACAGGCCGGATTTGCCCAGGCCGTGCTGGAAGTGGTCAACAAACATGATCCGGACTTTGTCGCCGCCAGCATGGAAATGCGCGCCAGCAGAAACGCGCGCTATATCAGCCTGACCTGCACGGTGCACGCGACTTCGCGCGAGCAGCTCGACGCGATCTATCAGGAACTGTGCGACCATCCGATGGTCGTGATGGTTCTTTAATGACCGTGAAAAGTGAAACATAACCCCTCCCAGCCTCCCCTTATCAGGGGAGGAGCCAGCTTCCCCCCTGATAAGGGGGGATCGAGGGGGGTTGCGCTTCACCCTTCACCCCCGATCATCCACTCACTGGGCCTGGTCGAGTATCAATCTACCTGGGATGCGATGAAGCGCTTCACCGCCGAGCGCAGGCCCGAGACGCGCGACGAGATATGGCTGGTGCAGCACCCCCCCGTTTACACGCAAGGCCTGGCGGGCAAACCGGAACACCTGTTGCACAGCACGAACATCCCGGTAATAAAGATCGATCGCGGCGGACAGATCACCTATCACGGCCCCGGCCAGATCGTCGCCTACCTGCTGCTCGACCTGCGCCGCTGGAAGATCAATGTGCGCGAACTGGTGCGCTTGATGGAGCAGGCGGTAGTCGACCTGCTCGGCGAATTCGGCGTGGCTGCGCAAGGCCGCGAGGATGCGCCCGGCGTGTATGTCGGCGAAGCCAAGATCGCCTCGCTGGGATTGAAGATCAAGAACGGCTGCTGCTATCACGGCCTGGCGCTGAACGTGGACATGGACCTGACCCCGTTCGCCAACATCAACCCGTGCGGCCAGGCCGGACTGCGCGTCACGCAAGCCTGTGAATCAGGCATCACCGTCTCGATAAATGAACTGCAAGCGCAACTGGCGCAGAATTTGATACATGGGCTACAGCAACATTTTTTGAAAAATACACCAAAGGGCACCTCTAATAATTGACATTATTTTCGGCCATACTGAATTTATTGAGCTTTACATAATTCATGACTGTTAAGTGATTTACCGTAGGGCGGGCTTTGCCCGCCGCGTCGGGCCGCTTCGACAGGCTCAGGACAGGCGTAGCCCGACCTACGAGATGCGGAGATTCTGTCTTCAAATATGTAATCCTCAATAAGCGCAAGATAATTAGAGAGAATTTGAATATTTTGCGAGCTTCCACCTTGCGGCGGAATGCCTGCTTACCCTATTTTGTGTTGTTTCGTGGCTTTCGTGGACAACCAAGTTTTTTAGTCTCTTATCGGTTAAGTCTTCGCAATTTGTACGAAAAACTTTTGTCCCGGCACCGGTAAGAAGAAATTTCGCGCAAAGACGCAAAGGCGCGAAGAAAAACAAAAACGGTGTTGATTCTCTTTGCGTCTTCGCGCGAGAATCATTTTTTGGTTCCGGCACGTCCGGCTTGGGTTAATTCCATTTCCCCTTCAAAACAGGAAGAATCTTTTTGTGGGAGCGGCCTCCTGGCCGCGACAGGCTTATCGCGGTCAGGAGGCCGCTCCCACCAATACATCACTTTTGAATGAGAATTGGAATAAATCGGGCAGCTACGGTAGCTTGCCTGCCGCGACCATGCGGTTGGCAAGTATGTTGGGCGTGACCCACCCGACCAGATCGTCGAAGTCGGATGTCGGGATGCGGCTGACGTATTTCCAATCAGAACTGTGATCGGTGTTTTCCTGCTCGTCGGTGCTGCCGGCGGGCCGTTGTGTTCCCTGCGGGGTATAGGCGCCCGCGCCATTCTTGCCATGCGAAATGATGATTGCCGGTACGTCGTTCGCGACAGTCGTTACCCATGTTGCGGCGGAATATATATCCGGATCGCCGGCGGAACATAATCCAAAAGTTGCCTGCGTTGGCGCCGGGGTGGGGGTGCAGCCGCCATAAGTGGCGCTGGCTATCGCATCGGCGAAATCGGAACTGACGCGATAAGTAAATCGATTTCCCCAGCCATCCGTTTCACTGGTGCCGAGAGTGACCCAGGGCACTACGCCGTACGCATTAGCGGCAAAACCGGCGTTACTGCAATCCGGGTATTCATTGCCCGCATAAACTCCTGAAAAGGACTGCCCTGTGGGAGTAGCCGCTCTGGCAGCACAGGGCAGCCGGCCATTTCTAAGGGCAAAACCGATCAGCGCATCACTGATCTCGCTCATCTGTTTGCGCGTCTCATTGGTGCGTTGCTGCTCCATCTGGCTGGAAATCGTAGGCACCAGGCCGACCAGCAGCAGCGTGATGATCAGCAACACCATCGCGATCTCGACCAGCGTGAAGCCATATTGTGTTTGCTCAGGACAGGCGTACTTTTTCATTTGAACACCGTGACATCGTTGAAGGTGGCCGAGACCGGGCTTTGCTGAAAAGTGGATGTGCCACTGAGGTTGGTGCCTTCCAGATAGTTGCTTTGGTCGTTTTTCTGGGCAGTGCTGGTGCGTGACTGGGTTCCCAGTTTTTTCCCCGCCACGATGACCACAAAGGATTTGTCGTTGTCGGTGGAAGGCGGATTGACCGTAAGGCATATAGCGCTCGGGCAGACATGATTATGGGTCATGTTATGGGGGCGTAGGCTGTGCGCGAGACCATAAAAAACCATTTCTTTCCAGTTCACCCACCAGTTGGAATTGTTCAATGTGCAAGTTGCACCCCAGCCGTTCTTCATGCCGCCGCTCTGGGTCGAACTGCAGGTGCTGCCGCCGGTGTCGCTGCATGTTTGCGCAAAGGGCAGGTCAGGCACATGACCAAACTTCAATTGATCAGTATCATTGTAAACGACTGATCCGCTGCTGATGGTGCGTGTCGTTGCCCACGGGTAGTAGCCATCATTGGGTGAGATACCCCGGTTTTGGGGTATCGCGGCATATTCGGTGAGGCAGCTTTTCACTTCTGCAGCCACCCGCTTTTGTACGGGTTGCATGATGTTGTCCTGCGTGATGACCAGCAACTGGTCGTTTACGATTGCCCGGCCGGTGCTGTCCAGTACAGGACCTTGAATGAATCCATCGGTTGCAGAACTGTCAACAAAGCCGGCGTTGTCTTGAGTGTTGCCGCCTACCGTGACGATATCCAGATAGTTGTTAGCAGAGTTGACACCTCCGCTGCTGCGGTCCTGCATTGAGCCGCTGCCCTGGCGCTGCAGTACCGCGCCGGGGGCGATGATGACTGCTGCTGCCCCGCTGGTTCCGCCGCCATCGTTCAATATGCTGCCATCGGCTGCGAATACGGTGATGGTCCCAGGGGTGTCGCTGTTCAGGCAGCCGGTGACGAGTTCGGAGTTGTTGCACGTGGATCGCGTATTGTTCTTGAACCTGTTTGAAACGGCATACCATAGCCTTTCGCCGCTGCCATCGCGCAGATCCGGCAACCCCAGCGTTTTCCAGGGCAGGCGGCCCAGCCGTGCAGCCTGGCCGGTGCTGCCGTCTGCGCTGCCGCAGGAGCTTTCCGCATTACCGTCGTTGTCGGTGTCGGGGCAGGGCAGGTCGCCGGGACGCGGGCAATTGGAGGTGGCGGCGCAGGCAACGTCCGAACTGCTCACCAGCACCTTTACAGAGAATCCGATCAGCGCATCCTTGGCCTGCGCCAGCGCGGCGGAGGTCTTTTCCTGGCGCGCGTTTTGCAGCGCGGAGATGCTGAGCGCGCCGGCCAATACGGAGGCAACCCCTGCCACCATGATCACGATCATGATCATCAGCGCTGCGCCGTGCTGATTGGCTCTGCCGTGACGGTGTAGGCGTGGTGCGCGCATGGCGGATTATTGTCCCGTATTGGCGGCCGGGTTGATCAATACCTTTTGCCCGACCTTGACCTTGACCGGTTTTGATAGCCCCGGCACGGCGACCGGCAGACTTTCCGGTGCGCGCTCGTCGCTGTCGCCTGCCTGCTGCGGCACGCCGTTGATCCAGGCGGTGCGTTTGCCCCCGTGCTGCTGCACGATACCGTTGACGGTCAGGGCGCGGCCGCTGCCACTGCCACCGGAGCCGCTATCCTGCGGTTTGGAATATTCCAGTTGCGCACGCTGTTCCGGGGTGAAGAACAGCCGCCCCAATGGTTCGGCGCTGGCTAGCGTTGCTGCCATTAATCCAAAGGCGCACAGGCCAATTTTAAGGCCGCGAGAAGCCCGGTTCTCTACCCATCAATCTTGCCTTCTTCTTGCGCACTGCCTTGAATTCAGGCAGCGCGACGCGCTTTTCTGTCCGTCCTCCGAGATGGAACCGCCTCGGCACGTTGGCGGCACGAGGAGGTTCGAGTGGCCCCGAAAACGCGGCGTTTTCGGGCCGCTGCTCAGATCAGAGGAGGAGAGAGGTGCGGTGCGCGATCAAGGGCCCGGGCGGGGCCGGTCCGTGCGGGGCGTCCGCCCGTAGTAGGGCGGCCCGCTTAGAAACCGCGGGCAAGATGGCGAGCGCAACGGGCTGAGCGGCG
>DATBWQ010000087.1:0-9700 GCA_036514695.1 Gallionella sp. | reverse complement strand
ATTATCCTAGCAGAGCCGCCGCCTGGCGATACCAGTCTGCCAGATAGGGCGGCATATACAGACCGAGCATCAACACCAGCAGCAAGTGAACGAACACCGGGATCAGCGCGGGCGGATGCGGCAAGGGTTTTGTGGTGGTTTCGCCGAACACGATGGGCTGTATCTTGCCGAAGATCGCGGCAAATGCGATGCCCAGCGCGATCAACAGGATCGGTGTGGTCCACGGGTATTCGTGCATGGCGGTGGTGATGATCAGGAACTCGCTGGCGAACACGCCGAACGGCGGTATGCCGAGTATCGCGAAGGTGCCCAGCGCCAGGCCCCAACCCACCGTCGGGCTGACTTGCAGCATGCCGCGGATATGTTCCATTTGCTGTGTGCCCGCTTTCTGCACGGCGTGTCCCACCGCGAAGAAGATCGCCGATTTGGTCAGCGAGTGCACGGTCATGTGCAACATTGCGGCGAAGCTCGCCACCGGCCCGCCCATGCCAAAGGCAAAGGTGATCAGCCCCATGTGTTCGATGGAGGAATAGGCGAACATGCGCTTGATGTCTTTTTGCCGGAACAGGGACAGTGCGGCCACCACCACCGACAGCAGGCCGAAACCCATCATCAGATTGCCTGCAAAGTGCGTCCCCAGCGAGCCGTCCACCAGCACTTTGCTGCGCATCACCGCGCACAACGCGACATTCAGCAACAGTCCGGAGAGCACGGCGGAAACCGGCGTAGGGCCTTCCGCATGGGCATCCGGCAGCCAACTGTGCAGCGGCACCAGACCGACCTTGGTGCCGTATCCCACCAGCAGGAATATGAACGCCAGCTTCAGCACGGTCGGCTCCAGTTCGCCCTTGACCTGGTTCAGATGCGTCCACAACAAGGCCGTGCCGCCCTCACCCAGCACGCGCTCGGCGGCAAAATACAACAGGATGGTGCCGAACAGCGCCAGCGCGATGCCCACGCCGCACAGGATGAAATATTTCCACGCTGCTTCCAGGCTGGCCGGGGTGCGATACAGGCTGACCAGCAACACCGTGGTCAGCGTCGCCGCCTCCATCGCCACCCAGAGGATGCCCATGTTGTTGGTGGTGAGCGCCACCAGCATGGTGAAGGTGAATAGCTGATACATGCTGTAATACAGATGCAGCATGGAAGTGGACAACTTGCCGTGATGCTGCTCGATGCGCATGTAGGGGCGCGAGAACAGCGAGGTGGTGAACGCCACGAAAGCCGTCAGCGCGACCAGGAACACATTGAACTGGTCGATGAAGAACTGCTCGCTGAATGCGACCTGCGGGCCCGAATCGATCACGCGCATCGTCAGAAACACCGAGGCAAGGAAGGTGCAACCGCTCATCAGCGAGTTCAGTTCGGCTGCCCAGGCACGCGAGCCAAACACGGCCAGCATGCCGCCGCCAAACAGCGGGATAAGCAGCAACGCCATCAACTGCAGGTCAATCATCCTTGAGCTTCTCCATGTGCGTGATGTCGAGGCTGTCGAATGTCTCGCGTAACTGAAAGAAGAAGATGCCGAAGATGAAGGTGGCCACCAGCACGTCCAGCGCGATGCCCAGTTCCACCACCAGCGGCATGCCCTGCGTGGCGCTGGTGGCGGCAAAGAACAGGCCGTTCTCCAGCGACAGGAAAGCGACCACTTGCGAGACCGCTTTGCGGCGCGTCAGCATCATCAGCAGTGACAACAAGACGCAAGCCAGCGCGATGCCGATCAGACCGCGCGTGATGCCCTGTGCCAACTGCGTGATCGGTGCAGCCAGATTGAAGGAGAAGATCACCAGCGCGATGCCGACCAGCATCGTGGTGGGAATGTTGAGCAGCGTTTCCACATCCCAGCGCACGTTCAGTTTGCGGATCAAACGGTGCAGCAGCCAGGGCAACAGCAGCACTTTGAGCAGCAAGGTCAAGCCCGCCGAATAATACAGATGTTGTTGTGCTGTGGAATAGGCCACCACAAAGGTGCTGAGCGACAACACCAACCCCTGCCAGGCAAATAAATTGATCAGCGACAGGATGCGGCGTTGCGTCAGCATGGCGAACACGATCAGCAGCAGCAGGGCAGCCAGCAGATTGATGAATTGCAGGGCAAATGAAATCTGCATGTCTCAGGCCCCCAGCAGGAAATGGATCAGCAGCCCCAGCACGGCCAGCAGGAAGGCCGTGCCCAGGAACTCCGGCGCGCGGAAGATGCGCATCTTGGCCAGCAGCGTTTCCAGCACCGCAAGACCCGCACCCGCCGCCAGCAACTTCAACAGCAACAAGCCGATGGCCAGCGGCAGCCCCGCCCAGTTGCCCACTTCGGCGATGCCGTGCGGCAGGAACAGCGCGATGCCGATGGAAATATAAGCGAACAACTTCAAACTGCTGGCCCATTCGATGAGCGCCAGGTGGCGCGCAGAGTATTCGAGGATCATCGCTTCATGGATCATGGTGAGTTCCAGATGCGTGCCCGGATTGTCCACCGGAATGCGCGCGTTCTCCGCCAGCAACACGATCAGGAATGCCAGCGCAGCAAACGCCAGGCTCGGGTAGAGCACGAACTCATGATGCGCCAGTGTTTCGACGATACGCGTCAGTTGCGTGGAATGGCTGATCATCGAGGCGGTGAACAGCACCATCAGCAGCGCCGGTTCGGCGAGAAACGACACCAGCATCTCGCGCCGCGCTCCCAGCGTACCGAACGCAGTGCCGACGTCCATCGCCGCCAGTGCGATGAACATGCGCGCCAGCGCGAACACCCCGACCAGCGCGATCACGTCCGCCGCACGCGAGAACGGCAGATTGACCGCGATGACGGGAATGATGGCCGCCGCCAGCCACATGCAACCGAACACGATGTAGGGCGTTGCCCGGAACAGCCAGGAAGCGTTATGCGCCATCACCGCGTCTTTGTGGAACAGTTTGTGCAGCACCCGGTAGGGCTGCAATACACCTGCGCCGCTGCGATTCTGCAACCAGGCCTGACACTGGTTCACCCAGCCGGTGAGAAAGGGGGCCAGCAACACCACCAGCAGCAACTGGGTGAGCTGAAACACGACGGCCAGAATTTGTTCCGGATCCAGGATCATACAAAAACCAGCAAGACGACCAGCGTCACGAAGGTATAGGTCAGATACAAATGGATGCGGCCATGCTGCAACAGCGAAGCCCAGCCAGAAAGTTTTTCGGTGATCCACTTGATCGGCAGATACAGCATG
The DNA here is from genome assembly GCA_036514695.1 of Gallionella sp. Classification (GTDB taxonomy): domain Bacteria; phylum Pseudomonadota; class Gammaproteobacteria; order Burkholderiales; family Gallionellaceae; genus Gallionella. The sequence continues at coordinate 6,491 of DATBWQ010000087.1, read as the reverse complement.
TACCACAGCTTGTCTTCGGTGCGCCCGTGATAACGCGGCTGCGCATCGAACGGCGTGGGCACTTCCCGTTCAATCAGGAAAAAAGGTTCGAAGATGCGCCGTATCGGTTGACCGAAACCCTCGGCAGTATCCTGCATGCGGGCGTTCTGCGCGGGGAAGCCGCAGTCCCAGGCCGGACCGCGCCGAAGCCGGCCGTGATAAAAGTGGCGCACCAACAGAGTGGTGAGCAACATCACACCCAGCACCACCAGCAGGAAATACAGCGGACTGTAGCTGGCGCGTTCGGTATCCACCGGCGCCAGGAACATCCAGTCATCGGCGGCATTACCCAGTTGCGTGCCCAGCAATAACTGCGATACGTGATCGATCTGCCCCACCACGAATACCGGCGCCAGACCCAGCGACACGCACGCCAGTACCAACCAAGTCATGCCAGCCCGTTCCCACCAGCCCGCATCGTGCGCATGTTCCAGTGCCTTTTCGCGGCGCTGGCCGAGGAAGATCACGCCGTAAAACTTCACCATCACATACGCGGACAACGCCGCCGCCAGTACGATCACCGCTGCTGCCACCGGCACCAGCATGTTGATGTAACTGTTGGGCAACCCGGGAGAAAGCAGAAAGGCCTGCAACAGCAGCCATTCCGACACGAAGCCATTCAGCGGCGGCATTCCGGCAATCGCCAATACGCCGACCAGCATCAATACGGAGGCCCAGGGCATGGAGTGGATCAGTCCGCCCAAACGCCCCATGTTGCGATCTCCGGTGGCATGCAGGATCGAACCCGTTCCCACGAACAGCAAGCTCTTGAAACAGGCGTGATTCAGGCTGTGATACAAGGTCGCGGTAAGCGACAAGGCCGCCAGCGCATCCTTGCCATAGACGTGGAAGATGATGGTCAGGCCGATACCCACCAGCAGCAGGCCGATGTTTTCAATCGAAGAATAGGCCAGCAGCCGCTTCATATCGCCCTGCACGGCGGCGAACATCACTCCGAAAAGGGCAGTGGCCAAACCCAACGCCAGTGCCAGTACCCCCCACCACCATTGCTGCGCGCCCAGCAAATCGAACGTGACGCGCAGGATGCCGTAGATCGCCGTCTTCAACATCACGCCGCTCAGCAAAGCGGAGACCGGCGAAGGGGCAGCCGGGTGCGCCTCGGGCAACCAGACATGCAGCGGCAGCAAACCCGCTTTTGCCCCAAAGCCGAACAACGCCAGCAAAAACGCCACTGATGCCCAGAACGCCGACAGATGCGCCTCACGCATCGCCGCAAAAGTATATGCGCCTATGCCATGCCCGCCTTGCATCACACCAAAGCTGAGCAAAATGGCGATCGCGCCGACGTGCGCGATCAGCAGATACAGATAGCCGGCCTTGCGGATGTCGGGAACATTGTGGTCGGTGGTGACCAGAAAATAGGAAGACAGCGCCATGGTCTCCCATGCCACCATGAACATATAGGCATCGTCAGCCAGTAACACCAGGGTCATGCTGGCAAGGAACAGGTGATATTCCAGGCACAACAAGCCGAGCGTACTGCCTTGCATGGATTTGAAATATCCGGCACTGAACAGTGACACACCGAACGAAGCGCCACCCAGCAGGATCAGGAAAAACGCCGAGAGTTGATCAAGCCGAAGATGCAGCGGCAGACCCGGCAGGCCGAGCGGCAATATGGAGGTGTTGGCAACTTCACCGAGCGCCAAAAAACCGGTGGCGGCAAGCGCCAGCGAGACAAATGCGCCAAGGGGAAAAATCACATTGGTGATGAGGTGCGGGCTGCGCTGCAGAGCCAAACCCAGCAGTCCCAGTGCCAGCCAGAGCACGATGACCGTGCCTGCCACATCCAACGGCAACACGCCGACAATGTCCATCCTGTTTGTTTTTCCTCTGCTTTAGCAGCCTGACCGCGCAAGTGGGCGATTCTACTCCCTGATGTAACAACTAGCCATCCGACTAGGCTGCCAAAAGGCTTTGCATAGCCATCTGACTAAGTTGGCAAACTACGCCAACCAAGTCATTGGTTAACAGCAGCCAAGTCGTTGGTTATCTGCCGCAATGACCTCAACAACAGTTATTCCGAACAAGTATTTCGCTTTGCCCCCTCACGGGCTCGCCGTTGTGTAAGGGCAGGAGACATCTTGGTTTCCAAGTGCGCCCATGGATATCGAACTCGGCGCGCTCGAAACCCGGCTCGCCAAAACCCGCGCGCTCAAGCAAAGCATGATGCACAACCTGCTGACCGGGAAGGTGCGGTTGGTGTAAATGGTAGGGTGGATAAGCGAAAGCGCATCCACCAATCCTGCGCTAAAGGTGGATGCGCTGCGCTTATCCACCCTACGGTTCGCCGCATGCGAGTTCCGGTTGCGATTTGTGCTTTACGTTTACCGCATTATTGCTTTACAATTAAACAGTCTGTACTTTACGTTTAACTTGCCATGACTGCCGACTTGCGCCGCTCCATACTCGATGCCATTGCCCAAGACGGGGGCAATGTCGCCGCCCGGCTGGCGGAGCAGTTTGGCGTATCGCGCCAATCCGCCAGCGCCTGGCTGGCGAAGCTGAAGCAGGAAGGCGTCATCACTTCTTCCGGCGTGGGGCGCGGTGTGCGCTACCAGTTGGCCGTGCTGGCCGACGTGCGGCAGGTTTACCAGCGCGCCGGGCTGAATGAAGACCGGGTATGGCGCGCGCAGATCGCGCCGCATCTGGCCGACTTGCCGCCCAACGTGCGCGACATCTGGCACTATGCCGTGACGGAGATGGTGAACAATGCGATAGACCATTCCGGCTCGAAAAAGGTGATGGTGGGGCTGGTGCGCGACGCGCTGAATACTTCAGTGTATGTTGCCGACGAGGGCGAGGGCATTTTTCTCAAGATTCAGCGCGCGATGAATTTGTACGATCCGCGCGAGGCGATCCTGGAACTGGCCAAGGGCAAGCTGACCACCGATCCGGTGAACCATACGGGCGAGGGGATTTTCTTTTCGTCCAAGGTGATGGATGCCTTCGACATCCGTTCCGGCAAGCTGCATTTCGTGCATGACGACTGGGGCACGGATGTGTTGCTGGAGCGCGCCGCCGAAGCGCCCGGCACGGTGGTGCTGATGCGTCTAGCCAACGATAGCCAGCGCACCTTGCAGGAAGTGTTCGACCAATTTGCCGCGCCGGAGGAATACACCTTCTCCAGGACCATTGTGCCGGTGAAGCTGGCGCAGCATGAAGGGGAGAAACTGGTTTCGCGCTCGCAGGCCAAGCGCCTGACCATGCGCTTTGAGCGGTTCCAGACGGTTGTTCTCGACTTTGCCGGGGTGGAAGAGATCGGGCAGGCATTTGCCGATGAGGTGTTTCGTGTGTTTCAGCAAGCCCATCCGGGGACGAAGCTGTTGCCGATCAACCTGACACCGGGGGTCGGAAACATGGTGAAGCGGGCGACGGGGCGGCTTGAGTAGCAGTTGCGGCAATTCATGGGGAGTGAACCGGGATGAGTGAAATCGGCCAAACGGAACGTAAGACTCAGAACCGCTCCATTCCGCCAATAGAATCCACAATTGGCATAAAAATGTTTACCATTCCGCCTGTTAAGTAAACTTGCTACGCCAAGCCAATCCGCCAAATGAGCGCTCAGAACACGATAGAACCGGTGTTGCCGATGGAGGCCGAGCAGTTGCCGCTGATGGAGGCTGCCGCCGATTTGCGCACCGAAGTGGCGGGCTTGCTGCCGGGCATCGGTGCGTCATCGCGCGAGGCGCTGGCCTTGTTGTTACGGGCGATGAATTCCTATTACTCCAACAAGATCGAGGGTCAGCACGCGCATCCCGCCGATCTGGAGCTGGCGTTGCAGCAGCAGTTTTCTTCGGATCAGGATGTGCGCCGCCGTCAGGAACTGGCAATAGCACATATGCAGGTGGAAGCGATGCTGGAGCCGGAAGCGCAAGCGATGGAATGGGGCGGGCATTTCAGCAGCGCATGGGTGCAGCGCATTCACCGCGAGTTATACCAGCGGCTGGACGAGGAGAGCCGCGTCATTCTGGACGCGCAGGGCAAGCGGTGCGGCATCATGGTGCCGGGTGAATTCCGTACCGGCCATGTGAAGGTGGGGCATCACGAAGCACCGCCGCCGGAGGCGCTGGCCGAGTTGATGGCGCACTTTGAATCCCGCTACAGCAGCGCATCGGGAGAAACCACCAAGCTGTTGATGGCGGGTGCTTCGTTGCATCGTTTGTCGTGGATACATCCGTTTCCGGATGGCAACGGGAGGGTGAGCCGTTTGCAGAATCACTTGTTGCTTTCGCACCTGGGTTTGACGGGCGGGCTGTGGTCGCCGTTGCGCGGGCTGGCACGCCGGCAAAAAGACTATTACATCGCACTGTCTGCCGCCGATCTGCCGCGCCGCAATGATGTGGACGGGCGTGGCGATCTGACATCCAAAGGCTTGGCCGAATTCATCGAATTCTGGCTGAAGGTGTGCCTGGATCAGGTGCGCTTCATGGGGCAAATGCTCTCTCTTGATAGTTTGCAGGAACACTTTGTCGGGCTGGCGGTGCAGGTGCTCTATGATTACGGGCGCGGGCCGTTGCTGCACCACCGCAGCAAATTGCGCCCGGAGTTGCTGGGTCGCGCGTTATACCGGCTGTTCGTCGAAGGGAGCATGGAGCGCGGCGAATTCAAGGCGATGCTGAACACTTCGGATCGCACGGCGACACGGGTGATTGCCAACCTGATGGTGCAACGGCTGGTGACTTCGCCTTCTCGTCTTGGCGTGTTGGAGCCGGGGTTGCCTTTCTTCAGCCTCAAATATTTGTTCCCCGGACTGTGGCCGGAAGCGGAGGGCGTGATGACGCCACCCCCTTCTGCCGCAATTGAGTAATTGCCACGTGTGAATATCTGCACGTTGAAGCATAAAACAATTTGACTCAGGTTCCCTTGCTATTCAAAGAAGCGAACTTCATCTGTTTGTAATATTATGAACATGCTGACAGATAAATTTGTGGAGCAAACCACAAAGATGAAAATAACACGATTGTGCAGGTGATACCATGATGTCAAGCAGCAATGTATCCTCGATGAGTAATGCTGATGTTGGCAAAGCATTCAATGCTGTCGTCAAGGGGATTGGTCGCAATGACATTAGCGAAATCCTGTTTAATTGGAACGAATCTCAACTAAACATGGATGGCGATAAAATCATCGGCTATCCAGGTAGAGATGGCGTTTTCTCACGTGGCAAAGAAGGTGGCAAAGTCAACATAGGCAAGCGCGATTTTTTAGACTGGATATTCAGTGATAATCCATTTGATGAAAAAGTGTATGGTGCAAACATCAGAAGCGATGCTGAATGGACGGGTCTAATCCACCGCGCACGAGAAGCGGCACTCATTGAAAACACCTCCTTGACAAATAACCACAATTTTTTGCAAAAGAATCAATAGTCCCAGCGCCAACCAGAGCACGACGACCGCGCCTGCAACATCCAACGGCAACACACCGACAATGTCCATCCTGATTGTTATTCCTCTGCCTTGCTGATTAGCCAAACTGCGCAAGCGGGCGATTCTACTCCTTCTGCCGCACCTTCCTCAATACTGGTTGTAAGGCAGCGGTGATCAACCGTAAATCACCTTCACGTTTCCGGCTGCAATAAGCCGCGAGGTATCTGGAATTCGTGAAAGCCACCGAGCTGCGCGAGCAGTTGAAAAAATTGCGCGAGAGCGTGCTGATCTCGCCGTTGTAGTAATCAAACGTATCGGCAATTTCAACCTATTATGCGCTGAAATCTGATAACATCCGGCGCAGGTCAACGCGCAAGGCGCCGCGTCAGCCAACAAAAGGGTGTGATTTATTGATATGAAGAGAAAACCACAAGTCATAGATTTTTTTTGTGGAGCCGGTGGTTTCTCCGAAGGATTCCGCCAGCAAGGTTTTCACATCGTGATGGGTGTCGACAGTTGGTTGCCCGCGATTGCGACACATAATCTGAATCACAATCTGAACGATCTCGTAAAAAATGTACTCGATTTTGAATCAATCGAAGAGATAAACCGGCTGCCAAATACCGAGGTGATTGTCGGCAGTCCCCCGTGCGTCCTTTTTTCACTATCAAATAAAGGGGGCAAAGCAGACAAATCCTACGGCATTAGACTAATTGAATCCTTCCTAAGAGTAATCGCGGTAAAGAAACATCAACCTTCTTCGAAACTTGTTGCGTGGTTCATGGAGAATGTACCAAACTCAAAGAACTACATTCATCAAACATATACGTTCCGCCAGTTGAAACTTGCAAAATGGGCAAAAGAACACGGTTATGACCCTGACGAGATTGCCATCAGTGGATCGGCAAATGGTCGTACTTGACCTGCACCCCGTAGACCGTACCAGCTAGAAGTTAGTAAAGTCCGCTTTTGAAGAGAGGCGGAAATGAAGAAGAGTCGATTCAGCGAAGAACAGATTATTGGTTTCATCAAGGAAGCAGAAGCCGGAATGCCGGTTGC
>DATBWQ010000086.1:0-9620 GCA_036514695.1 Gallionella sp. | reverse complement strand
CCCCCCCGCCCCCACTCCGCCGTCAGTGAGGAGCAAACCGGTAACGCCGTTACAAACCGAAATCAACAAACTGGCGGCCAGCCAGATGAGCGCCCCGCAACCACCACCCGGTTTGAAGGCCGCCGGGCCAATGGCTGCGAAGCCGGTTACGGCCCAGCCGCTGATAGCAAACAAGCCGCAGACGGCGTCACTTGCCGCAAACAACAACCCATCGAAGGATCAAACGGACAAACCACTCCCCCCCGGGTTGTCAGCCCCGGTCCAGCCTGCAGCGCCAGCCGTTGCGACACCACGCGCCACGTTGCCCGTTGCTCAGGCCGCGGCAAGCAGCCCAGCGGCCGTTGCCCCGCTTGCCGCTCCGTTGGCCAAGGAAAACACCCCGACACTATCGCCCGCAGGTGACAATCAACCATCAGATCCAGTCAACGCACAACCTTAGCCTCGGCTCGCCGGATGTCTGCCAGAAACCGCCGGCGCGACATGGCCGAAACCGTGGCCGGAGATGGAAACGACAAGGTGAGGGTTGGATATTTCGCGGGTTGCCCCCAGCGATTAGCCATTGATTGCCCGAAGCTCCGTCACAGCCCCGCGTAACACATACAGCGCTGACCGGAGGAAAAGAGCAGCAAGTGACAAGCCAACCAGGATGTCAGGCCAGCCCGAACGGGTAAACCATACTCCCGCTGCGGCAAACAACACCGAGACATTCGCAATAATGTCATTGCGAGAACACAACCAAACTGAACTCATGTTTATGTCATCGGCTCGATGCCTCCAGAGCAATACAAAACATATGCTGTTCGCTGCAAGCGCGAGCAAGCCGATAACTCCAATGGCCTCGAACACCGGGACCTGCGGGAAAACTGTCTTGTAAACTGCCTGCCCGAGAACGAAAAGACCAAATGCCGCCATGATGCCGCCTTTGAACAGGGCGGCAATGGCCTTCATTCTTGCGCCGCGCGCGACAACGTAAATGCTGAAGCCGTAAACCAGAGCATCGCCAAGCATATCCAGCGAATCCGCTACCAGTGAAACTGAACTGGCGACCAGTCCTGCTGTGAGTTCTACTACGAACATGACAGCATTTATGCCCAGCACTATTTTGAGCGTCGAGCTTTGGCGAATACGAAGTGCCTCGATCTCGCAAGCCTTGTCGTTGCAACAATCAGCCATTGTCTGTCCTGAAAATATCCAACAGTAAGCCGGGCGTCAAAAACGCCATACGGTCTGGAAGGGCTTGCCGCATAAGCTGGAGCATCGTTTCCCCCATCTATTTGTAAGACTGCGGTCAGCATAGCATGGCGAACCTGCCGGTAAAAAGGCGGAATCCAATTTAGGGGTTAGCTATACCAACTTCTCAAGTTGATACGGATGTAGGCCGGGCTTAACCAGCGACTTGGCTGCCGTATTTTGGCGGCCTAGTCGAATGGCTATGCAAAGCTCGCCTGTCCTGAGCCTGTCGAAGCGGCCCGGCCGCTTCGGCAAGCTCAGGACAGGCATGGTGGGCGGAGCCCATCCTACAACACCAGCTTCTTCAACTGATACAATTTCTCCAGCGCATCCTTTGGGCTGAGTTCATCCGGCTGTAATTCGCGCAGTGACTTCAACACCGGATGCTCTTCCGGTTCAGGTATCACCGGCTTATGGTCGAACAGATCCCCCTGCGGATTCTGTGCCGCGCTGTTCTGCTCCAGCGCGCGCAGTTGTTTCTTCGCGGTGCGGATGACATCGTTCGGCACGCCTGCCAGCGCGGCGACCTGCAGGCCGTAGCTCTGGCTGGCTGCGCCTTCGTTGACGCTGTGCAGGAACACGATGCTGTGCTGGTGTTCGATCGCGGCGAGGTGCACGTTGGCGAGCTGGGCGAACTCTTCGGCGAGTCTGGTCAGTTCAAAGTAGTGTGTGGCGAACAGCGTGTAGCTGCGATTCTTTTCCAGCAGGTGGCGCGCGATCGCGTAGGCGAGCGCGAGGCCGTCGAAGGTGGAGGTGCCGCGCCCGATCTCGTCCACCAGCACCAGACTTTTTTCCGTGGCGTTGTGCAGGATGTTGGCAGCCTCGGTCATCTCGACCATGAAGGTGGAGCGTCCGCCGGCCAGATCGTCCGACGCGCCGATGCGCGTGAAGATCTGGTCGATCTCGCCGAGCACCGCTTGTTGTGCCGGGACAAAACAGCCGACATGCGCGAGCAGCGCGATGATGGCGACCTGGCGCATGTAGGTGGACTTGCCGCCCATGTTCGGGCCGGTGACCAGCAGCATGCGGCGCGCTTCGCCGAGCGTGGTGTCGTTCGGCGTGAAGCTATCCACTTGCGCTTCCACCACCGGATGCCGGCCTTGCGCGATGACGATCTGCGTGTTGTCGCTGAACTGCGGCGCATTGAAATTCAATGTCGCGGCACGTTCGGCGAAGGTGGCGAGCACGTCCAACTCGGCGATGGCGGCAGCGATGTGTTGCAGTTGCGGGATGAACGGTGCGAGCTGGTCGAGGAGCTGCTCATAAAGGAACTTCTCGCGCGCCAGCGCGCGCTCGTTGGCGGACAGCGCCTTGTCCTCGAAGGTCTTCAGTTCCGGCGTGATGTAGCGCTCGGCATTCTTCAGCGTCTGGCGGCGGCGGTAGTCGTCCGGCACTTTGGCGCTCTGCGCGTGCGTCACCTCGATATAGAAACCATGCACGCGGTTGTATTCGACTTTCAATGTGGAGATTCCGCTGCGCGCCCGTTCGCGCGCTTCCAGCGCCAGCAGGAAATCGCCGCAGTTGTTCTGGATGGCGCGCAGTTCGTCCAGTTCGGCATCGAAGCCGTCGGCGATCACGCCGCCTTCGCGCAATACCGAGGAGGGTTCGGGTTTCAGCGTGCGTTACAGGATTGCTGCAAGCGCATCGCCGTAGGGTGGGCACGTTTCTGTGCCCACGCGGTTCGCATCGTGGGGTTCCGCGTGGGCAGCAAAGCTGCCCACCCTACCTGATTCTGTTTGGAGCGCGTCGGCCAGTGCTGCGATGAGCGGCGTATCACAGCCAGACAGCGTGGCATGAAGTTGCGGCAAGGTCAGCAGTGTGTCGCGCAGGCCGGAGAGGTCGCGCGGGCGCGCACTGCGTAAAGCGATGCGGGCGGTGATACGTTCCACGTCCACGCAGGGTTTGAGGTGGTCGTGGATGAGACGATGAAGAGCGCAAACCCCTCCCAACCTCCCCTTGTCAGGGGAGGTGACTACTGTGCTACGCGCCTCTGCTCCTCCCCTGACAAGGGGAGGTTGGGAGGGGTTGGGGTTTGAGGGTGTGTCTAATTGCGCAACCGCATCCAGCCGTGCGCACAACACCGCCCGATCCCGCAGCGGATGATGCAGCCTGTGGTGCAGCAAACGGCTGCCCATGTTGGTCGCGCAGGTGTCGAGCAGCGACAGCAGGGTGGGGGCGGGTTCGCCGCGCAACGTCTGGGTGATTTCCAGATTTCGCCGCGTCGCGGCATCCATGCGCACGTAGTGATCTGCGCTGTAGACCTGCATACTGCGGATGTGGGCGATGCTCTGCCCCTGGGTGAGTTTGGCGTATCCGAGCAATGCACCCGCCGCTTCCAGTCCGACCGTGAAATCATCGCAACCGAATCCGGCGAGATCGAGCGTGGCGAACTGCTGGCACAGCGCGCGGCGTGCAGTTTCCAGATCGAAGTTCCAGTCGGGCAGTGTCTTGCTCGATGCATTGCTTTGCGGTGGCGGGGTGTTTTCCGCAAACAGGATCTCGGAAGGTTGCAAACGTTCCAGTTCGGCGGGCAGGTTCCCGGCGGAAGTCTCGCAGACGTGAAACTGCCCAGAGGCGAGATTCAACCAGGCTAACCCAACCCCTCCCGGCCTCCCCTTGTCATAACCAGCGACTTGCCCGCTTGCGGGCTTAGTCGAATGGCTAGTTGTTCCATCAGGGGAGGGGTGGGATGAGATCGCCAGTAGCAGGCTGTCGCGTTTTTCTTCGAGCAGGGCAGAGTCGGTGACTGTGCCCGGCGTGACGATGCGCACCACCTTGCGTTCGACCGGGCCTTTGCTGGTGGCCGGGTCGCCGATCTGTTCGCAGATTGCCACCGATACTCCCAGCTTCACCAGGCGCGCCAGATATTGCTCTGCGGCATGGTAAGGCACGCCGGCCATCTTGATCGGCTGGCCGTTGGATGCGCCGCGCCGGGTCAGCGTGATGTCGAGCAGCTTCGCGGCGCGCTCGGCATCCTCGTGGAACAGCTCGTAAAAATCCCCCATCCGGTAGAACAGCAGCAGGTCGGGGTATTGCGCCTTGATGCCGAGATATTGCTGCATCATCGGAGTATGTTTTGAGGTAGAATCTTGCTCGTCCATCTTGGTGCAGGGCTGGGTTATTGTTTGGTTATCTGGAAGTTATCATGACAGGTTTGAAGTGCAAAGCGAAGTTTGACCGGAATGATCCGGCTCCCTTGTTTCGGGGTCATTGAGCCATGTTCGTCACCCGCCATCCGCTGCAACTATTCGTGATTCTGCTGATATTCGTCTTCATCGGCGAAATGGGCATCATGTTCCTGCTCGATAATATCAAGGACTTACACCAGTATCCCTGGCTGGAAGCCATCCTCGATGCAACATTCCTGACCATGCTGTGTGTCCCGTTCTTCTGGTATGCCTTCCTGAAACCGCTGGAAAAAGCGTTGCAACTGGAAAGCGTCAAGTCGCACAAGATCGTGGAGCTGGCGGCAGAAGGGATCATCAGCATCGATACCCAGGGCAGGATACAGTCCATCAATCGCGCCGCACAAAAGATATTCGGGTACGGCGAAGAAGATGTCCTCGGCAGGAATGTCTCAATGCTGATGCCTTCGCCGCACCGGGAAAACCACGATGTGTATCTCACGCGTTATTTGCAGACCGGGCAGGCGCGCATAATCGGCACAACCAAGGAATTGCAGGGGCTGCGCAAGGACGGCACGATCTTTCCGATGGAATTGGGAGTGACCGAAGTCAAGCACGATGGTACGCATTTATTCACCGCGATGTTGCGCGATATCAGCGAGCAGAAGCTCGCGCAGGAACGCATCGAACATCTGGCGCACTATGATGCGATGACTCACTTGCCGAACCGCAGCCTGTTTTACGACCGGCTCGGGCAGGCCATCACGATCGCGAAACGCAATCAGCGCAGTATCGCGCTGTTGTATATCGATCTGGATGGGTTCAAGCAAGTCAACGATACGCTGGGGCATCATGCCGGTGACTTGCTGCTGGTTGAAGTGGCTGATCGCCTGCGCCTGTGCGTGCGTGAAAGCGACACGTTGGCGCGCCTCGGAGGCGATGAATTCACGATGATCCTGAATGACACCCATGAGCGCGAGGCTGTGAAGATGGTGGCCAGAAAGGTCATCGAGTCCATTACTGCCCCATTCAATCTCGAAGGGCGCATATTGTATATCGGCGCGAGTATCGGGATAGCGCGTTATCCCGATGATGCCGAGAACAAGGGTGCATTGCTTATCATGGCGGACAAGGCCATGTATGCCGCCAAGGCGGCGGGCAAGAACACTTACCGGTTCGGCCACGCTGAGGATGCGACCGCATCATTCCCGGCGATGGATTGGCACGTGTAGGCTTCCTCTATTTTCCCTTTAATCCCGCTGTCAAATGTGGCGCGATCACCTGCAGCAGTTGCGGGTGGATCTCCGGGTTGCCAGCGCAGATGTGCCCGGTACCGAGATAAGTGTCGTTGCCGCTCAGGTCGCTGACCATGCCACCGGCTTCGGTGATCAGCAAGCAGCCGGCGGCGATGTCCCACGGTTTGAGTCCGGTCTCGAAAAATCCGTCATAGCGTCCCGCCGCCATCCACGCCAGGTCGATCGCGGCGGAGCCGGGGCGGCGCAGGCCTGCGGTCTTCTGTATCAGGTCTTTGAAGATGCCGATGTAGGCATCCATGTGTTCGAATCGGGTATAGGGAAAACCGGTGCCGATCAGGCTGTCGGCAAGGTGGAGGCGCTTGGTGACGCGCAGGCGCTTGTCGTTGAGGAACGCGCCGCGTCCGCGCGTGGCGGTGAACAACTCGTTCCTGGACGGGTCGTACACCACCGCCTGAGTGATGATGCCTTTGTGCTGCAAGGCGATGGACACGGCGAACTGCGGCAAGCCGTGCAGAAAATTGGTCGTGCCATCCAGCGGATCGATGATCCAGACGAACTCCGACTCGCCCTGGCTGCCGCTCTCTTCTGCTAGAATCGCATGGTCCGGATAGGCTTCCAGCAGGGTCTGGATGATGGTCTGCTCGGCGACGCGATCCACCTCGCTGACGAAATCCGCGTGGGATTTTTTGGTGACGGTGAGAAGATCTATCCTGTCGGCGGAGCGGTGGATCAGATTGCCGGCGCGACGCGCGGCTTTCACCGCGATGTTGAGCATGGGGTGCATAATCAGTACGACCTTTTTAATGAAAGACCACCGCACAACTACTGCGCTTGCTCATACGGCGTTAAAAAACAGCTCAAAATCCTCATGTATACAAAATACATTCCGGTTTTTCGCTATTTTTTGCCTTGTCTGAGCTGCGCTCGCTACGTTGTGCGAAGGTCTTTAAGCTTAATGAGCGATAGAATCAGGGTTGTCATTCTAGTTGGTATTGCGTTTTGAATAAACCTAATCCTTTCGCAAACGTCCGCGTGGTACTCAGTCACACCACCCATCCGGGCAATATCGGCGCGGCGGCGCGCGCGATGAAGACCATGGGCTTGCATCATCTGTATCTGATCAACCCGCGCTACTACCCGGATGCGCAAGCCGATGCGATGGCGGCTGGAGCCGGCGATGTGTTGCGCGATGCGGTGGTGTGCCCATCCATAGCCGAGGCATTGCAGGGCGTGGTGTTCACGGTGGCGATGACTGCGCGGCAGCGCGACATCTCCATCGAGGTGAAGACGCCGCGCGAGGCGATGCCGCTGGTGTTGCAGTACGCCATTGCGCAGCCGGTGGCACTGCTGTTCGGCACCGAGATGTCCGGGCTGACCAATGAGGAAACGGGCAAGGCGCAGGTGCTGGTGAACATTCCGGCCGATCCGGATTTCTCCTCGCTCAATCTTGCCGCAGCAGTGCAGGTGGTGTGCTATGAGTTGAGCGTGGCGGCGCAGAGCCGGCTGCCCGGCGCGCCGGAAATCCAGCCTGCGACTCATGAGCAGGTGGAAGGTTTTTTTGCGCACATGGAGAAGACCTTGCTGGAGATCGGCTTTCTCACCACGCAGAATCCGGCGCGCATGATGCAGCGCCTGCGCCGTTTGTATGCGCGGGCAAGGCTGGAGCAGGATGAGATCAACATCCTGCGCGGCATATTGAGCGTCGCAACCGAGTACAATGCGCGCCTCAGATCGCGCTATATACAAGAGCACCGGACAGATCAGAAGGAACAAGAGCAGTCATGATGTTCAAGAACATTAGAGAAGACATCGCCAGCGTATTCGACCGCGACCCGGCGGCGCGCAGCACCTTTGAGGTGCTGACCTGCTATCCCGGATTGCATGCGCGCGTCATCCACCGCCTGACGAACACATTGTGGCGCGCCAACCTGAAATGGCTGGCGCGCTTTCTGTCGCACATTGCGCGGTGGCTGACGGGTATCGAGATCCATCCCGGCGCGACGATAGGGCGGCGTTTTTTCATCGATCACGGCATGGGAGTGGTGATCGGCCAGACCGCCGAGATCGGGGACGATGTCACGCTTTACCACGGCGTCACGCTGGGCGGGACTTCATGGCAGCATGGCAAGCGGCATCCGACGCTGGGCAACGGCGTGGTAGTGGGAGCCGGAGCCAAGATACTCGGCCCGATCACGATCGGCGACGGCGCGAAGATCGGCTCCAACGCGGTAGTAGTGAAGGATGTTCCTGCCGGTGCAACGGCTGCGGGTATACCGGCCCGGATCCTTGATGAAGAGAAGAAAAGTCCCGGCGGCTTCAACGCGTATGGCATAGGCAACGACCAGAACGATCCGGTCAACAAGGCGTTGCACGGACTCATCGGACATAGCGTGACGGTGGATCAGCGCATCGAATTCATTCTGCAGCAACTCGAAAAGATGGGTGTGAGCGTGGACGAAGAGCGCGCCACCGCCGACAAGTTCGATCCCAATCACCTGAATAAAATTGTTGACTGAATAATTTGGGTATTCTATGATGCATCATGACAAGCTGGGCCGGATGATACCGGCGGACCAGTGACCGGATGACCTGAAACCGCTATAGAAGAGGAAATGACATGCGATTAACCACCAAAGGACGTTTCGCCGTGACGGCGATGGTAGACATGGCGATGCGCGGTGGACGCGGGCCGGTGACATTGGCGACGATCAGTGAGCGGCAACATATCTCGCTCTCTTATCTGGAGCAGTTGTTCGGTAAACTGCGCAGAAACAACCTCGTCGATAGTGTGCGCGGGCCTGGCGGCGGCTATAACCTGGCGCGTCCGGGCAACAAGATTTCAGTTGCAGACATCGTGGTGGCAGTGGATGAGCCGCTCGATGCGACCAAGTGTGGCGGCAAAGGCAATTGCCATGGTGAAAATCAGCAATGCATCACGCATGATTTGTGGATGGGGCTGAATGAGAAGATCTTCGACTATCTGAAAGGGATCACACTGCAACAGTTGGTCGAAAGTCAGAACAAGTGCAATCCCGAGGTGCCGGCCATAACCATACGCAATGCGACGGCCAAATCGCGGAGTACCGCCGGTTAGAGAGAATAATACCGCATGAAGGGGCGAGTGAAATCGCCGATTTACCTTGTCCACATATCAATCATCCCGCGCCTGGCGAAATAAAGTGATCTCCTTCCACACTGAAAAATCCGGCTATCCTGCAGGCCGCCGCAGCGATGCGGCGGATCGTCATTCATAGGGAAGGCCGTATTCATGTTCAATCTTTGGCATCGCATTTCCAATCGCTGGTTGTATCTGGGCGGCGCGCTGTTCGCCAGCGGATTGATGGGCTTTGGCCTGTACCTGCAATACGTCAAGCACCAGGATCCCTGCCCATTGTGCATGGTGCAGCGCGTGGTGTTCATCGCGCTTCTGGCGGTGTTCGCGCTCGCCGCACTGCATGGCCCGAAGCGTACCGGTGAACGCATCTATGCGGCACTGATCGCGCTGCTTTCGCTTTCCGGTGTGGCGGTCGCAGGGCGCCATATCTGGATACAGAACCTGCCCAGAGACCAGGTTCCCGCCTGCGGTCCGGGGCTGGACTACATGCTGGAAACCATGCCGATGGCGAACGTGTGGAAAGAGCTGATGCACGGTTCCGGCGAATGCGCGGCCAAGGGCTGGACCTTCCTCACACTCGGTATCCCGGAATGGTCGCTGCTGTGCTACATCGCGCTGGGTGTGTGGGCGGTGCTGATCGCGCTGCGGAAAAAATAGTTGGCCGCTGTCGCACTGTAGTAATACCATTCCATTCTTGCTTGCGGGCAACGACATCGTCACATCGGTGAAACTGTTGCCGCCGGCCATTGTTTCTTTAACCCAGATTGTCCATTAGGCAGAAATTCCACCCCAACCCCTCCCAACCTCCCCTTGTCAGGGGAGGGGCAGACCGGGCACTCCCCCTGACAAGGGGGAGCTGGAGGGGGTTTCGAGGCTAATGGATTATCTGGGTTT
>DATBWQ010000085.1:0-6577 GCA_036514695.1 Gallionella sp. | reverse complement strand
TAGGCGGGTCAGAAACCCGCCCCGGCGAGATGCACATCTCACCGGATGCGCAGGAATATGACATGGATTTTGACATATATCAAACCGGTATTGTCGAATAGCTGTCATAGTGTCGCGACATTTTATGGAGGATTTATGGTTAATGCAGTAAATCAACTGGTTGTTGACTTGGAACTAATACGCAGGCTGGACAAGAACGGCCCGCGTTACACGTCTTACCCGACCGCAGACCGTTTCGTTGAAGCCTTTAACGCCGAGACCTACGCCCAGTGGGTGGCCAAGCGGGAGATCGGCGGCATCGCGCGTCCCTTGTCGCTGTATGTCCATATCCCGTTTTGCAACACGCTGTGCTTCTACTGTGCCTGCAACAAGGTGATCACCAAGGACAAGAGCAAAGCCGCCGAATATGTGCGTTATCTGATCAAGGAAATGGCCATGCAGGCGATGCTGCTCGGCCCGGACCAGGTGGTCGAGCAACTGCACTTCGGCGGCGGCACGCCGACATTCCTCAGCGATGATGAGATCCGCCAGGTGATGGCAGCGATCCGCCAGCACTTCAAGCTGGTTAAGAACGGCGAATATTCCATCGAGATCGATCCGCGCAAGGTCAGTGATGAAACCATCGCGCTGCTCGGTGAAGTGGGCTTCAACCGCATCAGCCTGGGCGTGCAGGATTTTGATGCAGAGGTGCAGCGCGCGGTGAACCGAATCCAGAGCGAAGAAGAGACGCTGCGGGTGATCCATGCGGCGCGCGCCAACGGCTTCAAGTCGGTCAGTATCGATTTGATCTACGGCTTGCCCAAGCAAACGCTGGAAGGCTTCGGCGTGACGCTGGACAAGGTGATCGCCGCCGATCCCGATCGTTTGTCCATCTACAACTACGCGCACATGCCGACGATGTTCAAGCCGCAGCGGCGTATCCACGAGGAGGATCTGCCGGCACCGCAGGTGAAGCTGGACATTCTCAGCATGGCGGTGAACAAACTGACCAAGGCAGGCTATGTATACATCGGCATGGATCACTTCGCCAAGCCGGAAGACGAACTGGCAGTGGCGCAGCGCCAGGGCCGGCTGCACCGCAATTTCCAGGGTTATTCGACCCATTCCGACTGCGACCTGGTTGCGCTCGGCCTGAGTGCCATCGGCAAGATCGGGCCGACCTACAGCCAGAATTTCCGCGAACTGGAAGATTATTACGATGCGCTGGACAGGGACGTATTGCCCATCATGCGCGGCATGGAATTGAATGCTGACGATCTGGTGCGCCGCGCCATCATCCAGGCATTGATGTGCCACTTCGAGCTTTCCAAGGAATCGTTCAACATCGCCTACCTGATCGATTTTGATCAGTACTTCGCCACCGAGATGAAGGAGTTGCGCGAATATGAGCGCGAGGGCCTGCTGGAGATATCGCCGCAAACGATCAGCGTGACGCCCAAGGGGCGCATGCTGATACGCAATATCTGCATGGTGTTCGACAAATACCTGCGCACGCGGAAGGAGCATGCCACCTATTCCAAGGTGATTTGATACAACTACTGATGAAACCACTAGCCATTCCGCTTCGTCACCAAAAAACGTTGGCCGAGCGGCTGGCTATAGCCATCTGACTAAGTTGGCAAACTACGCCAGCCAAGTCATTGGTTATAGGCGTAGGGGCAGGATAAATTTGTTCTAAAAAATCAACGATGACTGATTTTTTATGAACCTTGTGCAATCAAAAAGTAGTAGGGTGGATGCGCTGCGCTTATCCACCCTACATTTTTCGCCGAGAACAAATTTACCCTGGGCGTAGGGGCGGGTTTGAAACCCGCCCGCCTTTCATCCGTTATAATCCACCCCTGTCTTTTCTGCCGGGGCGAGCATGAACAAAATCCTTAAATACAGTTTGCTGGGCACGGCTGCGGTGGCCGGCATCGCCGTGGCGGGTATCGCTTACGTGGCGCTGACTTTCGATCCCAACGACTACAAGGCGCAGATCATCCGGGCGGTGAAGGACAGCAAGCAGCGCAATCTGCGCCTCGACGGCGACATCAAACTGACGTTCTACCCCAGCATAGGCGCTGATCTAAGCAAGGTTTCGCTCTCCGAGTTCAGGAATGACAAGGAATTCGCGGCGGTAGCATCCGCTCGCGTCTCGCTCGCGCTGTTGCCATTGCTGGTCAAGCAGATAGTGGTGGACGAGGTCGCGGTGAGCGGTTTGAAAGCCAGGCTGGTCAAGCATAAGGACGGCACGACCAACATCGACGATCTGCTGGGCAAAGACGAGAAGACCCAAGTGGAAAAGAAGAAAGATGACGGCCAGCAGGTGAAATTCGACATCGCCTCGGTGTCCATAGCAAACACCAACCTGACTTATCGCGATGAAGGAACCGGTGCGCAATACATCATCAAGGATTTGAACCTCAAGACCGGGCGCATCGCCATCGGCGTGCCGGGCAAGATCGATCTATCGGCCGGCGTGCAGGCCAATCAGCCCAGGCTTGACATCACCACACAACTGAAGACCACCCTGACGTTTGATCCGGACAGGCAAAAGTACCGGTTGGAAGGCATGGATTTGCAGGTCAGCGGCGCGGTTCTCGACATCAGCAATCTGAAGGCAAAAGCCAGCGGCGACGTGAGCGCCAATCTGGCTGCGCAGGAATTTTCCGCCCAGAAATTTACGCTGAATGCGACGGGCGTGAAGGCCAAGGACAACTTTGATGTCGCGTTGAATGCGCCGGCATTGAGCCTCAGCAAGGACAAGCTCTCCGGCGACAAGCTGGCGCTTAATGCAAAACTGGATGGCGCTTCCGGCAATATCGCGGCAGTCCTGTCGGTGCCCGGCCTGGAAGGCAGCCTGAAATCTTTCAAGGCCGGCGCGCTGAACCTGGATTTGAAAGTGAAGCTGCCCCAGCCCATGCTGGACATTGCCGCGCAACTCAAGACCACATTGACCCTTGACCCCGAGAAACAAAACATCCAGTTGAAAGGATTGGATCTGCAGGCCAGCGGATCGGCTCTCGACATCAGCGATCTGAATATCAAGGCCAGCGGTGATGCGAGCGCCAATCTGTCCACCAGGGAATTTGGCGCCAGGAAATTCTCTTTGCACGCAACGGGCAAGAAAGCCAAAGACAGTTTCGAGGTCGCGCTGGATGCGCCGCAACTTGGCCTTGCCAAAAATATATTCTCCGGCGACAGGTTGACGCTGAATGCCAAATTGGACGGCGCTTTCGGAAATGTCACCGCCGGCATGTCGCTGCCGGGCGTGGAGGGCAATGAGCAATCCTTCAAGATCAGCGCGCTGGCGCTGGACCTGGATGTGAAGCAGCCCGAACAAGCTTTCAAGGTCAAGCTCAGTTCGCCGGTGTCCGGCAGCGTCAAGGCGCAGCAAATCAACCTGAGCAACCTTGTCATTGCGGTGAAAGCCACCGGCGACAAGCTGCCGAACAAATCGGTGAGCAGCGAAATGAAGGGCAGTGTGCAAGTCGATGCCGCAAAAGAAAGCGTGCAGGCGAATCTTGCCGGCGGTCTGTTGCAAAGCAAGGTCAAGGCAAAAGTCGGCGTGAAGGGTTTTGCCAATCCTGCGATCAATTTCGATGTGGACGTGGATCAGTTCGATGCCGATCTGTATCTGCCAAAACCGCCGGCCGCTGCTGCGGCGCCGAAAGCAAAGGAGCCGGAGCAGCCGCTGGATCTGTCCGCGCTGCGTACGCTCAACCTGGACGGCAGCCTGCGCATCGGTACACTCAAGGTGGCGAACGTCAAATCCAGCCAGGTGCGCCTGGATGTCAAGGCGCATAACGGCCTGGTGAATCTCAATCCGCTGTCCGCCAATCTGTATCAGGGCAGCATGAACGGCAGCCTGAGCGTGAATGCGCAAGCCACGCCCAGCATTGCCATCAAGCAGAATCTGAGCGGCATCAATGTCACCCCTTTGCTCAAGGATGCGCTGGAACTGGACATGCTGGAGGGCAAGGGCAACGTTGCCGTCGATCTCACCATGCAGGGCAACACCATCAGCGCGATGAAGAAGGCCGCGAACGGCAGTCTGTCGCTGAATCTGGCGGACGGCGCGATCAAGGGCATCAACCTGCCGAAGCTGGTGCAGGGCGTACAGTCCCTGGGCAAGAGCAGCTCGATGCAGACCCTGGGCATGAACAAGGACGAGAAGACCGGGTTCAGCGAATTCAAGGCGAGCTTCAAGGTGAAAAACGGCGTGGCGCACAACGACGACCTCTCGGTGAAAGCGCCGATGCTGCGTATCGCCGGCAATGGCGACATCGACATCGGCAATGACAGCCTGAATTACACGACCAGGGTCACGCTGTCCAAGACAGAAGGTGGTGGCACAGCCACCTTGCCGGTGCAACTGAGCGGGCCGTTCACCGACCTCAAATACAAGGTGGATTTCGGAGCGATGCTGGCAGATGTCGCCAAACAGAAGCTCGATGCCAAAAAGGAAGAGCTGAAAGACAAGGCAAAGGAAGATGCCAAAGCCAAGTTGCAGGAAGAGTTGAAGAAGGGTCTGAAGGGCTTGTTCAAATAATCAATAGATAAAACTCCCTCTGATGAAACAACTAGCCATTCGACCAGGCTGTCAAATAACAACAGCCAAGTCGCTGGTTATAGCTCCCCCTTGTCAGGGGGAGAGCACGACCGCTCCTCCCCTGCTCCTCCCCTGACAAGGGGAGGCCGGGAGGGGTTGGGGTGGCTGGGAGGGGTTGTAGGGTATTCCCGCATGAGCAGTTTCGCTTCCCGTCTGATCCGCTGGCAGAAACAACATGGCCGCCACGATCTGCCTTGGCAATCCGCGAGTGCCTACCATGTGTGGTTGTCGGAGATCATGCTGCAACAGACGCAGGTTGCCACCGTCATTCCGTATTACCAGCGATTCATCGCCTCGTTCCCGGCCATCGCCGCACTCGCGGCTGCCAGCGAAGAGCAAGTGCTAACGCACTGGAGCGGCCTCGGCTATTACGCGCGCGGCCGCAACCTGCACCGTGCCGCGCGGATCATCGTCGAGCAATATGGCGGCGAATTCCCGCGGCGATTAGAGCAGATTCTCGAACTCCCCGGCATCGGCCGTTCCACCGCTGCGGCGATCTGCGCGCTGGCCTTGCACGAGCGCCGAGCGATACTGGATGGCAACGTCAAGCGGGTGCTGGCGCGCTACTGCGGAATTGAAGGATGGTCTGGGAACAAGAAGGTTGAAGAACGACTATGGCAGCAGGCAGAAGCACTGCTACCGCAAATTATAAATGCCGTCATTCCCGCGAAGGCGGGAATCCAGTCATCAAATAAAACTGGGCTCCCGCCTTCGCGGGAGCGACGAAAAAAAGGTTTGTCGAGCAACTCCGACATCGCCACCTACACCCAAGCGCTCATGGACTTGGGTGCTACGCTGTGCACGCGCAGCAAGCCGAAGTGCGGTGACTGCCCGGTGTGCAGTGATTGCGTTGCGCTCAATACCGGTCGCGTCAATGAATTGCCCGCACCGCGCCCGAAGAAGGCCGTGCCGGAACGGCATGCCATCTTCCTGCTGCTGATGCACGGCAACGACATCCTGCTGGAGAAACGTCCCGGCAGCGGAATCTGGGGCGGGCTGTGGTGTCCACCGCAATTCGACGATGAGGAAGCGGCCAAGGATTGGTTCGTACAAAACGAAATGACCGCGAGTCAAGGAGAAAGGCTGGAGAAATTCAGCCACACCTTCACGCACTTCAGGCTGCACATCACGCCGCTGAAGATTCAGCTCTCGCGTAAACCTTTGCGTGCTGCGCAACCCGGCAGTGTGTGGCTGGATGTGGAGGAGGCGCTGGGGGCAGCGATACCGACGCCGGTGAGGATGATGTTGAATAAGGCCGTTCGTGGTGAGCCTGTCGAACCATGAATGGCTGGAAAAAAACAACACCGTCGGGGGTAGTCCGACAGCTTCATTCGCCCCACTTCTTCATCAACTCCTGCTTCACCCCAAGATGATCGAGAATCCGCGCCACAACAAAATCCACGATGTCCTGCACGCTCTGCGGATGGTGATAGAAGCCCGGATTGGGCGGCATGATGACGGCTCCGGCGTGCGACAGCTTGAGCATGTTCTCCAGATGGATCGCGGAGAAGGGCATCTCGCGCGGCACCAGGATCAGTGTGCGTTTTTCCTTGAGTATCACGTCGGCGGCGCGGGCGATCAGGTCGTCGCTGATGCCGCCCGCGATCTTGCCTAGCGTGCCCATCGTGCAGGGACAGACCACCATCGCGTCGCCGGGGTTGGAGCCGGAAGCCATCGGCGCGTACCAGTCCTGGATGCCGAACACCTTCAGCTCGCCGCTGAATTTGCCCAAGCGTTCCGCGAACATCTGTTCCGCTTCCTGCGGGCGGTTAGGCAATACGAAATCCAGTTCCTGCTTGGCGACGATCTGCGCGGCTTGTGTATAGACCAGGTGAACGCGCTGGCCGCTTTGCAGCAGGCATTCGAGCAGGCGCATGCCATAAGGCAGACCGGATGCGCCGGTGAATGCGAGAGTGATGGTTTTCATAACTTAGGGTCGCCGGGTCAAATCCCCTCTCCCCCAGCGGGAGAGGGGCGGGGGGG
>DATBWQ010000084.1:0-32743 GCA_036514695.1 Gallionella sp. | reverse complement strand
GGAGGGGTTGGGGTTCCTCAAATGTTGATGCTCCGCCCGCCATCCACCGCTATGACCTGTCCGGTAATGTAAGGCGCTTCCTGAATCAGAAAGGCAACCGTCCTGGCGATGTCATCCGGCTCACCCTCGCGCTTGAGCAGGGTGTGCGCGACGATCTTGCGGCGCTGCTCCTCATCCATCCCCGCCTCGCCTTCCGGCCAGATGATGACACCGGGTGCAACGGCGTTGACACGCACTTGCGGAGCCATTTCCTGCGCTAGTCCGCGGGTCAGCGCTACCAGGCCAGCCTTGGCGACGCTGTATAGCAAATGGCCTCGCATCGGGCGCTCGGCATGAATATCCGCGATGTTCACGATACAGCCATGCTGGCGGCGCAGTTCGGCCGCTGCCGCCTGGGCAAGAAACAGCGGGGCTTTCAGGTTGGTGCCGAGCAAGTCATTCCACTGCTTTTCATCCACTTCCTCCAATGGCGTGGCGTAAAAGCTGGACGCGTTGTTGATCAGCGCATCCAGTTGACCGAATTTCTTGATGACCTTGTGCACCATTTTCGGCAACGCTTTCTGGTCGAGCAAATCAGCCTGAAACACGGCGGCGCTTTTCGGGCGCAGTTTGTTCAACTCCTTTTGCAAAGCCAGCGCCTCTTGCTCGGAGCTGCGGTAATGCACGGCGAGCCGTGCTCCCGCCGCGTGCAGGCGGCGGCAAATCGCCGCACCGACACGCTTCGCCCCGCCCGTCACCAGTACCACTTTACCTTGCATCCCCTGTTCCATTAGACTCGTGCTCCACTAAACTCCCGCAACTTTCGGGGACATATGATAATTCGTCATGCCGGACTTGATCCGGCATCCAGCGGTTTTATTAAATATGCCTTTAGCCCAAATTGTTCATTAGGCTCAAAACCCCTTCCATGCCCCCTCGCTACGCTCTCCCCCTTGTCAGGAGGAGAGCGAAACCAGCTCCTCCCCTGACAAGGGGAGGCCGGGAGGGGTTTGGTTCTAATGGATTATCCGGGTTTAGTATTTGTCGGCAACGCCGAATCCATTTAAATGTCTGGATTCCGGGTCAAGCCCGGCATGACGAAAAATATATTTTTGATACTCTGCGAATTATACCCGACCATGCCTGCCCACCCCGCCGCCACTTTGCCCACCCCCAGCCCTGAAGCCGCCCAGCACAGCTCGCGCCTGGTCGAATTCATCCAGCAGGACATCGCCGCACAAGGCGGCTGGATCTCGTTCGCGCGCTATATGGAGCTGGCGCTGTATGCGCCGGGGCTGGGCTATTACACGGCGGGCGCGCACAAGTTCGGCGCAGCGGGCGATTTCGTCACCGCGCCGGAACTCTCGCCGCTGTTCGGACGCACCGTAGCACGACAAGTTGCGGAAATATTGGCGCACAGCTCACCGCACATTCTGGAACTGGGCGCGGGCAGCGGCAAACTGGCGACGGACATGCTGGCCGAATTGGAACAGCTCGGCAGCCTGCCGGACAGCTACGCGATCCTTGAAGTCAGTGCCGACTTGCGCGCGCGCCAGCAGGCACTCATGCGCGAACGCTTGCCGCATCTGCTGAATCGCGTGCACTGGCTGGACGCGCTGCCGGAAAGATTCAGCGGCGCGATCGTCGCCAACGAAGTGCTCGACGCATTACCCGTGCATCTGGTGCACTGGCACAACATGGATGTAGGTCGGGATTTATCCCGACATAGCGGCGGTGTCGGGGTAAATCCCGACCTACAGAACCACGACCGTGCAATTAACGAACGCGGTGTGGCTGTGAGCGATAACAATTTCATCTGGCAGGAACGCCCCATCAGCGATGCTGCTCTGCTGGATACTGCACAAAAAATCAAGGTGCCGGATGATTATGTCAGCGAAATCTGTCTCGCGGCACGCGGCCTGATCAATAGTCTCGCACAGCGACTGGATCACGGCGCGATGCTGTTCATAGACTACGGCTTTGGCGAGCGCGAGTTCTACCACCCGCAGCGCAGCAGCGGCACGCTGATGTGCCACTACCGCCACCATGCGCACGATGACCCATTCTTCCTGCCTGGTTTGCAGGACATCACCGCGCACGTGAATTTCACCGGCATCGCCGAATGCGGCATCGATGCCGGCCTGGAACTGATCGGCTACACCTCGCAGGCATTCTTCCTGATCAATTGCGGCATCTCCGGCTTGCTGCAAGACACCTCACCGGAAAACCTGCGCGACTACCTGCCGATCTCGGCGCAATTGCAGAAACTCACCAGCCCGGCCGAGATGGGCGAGTTGTTCAAAGTGATCGCGCTGGGAAAGAAAATGGCGAACCCGTTGTGCGGATTCGACCGAGGTGACTTGACGCGTTTGTTGTGAATCTAATCTGTAGGGTGCGTTTACGCACCATCATCGCCAATTGGTGCGCAAGCGCACCCTACGCAATGCCATTCACTAAGCCAGGTAGGGTGCGCTTGCGCACCAAATCACTCTCCAAAACTTTTTCCATCATTCACCTCCGCAATGCCACCCCAATCCTCCGGATACGTCCCTTCCTTCACAAAGCGATGGAAAGTTGAGTAAGGCCAATCGGCCACATTTGCGACGTAACTATGCTTGACTGGGTTGTAATGTATGTAATCCAGATGCCGTGACAAATCCGTTTCATCGCGAATGAGATGTTCCCAGAATCGCCGTTGCCACAAGCTGCCTTCACTCCGCTTATCGCGTGAAGCCGAGAGGTTTTGCCGTGGCAGCCATGCCGCACAATCGCGTGTGACGTGTTGCTTGATGAGAGACCAGCGTAACGAAAAATCCTTATCGTTTTTCGGAAGCTCCCAAACTGCATGCAGATGATCGGGCATCAACACCCACGCAACAATTTCAAAAGGCATTTCCAAACGCACCTTGTTGATCGTGCTACGAAGAGATTCACGGCAGCGCGGATCGGTCAGTAGCGCCTGACGACGGTAAGTCGTAACCGTGAAGAAGTAGGTGGCGCCGGGAATGTCGGCGCGTCGATATTCTGGCATGTGGGCATTTTATTCCAATTCACAATAGAAACAGAATTAATGTAGGGTGCGTTTACGCACCAGCCAAATGGTGCGCAAGCGCACCCTACAAATTACTTCAGCTTGTTGCGCTGTTTTTCGACCAATGCTTCTATCGCTCCGATGCGTGCCTGTTGCACCGTGGCAGCGATGGTGCTGCCGTCTGCACACCCCCTGGCAATCTCACCCGCATCCACGGCGCGCGCGACGGCTAACAATTGCAGCAAGTAACCCGCCTGCGGATAGGCATCGTTTTCGTGACCGGTGCGTCCGCGCGCATCCGAAGAGCACGCCTGCAACAAGTGATTGAAACGTTCCGGCCTGCGCCACGCGTCCGCCGACTGAAATAACTTGATGATGGTCTCGGCGCGCAATTCCCTGGCGCGATGGATGTCGCCGTGATAGCGCGCGGCCAGCAGCGCCAGATCGCGGCTTTCGCCCGGCACGCGCAGGCGTTCGCATAATGCTTGCACCAGTTCCACACTGCGCAGCTCGTGGCCGATGTGGTGCGGCAAAATATCCCTGGGCGTGTTGCCCTTGCCCAGGTCATGGGTCAGCGCGGCGAAGCGCACTTCCAGCGTGTAGTCATGCTGTGCTGCATCGTCCACCACCAGCAGGGTATGGATGCCGCAGTCGATCTCGGGATGATGTTTTTCCGGTTGCGGCACGCCGAACAGCGCGTCAACCTCGGGAATGATCTTCGCCAGCGCGCCGCAACTGCGCAGCGTCTCGAAAAAAAGTGACGGTTTTTTCTCCATCAGGCCGCGCGCCAGTTCCTGCCAGACACGCTCTGCCACCAGCGCATCCACTTCGCCGCTGCTGACCATGTCGCGCATCAACTGCATTGTCTCAGGCGCGATCATGAAGCCGAAGCGCGCCGCAAACCGCGCCGCGCGCAGGATGCGCACCGGGTCTTCGCCGAACGCGGGGCTGACATGGCGCAGGATGCCTGCGCGCAGATCGGCGATGCCGTTGTGCGGGTCGATCAGCTTGCCGTCGGTATCCTGCGCGATCGCGTTGATCGTGAAATCACGGCGCAGCAGATCCTGCTCAAGCGTGACATCCGGCGCGGCATACACGGCAAAGCCCTGATAGCCGCGCGCGGTCTTGCGCTCGGTGCGCGCCAGCGCGTATTCCTCATGGGTCTGCGGATGCAGGAACACCGGGAAATCCCTGCCCACCGGCTGGAAGCCCTGTGCCACCATTTCTTCCGGCGTGCTGCCCACCACTACCCAGTCATGATCCTGAACGGCCAGCCCCAGCAGCCGGTCGCGCACCGCACCGCCCACGCAATAAATCCTGGCTGTTCCCCGAAGCGCCACATCGGCGTGTTTTGGCTCATTGCTCATGGTTCGGCAGGGTCCTCAGGAACGGATGGTATGAATTGCAGCTTATCTTCTGCCCTGCCCGCAACGATGCCCAGGCGCTGCTTGAGCGGGCGTAACGGCGCATTGAATTGACTGGCGTAATACACGGTGTTGCTCAGCACCTTTTTCACATAGTCGCGCGTTTCCTCGAAAGGGATGGTCTCGGCATAGATCGCGCCTTCCATCGACTTGTCCCCGCGCCATTCGCGCGCCCTTCTGGGTCCGGCATTGTATGCCGCCGTAGCCATCACCGGGCTGTCATCGAACTGGGAAAGTATCGTTTTCATGTAATAGGTTCCCAGGCGCAGATTGGTGTCCAATTGGTGGATCAACGCATTGCGATAACTTTTCAGGCCCAGCCTGTTCGCCAGCCAGCGCGCCGTGGCCGGCATGATCTGCATCAACCCGGCCGCTCCGACACTGGATTTTGCGCTGCTGACAAAACGGCTCTCCTGGCGCATCAGTCCATACACCCACGCTTCCTCCAAACCATGCTCGCGGATATGCTCCTGCAACAAATCGCGATAAGGCGCGAGATAGCGCAATCCGAAATCATGCACACTGACGGTCTTGTCTGCCGCGCCGATGGCGCGGTCGTACATCTCGTTGCGCCTCGCGATCTCCGCTGCGGTGATCAATTCTCTATCGTTGAAATTGCGTATCACCCAGCGCCATTCCTCCAGTGCCTCGTTGCGCAAGCCCATCCGGTATAGCGCCAGGGTGCGCTGTATACCCGGCAGTGACAGCATCTCCGCGATGGCCTGGTTGTCCGGCTTGTAGGCCGACAATGCCTGGCTCAGCACCGGCGTGTCCGCCAATTCCTCGCTCGCCAATTGCCCGTAAAAATGGTGTTCGCTGCTCAACGGCGCGAACAGGTCCCTCGCTTCGATGGGTTTACCCAGTGCCTGCAATGCGCGCGCTTTCCAGTATCTCCATGCGGCCTCACTCTGCTGCTGCTCACTCATCGCGTTGATACTCGCCAACACCTCGGGCCAATCCTGCGCGCGCAGTGCCGCGCGCACCCGCCATGCAGATTGCTGCTCACTGAGCGGCGTGTTTGCCGCCGCCTTGTACCATTGCAGCGCTCGCCCATCCAGATCACGTGCCGCCTCGTAAGCCAGCCGGCCGTAAAAATAACGCTGCTCGGGTGCAGGAAAATAGGCCGCGATCCTCATCCAGCGCGCGGCAGCCAATTCGGGAGATTGTTTTGCCAGGCGCTGCAACGCGAACAGCACGATAGCGCGCTGCCCTTCGCTCGCCAGTTTAGGATTCCATTCCATCGGCGACACTGTGCTGACTTCACCGGCAATCGCGCAGGGGTCACACCCGGGGATCGCGAGAAAACTGCCATCTGTTGCTTTCGCTGTGAGGTCGTCGGTCTTGCCCAGCCCTAGCCGGTCCCAAAGACTGCTCCAGCCTGCCCATCCTCCGGTGACAGCCGCTCCCTCCCCTTTTGAAGGAAAACGTAGCCCGGTGTCTTCGCCAGTGGCCGGCGCTGCATGTGCGGTTGGCTCGCCAATGTTTGGCCGGAGATTCGCAAGTATCGATTCCAGGATTGCTGTTTCTATCCGCTGCCGGGATAAAGGTCTTTCATGCCCGCCCAACTGAAGGCCGGACAGGTATAGCCGGTCATGGGCAGAGTCCACGCCACTTAGCCGCGCAGAAAGGATAGCGGAAATGCCGAAGATCGCGCAGGGGTCCGGGCAAACTTGCGACTCAGACAATATTTCATTCAGCATAGGTGACACAGTTTCAGGCAAAACTGCCGTGAGGTTCAGGCAACCGGACGCAAAATCGTCGCGCCAGCCATGGTCGTGGCCGGGCAGCAGATACTCCAAAGGATATTCTGTGGTTATATAAAAGTCCGGCGGCGCATTGATATGCTGCTCTTGAACAGCTTCGGTGCCCGGCCCGATGGGGCGAAACTGCCCCACCGGGCTTTCCAGATAAGACAAAAATAATCCTATTGTCCGGTCACTCGCGGGAAGGCTGCGCGTGAGCGGGTGATCCGCAGCTGATTTCCGGTAGGGCGAATTCTGCTCCGTGACTGACAAAGCGCGGGCTTCGTCAGCCGCGCCGGTATTCGCCGGTGCGATTTCCGGACCGTCCCTGGTCATGGGCCCGGCCTTGGCCAAGAGCGCGGTGTCGTCCAATCTCAGCTTGTCCAGATAACGAAGCGCATCAGCCGCAGCGCTTTCCAAAGCCCTGGAAGACACGGCCTGATCGCCATCCAGCCGCGAGAAAAGTTGTTTGGCGAGCGAGACATTGCCCGACTCCAGAGCCAGGCGCAATCGCTGATTGATATCCTGCCCGGTGATGATGCCGGCAGATATTGCCGCTTCAAACGGCGCGCTGCAACTGTCGGGCAGCCCCTTGCCGCTGAACCACAATGCGCGCGCTTCGCGCAAGGCGGTCTGATCCTGGTTGCGCAGGCGCGATTGCAGGATATAGCAGGTCAGATCGGTATCCTCGTTGAGCAGAAGAGGATATTCCGCATCGAACAGTTCCCACTGCTGTCTGCTGCCGAGCAGCCTGAGCCACTCGCCGCGAAGCCGATCGATCATCGGCGTGTCTTCCGGCCGGGAAAGAAATTTTTTCATCACCCCCGCATCGGCTTTATCGAGGTCCATGCGCAACTGGTAATAATTGACGTACACCTCGATCGGTGTGTTTTTCAGCCGCTGCGCGAGCCGTTGCAGCTTGACCGCATCACCGGCGCGGAAGGCATCGTTCGCCGCAAGAAAATCCGCATCCTGATCCGCCAGCACGGGAGCGGCAACAAGCAAGAAAAAGTAAAGTATGAACCTCATTACAAACCATCAATAGAACAACCGCGCGGAGCATAGCACACTGCATATGTGCCGCCCGTCCCGGGCCAAACAAAGCCATCTGTCAGGCCAAAAATAAAACCCCCATCAGTCGCCCGATGAGGGGTTCTTGTTTCACAAACAATCGCTATCTACGGATTGGGTTGTCACATTCCCTTCATACCCAGTCCCTGGGCACCAGAAATTTCTCATACAGTTTTGCTTCCTCCGTGCCCTTTTCCGGATGCCAGTCATAACGCCATTTCACCAGCGGCGGCATGGACAGCAGGATGGACTCGGTGCGCCCGTTGGTTTGCAGGCCGAAGATCGTGCCGCGGTCGACCACCAGATTGAATTCGACATAGCGGCCGCGCCGGTAAAGCTGGAAGTCGCGTTCGCGCTCACCGTAGGGTGTGTCCTTGCGGCGCTCCAGGATAGGCACGTAGGCGGACAGGAAGTGATCCCCAACGCTTTGCTGAATCGCAAATGCAGTGTCGAAATCCGGCACACTCAGGTCGTCGAAGAAGATGCCGCCGATACCGCGCGGCTCGTTGCGGTGTTTGATGTAGAAATACTCGTCGCACCATTTTTTGTACTTGGGATGCAGGTCCGCACCGAACGGCGCAAGCGCATTCTTGCAGGCCTGATGGAAATGCACTGCATCTTCCTCAAAGCCGTAATAGGGCGTCAGGTCCATGCCGCCGCCGAACCAGAACACCGGTGCTTCGCCGTCCTTCATCGCCACGAACATGCGCACGTTCATGTGCGTGGTGGGGGCATAAGGGTTGCGCGGATGCATCACCAGCGACACGCCCATCGCTTCCCAGCGGCGGCCCGCCAGCTCGGGGCGATGCGCGGTGGCGGAAGGCGGCATCTTGTCGCCCTTCACATGCGAGAAGGCCACGCCGCCGCGTTCCAGCACGTTGCCTTCCTCGAGGATGCAGCTTCTGCCGCCGCCTCCTTCCGGCCGTTCCCAACTGTCGCGGCGGAATTTCTTGCCGTCCACTTGTTCCAGGCGCGTGACGATCAGGTCTTGCAGTTCATACAAGTATTCTCTTACGGCCGCGGAATTGAAACTGCCCATGTTGTTTCCTTTGGAGTGCAGCGACGTGTCGCTGCATCCTTTATTAAACCCAGATTAACCATTAGTAGAGAAAACGCCGTTGTCCGAAAAACTTTTGGTCGGACACCCGTAGGAGCGCAACTTGTTGCGCGATTGCACTGGGTCGCCCGATAAATCGGGCTCCTACAAGGCATGAATTAAGACTAATAGGCAATTTGGGTTAACAGCGCAGTCGAGACTGCGCACTCCAGATCACCGGATGATTTTACCATCAGCCCACGACCTGATGGTCGAAGGTTTTTTGCGCTTGCCCACGCGACCCGGCAATACCCACACCTTGCGTCCGAATGAACGCCGGCATTGCGCATAGGTTCTGGCTGGATGCTGCCCGCTGCGATTGGCGCTGGTGGAAACCAAGGCACTGTTCAAACCGCGGCATAGTTGTGCGGCTTGCCGATGTGCGGTCAGCCGCACAGCCAGAGTATCGTGCGCTCCGCGCAGCCAGCGTGGTGTGGAGCGGCGGGCCGGCATCAGACAGGTTATCGCTTGAGCGCCCGCCTCGCTGAGTCGCTGCTGTTCGGCTGGCGTGAGCGGTTGCAGATAGCGTGCCACCTGCCGGTAATCAGCCGCGATGACGATCAGTCCTTTGTTTTGCGGGCGCCGCTTGAGCTTGAGCAGGCGCTGCACCGCGATGCGATTGTCCGGGTCGCAGCCCAGGCCGTAGCAGGATTCGGTGGGATAGGCGATCAGGCCGCCGCGTCTGAGGTGCGCGGCGATGCGGCGTGTTGAAATTGAAAACCGAAACATGAGACTCCTAAAAATCCAGAGTTCTAAGCCAGACTAGGCGCGCGAAAAAATCGCCGCGCTGCATATGTCGGTATATGTAAGCAAGATTTTCCGAGCGCAACAACGTATGGCGACGAAATATGGATTTTTATTTCTTGCGCGCAGACAGCGCGCGCCAGCCGATATCCCGCCGCATCTGGCTACCATCGAAATGGATGGTGTCGGCGATCTCGTAGGCGCGTTTCTGCGCCATCTTCAGCATGTCGCCCAGCGCGGTGACGCACAGCACCCGCCCGCCGCTGGTGACCACTTCTCCATCACGCAGCTCCGTGCCTGCATGGAATACATGGGTATCTTCATCCGCTCTTTTCGGCAGGCCGGTGATGACATCACCTTTACGCGGCGTATCCGGATAATTCGCCGCTGCCAGCACCACGCCCAGCGCGGTGCGCCTGTCCCATTCCACTTCGACCTTGTCGAGCGTGCCGTTCACCGCGTGATCGACCAGTGCCAGCAGATTGCTCTTCAGGCGCAGCATGATAGGCTGGGTTTCCGGATCACCCATGCGGCAGTTGAATTCAAGCACCTTGATGCCGCCCTGTGCGTCTATCATCAGCCCGGCATAGAGGAATCCGGTGTAGGTATTGCCTTCCTGCTCCATGCCGCGCACCACGGGTTGTATCACCTCGCGCAATACCCGCGCATGGATCTCCGGCGTCACGACCGGCGCGGGCGAATACGCGCCCATGCCGCCGGTGTTCGGGCCGTTGTCGCCATCCAGCAGGCGCTTGTGATCCTGGCTGGTGGCCAGCGGCAGCACATGCTTGCCGTCCACCATCACGATGAAGCTGGCTTCTTCTCCATGCAGGAACTCCTCGATCACCACGCGCGCGCCGGCATCACCCAGCTTGTTGTCCGCAAGCATCATGTCGATGGCCTGATGCGCCTCGTCCGGCGTCATTGCCACCACGACGCCTTTACCCGCCGCCAAGCCGTCTGCCTTGATGACGATGGGCGCACCGTGCTTGTTCACATAGGCATGTGCTGCCTTGGCGTCGCTGAAGGTTTCGAAGAAAGCAGTGGGAATGTTGTGGCGCGTCATGAAACGCTTGGCAAAATCCTTGGAGCTTTCCAGTTGTGCAGCCGCTTTGGTCGGGCCAAATATTTTCAGCCCGGCGGCGCGGAAAACATCCACCACGCCTGCCGCGAGAGGCGCTTCCGGGCCGACCACGGTCAGATAGATATCCTCGCGTTGCGCGAAGGCAAGCAATTCATCATTGCCCTGCAGTGCGACGTTTTCCAGGCCGTCTTCCAAAGCGGTGCCGGCATTGCCCGGCGCGACATACACCTTCTGTATCCTGGCATCCTGAGACAAACGCCAAGCCAATGCGTGTTCGCGCCCGCCGGAACCGATTACTAATATTTTCATCCTGCTGCTCTCTTCAGAAAAAAGAGAAGGGGGAAGAGGGAAGGGAGAAGGGTAAAACCGGAGCTCTGCACTCTCTACCCTTCCCCCTTCTCCCTTATCCCTTCCCCGAGTTTAATGCCTGAAATGCCTGTAACCGGTGAACACCATCGCTATCCCATGCTCGTCCGCCGCCGCGATCACCTCCATGTCGCGCATCGAACCGCCGGGTTGGATCACCGCTTTGGCGCCGGCTGCTGCAAGCACGTCGATGCCATCGCGGAACGGGAA
Source organism: Gallionella sp. (assembly GCA_036514695.1). Lineage (GTDB taxonomy): Bacteria > Pseudomonadota > Gammaproteobacteria > Burkholderiales > Gallionellaceae > Gallionella. Next base: position 21,996 of record DATBWQ010000084.1, on the reverse strand, counting down.
GAACGCATCGGATGACACCACGGAACCTGCCAGACTCAAGCCGGCGTTCTGGGCCTTGATGCTGGCAATGCGCGTGCTGTCCACGCGGCTCATCTGCCCCGCGCCCACGCCCAGGGTCTGGCCGTTCTTGCAGAACACGATGGCGTTCGACTTCACATATTTCGCCACGCGCCAGGCGAACAGCAGGTCTTGCAACTGCTCCCTGGTGGGCTGTGCCCTGGTTACAGTCTTGAGTTGCGCTGCCTGCACGTTGAGCGCATCCGGCGTCTGCACCAGCAGGCCGCCGCTGACGCGCTTGAAGTCGTACTGGTTGTGCGCATTGGACAGCGGCACGGTGAGCACACGCACGTTCTGCTTCGCTGCCGTGACCTTGAGCGCCGCCTCGGAAGCGGAAGGGGCGATGATCAGTTCGACGAACTGGTTCGCAGTGATCTCCGCCGCGCTGTCGGCATCCAGTTCGCGGTTGAAGGCGATGATGCCGCCGAACGCGGAGGTGGTATCGGTGGCATAGGCGAGTTTGTAGGCGCTGTGCGCGCTGTCGGCGATCGCCACGCCGCACGGGTTGGCGTGCTTCACGATCACGCAGGCCGGCTGATCGAATGTCTTGACCAGATCCCACGCCGCATCGGCATCGCCGATGTTGTTGTAGCTCAGCTCCTTACCCTGCAACTGCGTATATCCGGCGATACCGCCCGCCACCGGATCGAGGTCGCGAAAGAACGCCGCCTGCTGATGCGGATTCTCGCCGTAGCGCATGTCCTGCACCTTGGCGAAGTTGAAGTTGATCTGTGCCGGGAACACGCTCCTGGTGCCGTCCGCATTGATCGCGGTGAGATAGTTGCTGATCGCGGAATCGTAGGCAGCGGTGTGCGAGAAAGCCTTCTTCGCCAGGTCGAAGCGCGTTGCGTCGCTCACCGCGCCGTTGTTGGTCTGCATCTCGGCCAGCACATCCGCGTAGTCCGCCGGGTCGGTGACGATGGCGACATGGCCGTGGTTCTTCGCCGCCGCGCGCACCATGGTCGGGCCGCCGATGTCGATGTTCTCGATGGCATCTTCCAATGTGCAGCCCGGTTTGGCGACGGTCGCCGCGAACGGATACAGGTTCACCACGACCAGATCGATGGTCGGGATGTCATGTTTCTTGAGCGTGGCGACATGTTCCGGCAGGTCGCGCCGAGCCAGGATGCCCGCGTGAACTTTCGGTTGCAGCGTCTTGACGCGCCCGTCCAGCATTTCGGGAAAGCCGGTGTAGTCAGCCACCTCGGTGACCGGGATGCCGTTGTCGGCGAAGAGTTTTGCCGTGCCGCCGGTGGAGAGTATCTTTACGCCAAGCTGGTTCAAGCCCTGCGCGAATTCGAGAACGCCGGATTTATCCGACACGCTGATGAGTGCCTGTTTGATTGCTGCCATGATGGTTCCAATGAAAATAAATGAGGGTAGATAGTAGGTCGGGTTCCACCCGACATGTCGGGCATAGCCCGACCTACGCTATGCCGTGCTCCAGCATCTTTTTGCGCAAGGTATTGCGGTTGATGCCGAGCATCTCTGCGGCGCGGGTCTGATTGCCACCGACTTGCTCCAGCACCATTTCGAGCAGCGGCTTCTCGACGCAGTTCATCACCATGTCATACATCTCGCAGCAGGGTTCCTCGCCGTCAAGGTCCTTGAAATATTCCTTGAGTGCCTTGCGCACGTAGCGCGCCATCTCGTTCTCGTTGATCAAACCATCGCTCATGCCGCTAAACCCTCGACGTAATGCAACTGTAGACCACGCTGCGCTTGTTCTGCAAAAAATTCGCCCACTGCCGCCAACTGTCCGGCAGGGCTTTCCAGTTGATTCATGCGATGCCTGAAGTGCGCCGAACCGGCCAGCCCCTTGGTGTACCAGGAGATGTGTTTGCGCGCCACACGCAATCCGGTGTGCTCGCCGTAGAAGTCGTACAGATCCAGCACGTGGGCCACCAGCACGCGATGGATCTCGCCGACCTCCGGTTGCGGCAGGTGCTCGCCGGTCCTGAGGAAATGCTCGATCTCGCGGAACAGCCACGGGCGACCCTGCGCTGCACGGCCTATCATCACCGCATCCGCACCGGAATACTGCAACACGTGCCGCGCTTTTTCCGGGGTGGTGATGTCACCGTTGGCGATGATGGGGATGTTCACGCTGGCCTTGACCGCCGCGATGGTGTCGTACTCGGCATCGCCGGTGTAGGCGCAGGCGCGGGTGCGGCCATGTATCGCCAGCGCCTGGATGCCGGACGCTTCGGCTATCCTGGCGATGCGTATCGCGTTGCGATTCTGCTTGTCCCAGCCGGTGCGTATCTTCAATGTGACCGGCACGTCCACCGCGCCGACTACCGCTTCCAGCAACCGGGCGACCAAGGGTTCGTTCTGCAACAGCGCGGAACCAGCCATCACGTTGCAGATCTTCCTGGCCGGGCAACCCATGTTGATGTCGATGATCTGCGCGCCGCGGTCGACATTGTATTTGGCGGCTTGTGCCAGCATCCCGGGGTCGGCCCCGACGATCTGCACCGAGATCGGGTCGACCTCGCCTTCATGGTTGGCGCGGCGCCTGGTTTTTTCCGAACCGTACAACAGCGAGTTGGACGCGACCATCTCGCTCACCGCCATGCCCGCACCCATGCGCTTGCACAACATGCGGAAAGGGCGATCGGTCACTCCCGCCATCGGGGCAACAATGAGATTGTTTTTCAGTTTATACGGCCCGATACGCATCTTGATATTTTTCGCAGGGAGAGTTCAGCGAGGGGGTGCGATTATAAATGAAACATGGGCGCCATGATATGATTGCCGCCATGAATTTTGATGTCGTAATTATTGGCGGTGGATTGGTGGGAGCCAGCCTGGCCGTCGCACTCAGGGACAGCGGGCTGTCGTTGGCACTGGTGGAGAGCCAGGCCGCACCGGAGCCGGCTGCCGGTTGGGATAGCCGCATCTACGCGATCAGTCCGGGCAGCCGCAGTTTCCTCCAGCGATCCGGCGTATGGTCTCTGCTGGATCCCAGCCGCATCGCACCGGTCGAGACGATGCGCGTATTCGGCGACACCGGCGCGGAACTGGAATTCAGCGCCTATCAGATCGGCGTGGCAGAACTGGCGTGCATACTGGAAAATCGTGCATTGCAGCACGCCCTGTGGCAGAAATTACAGCAACAGGAAAACCTGACGCTGCTGCATCCGGCAACTTGCGCCGCGCTCCGGTTTGCCGGCACGGCCGCCGAGCTTACGCTGGAAGACGGCCGCACCCTGAGTGCCAAACTCGTGATCGGTGCCGATGGGCGAAATTCATGGGTGCGAGAACAGGCTGGCATCAGTGCCGCGCCGGTGGATTATCAGCAACTCGGGGTGATCGCCAATTTCACCTGTGAACTGCCGCATCGCGGCATCGCTTATCAATGGTTCCAGCCGGACGGTATACTCGCGCTGCTGCCGCTGCCGGGCAACCATGTGTCGATGGTGTGGTCGGTAGGGGCACAGCGCGCCGTGCCCCTGCTTGCGTTGTCGCATGATGAGCTGTGCGCGCAAGTCGCCGCAGCTTCGCAATACGCGCTCGGAAAACTGAAGATCATCACGGCGCCCGCAGCTTTTCCGCTGCGTATGCTGACCCTGCCGCACATCGTTGCACCGCGCCTGGCGCTGGCCGGCGATGCCGCGCACAATATCCACCCGCTGGCCGGACAGGGGGTGAACATGGGTTTTCGCGATGCGCGCCAACTGGCGCAAGTGTTGATCGAGCGCGGCGCGCAAAACGATTGCGGCGACGCACATTTGCTGCGCCGTTATGAACGGAAACGCAAGGAAGATATCTACGCGATGCAGGCCACGACTTACGGGCTGAAACATCTGTTCAACAATGACGCTCCGTTGCTGCGTACCGTGCGCAATCTGGGGCTGAGTGCCGCCAATCGCATCACCCCGCTGAAAAAAATGCTGGTGCAGCATGCCCTTAATTAACAATTAACCGAAGAAAGCATCCCATGAAAACGAAGCAAAGCGAAGTTTCAGAGCAGGCTAATGCCCGCCTTGGCGGGCGTTACGCCGCAACTAAACTACTGATCACCTTGTTTCTGTTCACGCTGTTGTCTTCCGCGCACGCCGGGGAGAAGGAAATCCGTCAGTCGCTGCAAAGCAAATTTCCTGAAATCGGCAAGCTCGAACATATCGTCATCACGCCATATTCCGGGCTGTATGAGATTGTCGTTGACGGCCAACTGTTGTACACCGATGCAAAGGGGCTATACCTGTTCGACGGCAATGTGATCGAGGCAAAAAGCCGCCGCAACATGAGCGAGGAGCGGCGCCAGGTGTTATTCGCGATCGATTTCGACAAGCTGCCGCTGGAACTTGCGGTGAAAAAAGTGAAGGGCAACGGCAAGCGCAAACTGGCACAATTCACCGATCCGAATTGCAGTTTCTGCAAGCGGCTGGAGAAGGAATTTACCAAGGTCACCGATGTCACGATATACAGCTTTCTTTTCCCGATTTTTCCGGGCTCGGACGAAATCGTGCGCAATGTGCTTTGCTCAACAAACCCGGTCAAGGCGTGGGACGACTGGATGCTGAACGGTATCGCACCAGCGCAAGCCTCATGTGACACGCCACAGACCGACCAGGTCAAGGCGTTGGGCCAAAAACTCCGCGTCAATGGCACGCCTAACATCATTTTTGCCAATGGTCTGCAAACCCCTGGGTATTTACCTGCTGAAGAACTGGAAAAAAATCTGAACCAACCTAAAAAGTAGGGCACATCATGAATGCCACAGCAAATATTTCTCAACACCTGCTCGCCAAAGCCATCAACACGTCGCACGATGGCATTGCCATCATCGATGCCCAACAGAGCGGTTTCCCGCTGATCTATGTCAACCATGGCTTTGAAAGACTGACCGGTTACACCTCTGCCGAAGTCGTCGGCAAGAATTTCCGGGTGTTTCAGGCGAGTGACGACCATCAATCCGGGCTTGCCGTGATCCGTTCGGCTATCACCAAAGGAGAAGGGTGTGTCGCCACACTGCGTAATTACCGCAAGGATGGATCGATGTACTGGAATGAACTCAGCATCTCCCCGGTGCATGATGACAGCGGCATGCTCACCCATTTCATCGGCATCCATAAAGACGTGACCGCCAGAATTTTGCTCGAGCAACAACTGAGCGCCTTGACCAACACCGATCCGGTAGCCGGGATCAGCAACCGCCACCACTTCGATGAGCGATTTTCCACCCTGCTATCCATCGCGAAACGCATCCACAGCGAATTGTCGGTATTGCTGATCGATCTGGATCATTTCAAACAGTTCAATGAGCGATACGGGCAATCTGTGGGGGAAGAATGTCTGCGCAAGGTGGGCAATTGCATCGCCAATTCATTCAGGCGCACGTCGGATTGTGCAGCACGATACAGCGGCGAAGAATTTGCCGTGGTGTCATTCTCATCCAATCTTGAGGGCCTGCATCAGCACACCGGGAAGCTTTGCGAGCAGGTGCGCATGCTCAATATCCCGCATCAGGATTCCCCCCATGGCGTGGTCACCATCAGCATCGGTGGCATCCAGCGCATGCCTAACAAGGAGACCGCCAAAGAGGTGCTCATCGAGCAGGCCAACCTGAAATTGCTTGCGGCCAAACGCAGTGGATGCAATTGCGTCAATATCCTCGGCTAACGGGGTGGTAGCCGTCGGCAGGAATTTGCCTGCGATGCTCGGGCTTCACGTGCTCTCCACCAGCCTATGGTTTTAGCTCCGGTTCCGCGCCCCTGGGAAACAACACCCACATCTGCCCGGTCTGTTTCATTCGGCCCGCCTGAGCCCCCGCTTGTTCGCCAAAACCCCAGAAGAAATCGCCGCGCACCGCTCCCTTGATCGCGCCGCCGGTATCCTGGGCCAGCATCAGGCGGTTCAACGGCTCGGCGGTGTTCGGGTAAGTAGTGGAGAGAAACACCGGGGCACCGAGGGGGATGGTGCGCGCATCCACCGCCAGGCTGTATTCATTGGTCAGCGGCACACCCAATGCGCCCAGCGGAGCGGGGAGTTCATTGGGCAATTCGCGGAAGAACACGTAGCTGGGGTTCTGTTCCAGCATGCTTTGCAGTTTGCCTGGATTTTTCTCCGCCCACAGCTTGATGTTCTGCATCGAGGACTCTTCGATTTTGAACGCGCCCATTTCGACCAGTTTCTTGCCGATCGAGGTGTAAGGATGCCCGTTCTGTTCGGCGTAACCGACTTTCACCATGCTGCCGTCCGGCAATTCGATGCGTCCGGAACCCTGGATCTGCAGAAAGAACAACTCGACCGCGTTGTCCACCCAGAATAATTCGCGTCCCTGCAGCGGGGCCTTGCCGTTATCGATCTCGCCGCGGTTGTAATAAGGCACGATACGATTGCCTTGCATCCGTCCGCGCAAACGCAGGTCCTTCAATTGCGGATATACCTCGCTCAGATCGATGGTCAGCAGATCATCCGGCACACCGTACAGCGGATACCGGAAACGCGCGGTCTTGACGCGATTGCCATAGAGCCTGGGTTCATAATAGCCGGTGATCAACCCCTGCGAAGTACCATCCGGATTGAACACCTGATAGGGCGTGAAGCCTTCCTCGAAAAAGGCGCGCAGCGAGAGATTGTCCGGCTGCGTCAACCCGTCGGCACGCACGCAGACCGGCTGCCAACCGGGCTTGTTCCTGAGCGCATTGCAGCTTTGCCAAAAAGCCGCCCAGGTCGGTTGCAGATCTATCGTCTGCCAATCCGGCAGCATCTCCCACTTGCTTACCGCAAACGGCGTGTAGGGCGCAACATCTGCGGCCGGCGGCACGACCGGGGGTTTGGGCGAGGTGCAGGCAGCAAGAATAATTAACAGTAGGGGCACGGCGCGCCGTGCCCCTACAAATCGTGCACCGGAAAAATAGTTAATGCAATACACGCGGCACACTCAACACGAATTGCGGGATCTCGATCTCGAACTGCGTGCCGTCCTCGGCCTGCATCTGGTAGCTGCCGCGCATCGTGCCGACCTGCGTGGCCAGAACCGTGCCGCTGGTATATTCAAAGCTCTGGCTCGGCTTGAGCAACGGCTGCTCGCCCACCACGCCCTGCCCGCGCACTTCCTGCACATGGTGGTGGGCATCGGTGATGATCCAATGACGGCTTATGAGCTTGGCGGGCGCCCTGCCGAGATTGGTGATGGTGATGGTATAGGAAAACACGAAACGATTGCCCGCCTCATCGGATTGCTCCGGCAGGTAGTTCACCTGCGTCTGTATATCGATGCCATGTGGATCAATCTTTTCCATGCGCGGCATTTGAACCGATTTTCGCTTATGTCGCAAGGGTTACGCAGTGTTTTTATGCTAATCTGCGCGCGTATTTTTCAGTCAAGATAAATCATGAACGGATATTTGAAACGCATCCTCAACGCGCGCGTCTACGACGTGGCGATCGAAAGCCCGCTGGAACCGGCGCCCAACCTGTCTGCGCGCACCGGCAACACGGTATTGCTCAAGCGCGAGGACATGCAGCCGGTGTTCTCGTTCAAGCTGCGCGGTGCGTACAACAAGATGGCGCAGCTCACCCCCATGCAGCTCAAACGCGGCGTGATCACCGCCTCGGCGGGGAACCACGCACAGGGCGTGGCGCTTTCCGCGCAAAAACTCGGCTGCAAAGCCGTCATCGTGATGCCGGCCACCACGCCGCAGATCAAGATCCAGGCGGTGGCCAGCCGCGGTGCGAAAGTGGTACTGGACGGTGATTCGTATTCAGATGCCTATCAACACGCGCTGGAACTGGAGAAGAAGGACAAGCTGACCTTCGTGCATCCCTACGACGACCCCGATGTGATCGCCGGACAAGGCACCATCGCGATGGAAATATTGCGCCAGCATACCCAGCCTATCCACGCGATCTTCGTCGCCATCGGCGGCGGCGGGCTGATCTCCGGCGTGGCGGCTTACGTCAAACAATTGCGCCCCGAGATCAGGATCATCGGTGTGCAGCCGGTGGATTCCGATGCCATGTATCGCTCCGTAAAAGCCAAACGGCGCATCACACTCGACCATGTCGGGCTGTTCGCCGATGGCGTGGCGGTGAAGCAGGTCGGCACGGAGACTTTCCGGCTGTGCCGCAAGCTGGTGGATGAGATCGTGCTTGTGGATACCGATGCCACCTGCGCCGCGATCAAGGACGTGTTCGAAGACACGCGCTCTATCCTCGAACCGGCGGGCGCGCTCGCCATCGCCGGAGCCAAGCTGTACGCCGCGCGCAGAAAACGCAAAGGCGAAACACTGGTCGCCATCGCCTCTGGCGCGAACATGAACTTCGACCGTCTGCGTTTCGTCGCGGAACGTGCCGAGATCGGCGAACAACGCGAGGCGATACTCGCCGTCACGATCCCCGAAACCCCCGGCAGCTTCCGCAAATTCTGCGCGCTGCTCGGCAAGCGCAACATCACCGAATTCAACTACCGCTACGCCGACCCGAAAGCAGCGCAGGTGTTTGTCGGCATCCAGGTGCGCAACCAGTCGGAGACCGCCGAGCTGGTGGACAAGTTGCGGCACAACAAACTCGCCACGCTGAATCTGAGCGACAATGAAATGGCCAAGCTGCATCTGCGCCATCTGGTCGGCGGGCACGCTCCGGAGGTCAAGGACGAGATCATGTTCCGCTTCGAGTTCCCCGAACGCCCCGGCGCGCTGATGAACTTCCTGAACAGCATGAACCACAACTGGAACATCAGCCTGTTCCACTACCGCAACCACGGCGCGGACTACGGCCGCGTGCTGGTCGGCATGCAGGTACCGCACCACGATAAAAAAGCGCTGCGCAAGTTCCTCGACACGCTCGGCTACCGCTACTGGGACGAGAGCGACAATCCGGCGTACCGGCTGTTCCTGGGCTAGAATTCAAGCAAAGCGATGCGTGGTTGTGTAGGTTGGGTTAGCAGTTTCACCGCGTAACCCAACGCAGAACTGGAAAATATGTGGGAGGCAACAATGCGCAAAGATGAAGTCTTAAAATTGCTGACCCAGCACAAGCCGGAATTGATCCGGCGTTTTGGCATCACCGACTTGGCCTTGTTCGGCTCGACCGCGCGCGACGAGGCGCAGGAGGGCAGCGATATTGACGTGATGGTTGAATTCGATGGCCGTTCGACGGCGAAGCGTTATTTTGGCGTGCAGTTTTATCTGGAAGATTTGCTCGAATGTCCGATTGATCTGGTGCAAAAAGATGTCGTCCGTCCTGAGTTGAAACCATACATAGAGAAGGACTTGATTCATGTCTGAGCCATTGGAAAGGGAGTGGCGTTTTTATGTTACAGATATGATCGGCTTTGCCGAAAAGGTCGTGGCCTATACCGATGACATGGATCAGGAGAAATTCGTGGCAAGCGGCCTCAATTACGATGCGACGGTGCATAACCTGATTCTGTTGGGTGAGGCGGCATCACATATCCCGGATCAGATTCGCGCTTTCGCTGGCGAGATAAACTGGAAACAGATAATCGCCACACGCAACCGCCTGGTGCATGGCTATCTGGGAATCAAAAACGAAGTTGTCTGGGATATTATCCAGAATGAAATTCCCGTGTTGATCGGACAGCTTTATGCTCTGAAAAAAGCCGCCGATGAAAACAAGATTCGATAGCAACCGAGGGAATCACTAAGAACGAGATGCCCGACATGATCGAATCCATCGCCGGCCTTGCTGCGAGCATTCACTCTATCAATCAACAGGCCGTGCGTGAGTACACTCCACTCGTCGAGGTTATCTTGCGCACGCGTAGCCATGATAAATGCCACATTGAGCACACCCTCGATGGTCTGCTCGACTTCTGCGGATATGAACCCGCCATGCAACTCTACCGTCGCCTATGTCGCCACTATTGGGGCATCGACCCTGCGGCCACTGCATTCTACGTCGAAGCGTATCGAAAGACTTGGGATTCCGAAGAGGTCAATAAAAAAGTGCACGCCGCTATCGAGCGCATCGGCGGCACGTTGCCTGAACAGATTTCGCCAGCCGAACACATCAAGGAAGTCGAAAAGCGCATCAAAAATGCCGTGCCAAGAATGGAGCTGAAGGATGCGGACGGACTGCCCGGTGATGTAGAGAACAACGAGAAAACTGACAAACCATGACTGACGACATCAAGCTGCCACTTACATCTACCGTCCTCGCAGATGCCAGAGCCCATCGCATATTGGAGCCCCGTCTTGTCTGACAAACCTTTTGTTTACGGCCCCAACAACCCGCATCCGCTTTCGCAGATGCGCACCGAACTCGTGTGGGAAGGCAAGTATGACGAGTACGGGCGGCGGCGCGAGGTGAATGTGGCCGAGCTGGCGATGCCGATGCAGCGCATCGAGACGGTGGATGAGCCGCGCAGCCGCGCGGAGGCGGATGGTCAGTTGCCGCTGTGGGAGAAGCAGACTAACAAAGCGCGGGAGAAGGAAGCTGAGCACGATGCCTGGCGCAACCGGCTGATCTGGGGCGACAACAAGCTGGTGATGGCGAGCCTGCTGAAAGAATTCAAAGGCCAGATTGATCTCATCTACATCGACCCGCCCTTCGACGTGGGCGCGGACTTCACGATGGACGTGCCCATCGGCGACGGCAAGGAAACCGTCGGCAAGGATCAGTCCACGCTGGAAATGGTGGCTTACCGCGACATGTGGGGCAAAGGCACCGACTCATACCTGCACATGATGTTCGAGCGGCTCACACTCATGAAAGATCTGTTGAGTGAAAAGGGGAGTATCTACGTTCAGTGCGACTGGAGAATGTCCCCTTTGCTTCGTTGCCTGCTGGATGACGTGTTTGGAAAAGAAAACTTCCAAAACGAGGTGTACTGGTATTACTACAACAAACTTCACGGCTCCACGAAGCGGGTGTTTCCGCGCGCGACGGACACGATCCTCTACTACCTGAAAAGCAGAGGAGCTGGCTACACGTTCAAACAGATTGCCGAGCCACGCGATAAGCCTTTGAAGAAGCTAAAATACAGCTTCAAAGAGGGAAAGATCGTCAATGATAAAGATGAGAACGGCAAAGTAATTACCTACATGAGCACTGAGCGCCAAATTGATAATGTTTGGCGCATCTCAATGCTTCAGCCAGCGGATCAAACGGAGTACCTCGGATACGCAACCCAGAAGCCAGAAGGCATTGCCGAGCGGATTCTTACCGCCTCGACCAACGAAGGTGACCTGGTTGCTGATTTTTTCTGCGGCAGCGGCACGACAGGTGCCGTAGCTGAACGGTTGGGGCGGCGCTGGATCATGTCCGACCTCGGACGCTTCGCCATCCACACCAGCCGCAAGCGGTTGATTGAATCGCAACGCAATCTGCATCAGGAAGAAAACCCCTACCGCGCCTTTGATGTTCACAACCTTGGCCGCTACGAGCGTCAGTGGTGGCAGAAGGAGCGGCTCCAAGGTGCGGACGAAGAGCATCGCCGCGTCGTGCTGGAGTTTTTCAAGGCGGAAGTCCTCGCCAATTCGGCTAACCCGCTATTACATGGCCGCAAAGCCGGCGCGTTCTGCCACGTTGACGGCATTGACAGCATTTTCACCCGCGAAGAAGCGCGCGCCGTAGCCGAGGCAGTGGCGGCTACGGGCGGGCGCGAGGCATACTGTCTGGCATGGGAATTCGAGATGGAGCTGCGCCAGTATTGTCTGGCGCTCGAGGCCGAATTGGGAGTGAAGCTCAAGCTGATACCCATCCCGCGCGAAATCATGGAGAAGAACCGCAAGAGTCCGCCGCCATTCCTCGAAATGGCCGCACTGGAAGCGGATGTGGTCAAACGCAAGGATGGCGGCAAGACTCTCGTCGAAGTGAAGCTCACCCAATTCCTTCCCTCGCTGGCCGAAGTGCCGAGCAAGGAGCTTGAGGCGCTCAAGGAGCGTGCCGTCAAGAGCGGTTTTGACTTCATTGATTTCTGGGCGGTGGATTTCGACTGGCAGCCGGGCCAGCCTTTTCACCACGATTGGCAGGACTACCGCACGCGCAAAGACCGCAGCCTGCGCACCGTGAGCGATGCCGGGCATATATACGACGCGCCGGGCAAGCACACTATCTGCGTGAAGGTGGTGGATGTGTTCGGCTGCGACACCAGCATGACGCTGACGGTGGAGGTGTGACTGCCTCCCCTCAAGCGAGGCCACGTTTCAGTGCATTACGATGCACCAGTATTGCATTTAACTAAGGTTCAATTCAATATAGCGTCTGCATGTTGCATTGAAATAAACTTGGGCATCTTATGAAACCGGAAGATTTTAGTTCGGATAAGGCGGGAACCTGTCGGCGGACGATGACGGGTTACTGGGCATTCTATCCCGCACCGTTGCCCCCCAAACTGGAGGTGGACTGGGCACTGGCCGGATTGTTGTCCGAAGCCGACCGCGCCTTGGCGGAGTTATCCGGCGCGGGGCAGTTGTTGCCCAATCCACACCTGCTGATTCGTCCCTACCTCAGACGGGAAGCCATTCTCAGCTCGCGCATCGAGAACACCATCGCGGACATGGGCGAATTGGCGATGTTTGAAGCCCAACCGGATGAGGAGCCGAGCCGCCCGGATGTGAGGGAAGTGGCGAACTATGTGCGTGCAATGGAAAGTGGACTTAAACGGCTTGCGGAACTTCCCATAAGCAGCCGCCTGATCTGCGAACTGCATGGACTTCTGCTGAGCGGTGTGCGTGGTGGGGAAGTTTCCAAGACACCGGGAGAATACCGTCGCAGCCAGAACTGGATCGGCCCGCCTGGCGCAACGCTGGCTGAGGCCACCTTTGTACCCCCGCCGCCGGATGAGATGCAGCGCGCCCTCGGCGACTGGGAAAATTACCTGCACGCCGACACACCGGAACCGGTGCTGGTGAAGTGCGCGTTTATGCACTATCAGTTCGAGGCAATACACCCGTTTCTTGATGGCAATGGGCGCATCGGACGCATGCTGATTACGCTTTTTCTCTGTTCCGGCGGCTATCTGTCGCAGCCCCTGCTTTATTTGTCGGGGTTCTTCGACGAAACGCGGGATGATTATTACCGGTGTCTGCTGGCAGTCAGCCAAAAGGGGCAATGGCGCGAGTGGCTGGAATATTTTCTGCGCGGTGTGCGCACGCAGGCCAAGGCGGCGCTGGCCGACACGCAAACGGTGCTGCGTTTGTATGAGCACCACCGCGAGAGCCTGAAGCACGCAAAAAGGGTGCCGCAGACGGCGGCTCTCATCCTTGACGAGCTTTTCGGGAACCCCGTGTTTTCCATCAGCCGCTTTTGCGGGCAATCCGGGGAGAGTTTTAACAACGTCAACAAAGGGGTGGAATTCTGGATCACTCAGGGGTTATTGCGGGAGATTACGGGGCAGAAACGGAACCGGCTTTTTGTGGCCGATGAGCTGATGCAGCTCATGTTCGGCCCTCGCCATGCAGCCTCTGCGCGCGAAAACAAGGAGCAGACACATGTCTGAAGAAATCACGGTCAAGGCCGACGCCCTGGAACCACTGTTCGAGGCATGGGAAGAACCCAACAGACATCGTGTGAGGGCAGCAAGCGGCGAAGGCGCAGTGGTGCAAAATCAGCGCCGACCTTCGCCCATCAATGCGGGCATGGTGCAGAACCTGCGCGCAGAGGTGAAGGGCTGGCGCGACAATTATTACTATGGCGCCAGCGACACCTCGCGGCAATTGCTCAATCACTGGTTCGGGCGCTCGCACCGGGTGCTGACAGGCGGCAACGAAATCGAGTTCCGCTATTACTTCTGCCAGCGCGAAGCCATCGAGACGCTGATCTACTTGAAAGAGGTGCGCCGCACTGAGCGGCTGTCGCAACTGATCGCCGAGTTCGGCGGTACGCAGGCGGAAGCGGCAGCATTGGGCATTACTGAGGAAGAGGATGCCTTGTGCCGTTACGCTTTCAAGATGGCCACTGGCTCTGGCAAAACCAAGGTGATGAGCTTGGCGATTGTGTGGAGCTATTTCCACGCGCTGCGCGAGAGTGACTCACCGATGGCGCGGCATTTCGTGGTGATCGCGCCGAACCTGACGGTGTTCGAACGCTTGAAGGAAGATTTCAAGCCCGAGGGCGGCGGGCTGGACATCTTCGATAAAGACCCGCTGATCCCGGTGGAATGGCGCGGCGACTGGAACCTGACTACCGTGCTGCAGGATGAAGCAAGCGGCGCGGCCACGGGAGCCGTGCTGTATCTCACCAACATTCACCGCCTGTTCGATACATCGAAACGCAAGAAGAGCGACGATGAGGCGTTCGATTGGATGGGGCCAGCGGTATCGAAGGCCAAGGCGTTGGATACCGGCGCGGAATTGCGCGACCGGATCACCGCACACCCCCGGCTGATGGTGTTGAACGACGAGGCGCACCACGTCTGGGACCCGGATTCGGCATGGAACGAGGCAATTACCTTCTTACATGAGACCTGCCTCAAGCGTGGCGGGGACGGGCTAACGGCACAACTGGATTTCAGCGCGACGCCGAAGGATAACAAGGCCAACTACTTCAAGCACATCATCTGTGACACGCCGCTGGGCGAGGCGGTGGATGCGGGCATCGTCAAGACACCGATCATCGGGCGCGCAGGCAACCTCATTGAGCAGGCGACAGACAACGCCTCGTATCGCTATGAGGCGCATCTGAAATTGGGTTATCAGCGCTGGCTGAAGAGCAACGAGGAATGGTCCAAGAGCGGCAAAAAGCCGCTGCTGTTCGTGATGTGCGAAGACACGACGGCGGCGGATCAGATCGCCGCGCGGCTGGGTGGCGACGATTTGTTCAAGGAATTGAACGGACGGACGCTCAACTTGCATACCCGGCTCAAGGGGAAGGTGAAAAGCGTTGGCAGCGGCACGAACAAGCGCCAGGAGTTTGTCGAGAACGAAAAAGAGATCAGCGACGAAGACTTGAAGGAACTGCGCAAGCTCAGCCGTGATCTGGATTCAGATAGCAGCCCCTATTACTGCATCGTTTCGGTGCTGATGCTGCGCGAGGGCTGGGATGTGCGCAATGTGACGACGATTGTTCCGCTACGGGCATACACGTCGAAGGCGGGAATTCTTCCCGAGCAGACGCTGGGTCGCGGGCTGCGGCGCATGACACCGCCGGGGCAGGCGAACGAGGTGGTTGCGGTCATCGAACACGAGGCGTTCGCCAAACTTTATCGCGAAGAGCTGGCGCAGGAAGGCATGTTCATCGAGATCGTTGATGTTGACAAGGTGCCAAGCACCACGGTGTCGATCTTCCCCGATCCGAAGAAAGACATCGAGGCGCTCGACATTGCGATTCCCCGGCTCACCGCAGGCGCGCAAACGCTGGCGACGCTGAGCCCAATCAGCGAAGCAGAGATTCGCGAAGCCTTCGCGCCATTCAAGCCGCTCCCGCTGGGTGAAGTCGGCCCCACCGAGGTACCCTACGAAGGGCGGCATCTGATTACGGGCGAAGTGGTCGAGCAGATGAAGGTCAATCTTACGTTGCTCGAATCCGGCGTGGGTGCCATCAGCTTTTTCGAGCAGGAACTGGAATACATCTGCAAGGTGAAAGGCACACATCAAGTGCTTGGCCCGCTGTTGCAGGTATTTTTTGAGCAAATGCTTTTCGGGACGGGGCAGTCAATTTTTGACCTGCGCGTTGTGCAGCGCTTGTCAGATAGCGATGTGCGGGAACATGTGCGTGCGGTATTCGTGCCGCTGATTCGCAAGAAGACGGTGAAGCAGCAGATGCGCGTGCTGGAGGCACAGCCGATGCGGCTCTCGACTTGGAGGCCATTCCAGGTCACCGCAAATGAGCGGCACCCGGTGTTGATTTCTGCGCGGACGCAATTCAATCTGGTGCCATGCAACCGCTCGCTGGAACAGGCGCTAACCGAGTTTCTGAGCAAGGCGAGCGATGTCTCTGCTTTTGCGAAGAACGCAGGCCCGCAGGCTTTGCGCATTGACTACTTGGCAGAAGGCCAAAGGCTGGCGTTCTACACGCCGGACTTCTTTGTGCGAATCGGCGCGGAATGTTTTTTGGTTGAAACGAAGGGGCAGGTTGACCGGTATGTGTCGGCAAAGGCGCGCGCTGCCGTTGAGTGGTGCAAGGCGGCAAGCACGAAGACCGCGAAGTGGAGTTATGTCTACGTGCCGGAGGGCGTGTACCAGCGATTTCAGGGCACGAGCTTCGCCGAACTGGTGCGTATGTGTGTGCCAGCACTGCACGACCTCACGATGGCTGAAGTGGTGCAGGGAACGTTGCCCTTGTTTGCGACCGGGACTGTGGAGGCAGAGCTCGATCAGGCTGCTGCTACCGGCCTCATTGATGAAGCGATGCTGTTAGACCTGCCGGAACGACTGAGGAAGGCCGTGGAAGAGGCGGTATCGCTGTTCCTGTTTTTCGAGAAGAAGGCAGGCACCAACTATGCTCCGGCATTTACGTCCTTGCTTGGGGTGATCGACGAGTCTGCAAAGGGACTTGTGATCCAGAAGCTTAACGGTGCGATGCCGACAACGGCACCAGAACAGAAGGCATGGTTCGAGCCGTACCTCGGCAAGGCCGATGCTAAAACGCACCGCCACTACCAGGAGCTTGCGCGGAATCTGCAAAAGACATTGGTGTACAAGACCGGCGTTTCGCCGCTCGGGTTGCTCAGGAATTGCTTCGACTTCGCCTTGAACGACAAGAATGCGCTGACAGGTGTATTTGATGCCATCAAAGATGAGTTCAGGTATCCGGGTGCGCGTGATCAGTTCACCGCTATACAGTCTGTAAACGACTTTCGCAATACGCGCATCGCTCATCAGGAGAAGCCTCTCAGTGATGCTGCGGAAGCGAAGAAGGCGCTGAAAGAATGGATCGACACCCTGACCCTATTATGGAACGAGCGATCTGATGTTAGTTATGGTGAAGGCTGTATTGTCGAACTTAAGGATGTTCGGGCGAAAGACGATGTGCGTGAAGCTTTTTTGTTGTCCATGCGGGTTTTATTGCCGCGCATTGCTATGCTGCCTCTTAACGATGAGCTTCGCGCGTTGATACGAAAGATTTCAGAAGGACAGATTCAGCCGACGGTTGACTACCGCTTTGGGGCAGGCAAGGCTCGCGCGGAATGCCGGGAAGTTAAACAAGGATCGCTAGACCTGCTGGTGTATGTGGTTGCTACTGGGGGTGGTGCGTATGCTTTCGTGAAGGACTACGACAAGCTTCGGGCCAATGGAATGCTGCTTGCGGCAGACATCAAGAAAAGCTGCGGGAAGCTTAAGCGCGCTATAGAAGGCAAGGCCAAGAAACTACTGAAGAACGATGATCAGAAGTAGTTTGAGCGCCACGATACTGGTTATTTTATCCAGGCGCACTTTGAGCAGCATCTATTGGAAAGAAGGCAAGTCATGAGTCCAAGCACAGCACCTATGTTCAGCGACTACATCGTCTATGTGGATGAGAGCGGAGATCATAGCATCGAATCTATCGATCAGGAATATCCCGTGTTCGTCCTGTCGTTCTGTATCTTTCGCAAGGACGTTTACGCGGGTGCGATGACATCGGCGGTGCGCAAGCTGAAGTTTGCCACCTTCTGACACGATATGGTGATCTTGCACGAGATTGACATCCGCAAGAAGAGAGGGGCGTTTGCGAAACTTGGCAAGGAGGCGCGCGGAGCGAAGGAAGACAAAGAGCTTGAGCTGGAATTCCGGCGTATCTGCGATGGTGCGAATTTCTTTCATAAGCCGCTGCCGTTCGACATGATTATCGCCGACAAGAGGACGAATTCGGAGGGGATGCAGTTTGCGGATCTGACAGCGCGGCCAATCGGCGTGTCCGTGTTGCGCCCGAGTCAACAGAACCGTGCGATGGAAGTGTTAGATGGGAAGTTTTACCGCGATGGAGGGGGTAACAAATCAGGGATGGGGCTGAAAATATTCCCCTAGAAAAGCAGAAGGGCCTCCGAGTTGTCCCAGAAGCCCAGCGCCGACCGAGTAGTCCCAATCCATTTGCAAATAGTTTAACGAATCAAAAGATGAATTGCAACGAAAATGTTTTGAAGGCGGAATGGAGAAAACCATGAGTATAGGAACCCCGAAGGTTCACACGGCGCGGGGCCGAATTTCGCTCACAGCTTTGATACACAAGATACGCTATTTCTAAAATGAAGCAAGTAATCAGAAAATCTATCCTCGCATTGCGCGAGCAGCTTCCTGCTGACACGCGTGCCGCGCACAGCGCGGCAATTACCAACCATTTATTGAAACTGCCCGAATATCGGCAGGCCGGTGCCGTGCTGGGCTACATGAATTTCGGCGCGGAGTTTGCCAGCGAATCATGGATACAACAGGTGTTGGCGGAAGGCAAAAAACTGGCGTTGCCTCGGGTGAACCACCATACCAACCAGCTCGACCTGTATTGGGTGGATGATTTGGAAAACCAGTTGGCGCCCGGCTTGTGGGGAATACGCGAGCCGATAGTCGAACGCTGTGAAAAGCTGAAAACGCCAAATGAGGTAGAATTCGCACTATTACCGGGTGTGGCCTTCAGTAGAAACGGCGCACGACTGGGTTACGGCGGGGGATTTTACGACAAGCTGCTGGCACGCATGGCACATCGGCCCGCATTGGCCGCCGCGGCGTTCGCGCTGCAAATCGTCGAACAAATTCCGCAGGAAGCGACGGACGTGAAAGTCGGATGGATAATCACCGAGCAAGAAATAATCGCTTGCTCGGAATAAGGGAACCCTTAAGCCGGACGAGCCGGAACCAAATGTAGGTCGGGCTACGCCCGACATGGTGGGCACAGCCCACCCTACGGTTGCTCCCGCAGGAATCGACAGATGTAAAAGTCTAGTGGATCATCACCGAAGAGGAAACGCTGCATTGCGTAGCATGATTTAAGCAGTTCTCCCCCTCTCCCTAACCCTCTCCCGCAAGCGGGAGAGGGGATTTCCCCATCGCCGGGCGATGGCCGGAGAGAGGGGTTCGTATAACAACAAAGGAAGTAGATAGAGAGATGGCATCATTACCTGATTACGATCCGCAAGAAACCCGGGAGTGGCTGGATGCACTCGAGTCGGTGCTGGAAAACGAAGGCGCGGAGCGTGCGCATTTTCTGCTTGACCAGTTGATCGACAAGGCGCGCAGTTCCGGCGCCGGCGTGCCATTCAGCGCGACTACGCCGTATTGCAACACCATCCCGCTGGAGAAGGAGCAGCGCTCCGCCGGCAATCATGAACTGGAACATCGCATCCGCGCCGTGACGCGCTGGAACGCGATGGCGCTGGTGCTGAATGCCAACCGCGATTCTTCCGAACTGGGCGGGCACATCGCCACTTTTGCTTCGGCGGCGACTTTATACGATGTGGCGTTCAATCACTTTTTCCATGGCGTAACCGAAGACCACGGCGGAGACCTGATTTATTTTCAGGGACACTCTTCACCCGGCATGTATGCGCGCGCCTTCCTCGAAGGGCGGCTCAGCGAGGCGCAGATGTACAAATTCCGCCAGGAAGCGGATGGTAACGGTTTGTCCTCTTACCCGCATCCGTGGCTGATGCCGGACTTCTGGCAGTTCTCCACTGTATCGATGGGGCTGGGGCCGCTGATGGCGATTTACCAGGCGCGTTTCATGCGCTATCTGGAATATCGAGGCATCGCGCAAACCGCAGGGCGCAAGGTGTGGGCCTTCCTCGGCGACGGTGAAACCGACGAACCTGAATCGTTGGGCGCGATTTCGCTGGCGGGGCGCGAGACTCTCGACAACCTGATTTTCGTCGTCAATTGCAATCTGCAACGGCTCGACGGGCCGGTGCGCGGCAACGGCAAGATCATCCAGGAACTGGAAGGTGTGTTCCGCGGCGCGGGCTGGAATGTCATCAAGATAGTTTGGGGCAGGCATTGGGATCGCTTGTTCGCCAAGGACAAGAATGGCCTGCTGCAACAACGCATGCAGGAAGTGGTGGACGGCGAATACCAGACCTACAAGGCTAGGGACGGCGCCTATGTGCGCGAGCATTTTTTCGGCAAATATCCGGAGCTGCTGGAGATGGTCGCGGACATGTCCGACGATGAAATCTGGCGGCTGAATCGCGGCGGCCACGATCCGTACAAAGTGTTCGCGGCCTATGCGGAAGCCGTCAAACATACCGGCCAGCCGACGGTGATTCTCGCCAAGACCGTGAAGGGTTACGGCATGGGTGCATCCGGCGAGGCGCAGAACCCGACCCATCAACAGAAAAAGATGGATATGGACTCACTGTACAAATTCCGCGACCGTTTCAATATTCCGCTGACCGACGCGCAGGTGGAAAGCCTGAATTTCTACCGCCCGCCCGAAGACAGCCTGGAAATAAAATATCTCATGGAGCGAGGCAAGACGATGGGCACGGTTCCGGCGCGCAAGCCGGTCGATGAGTGCCTGATGGTGCCGGGCCTTGATGCGTTCGATGTGCTGCTGAAAGGCACCGAAGACCGCGAGATTTCCACCACGATGGCGTTCATGCGCCTGCTCGGTATCCTGGTCAAGGACAAGAACATTGGCAAGCTGATCGTGCCGATCGTGCCGGACGAATCGCGCACTTTCGGCATGGACGGGCTGTTCCGCCAGATCGGCATTTTTTCGCAGGTCGGGCAGCTTTATACCCCGCAGGATGCCGACCAGTTGATGTTCTACAAGGAAGACAAAAACGGCCAGATTCTGCAGGAAGGCATCAACGAGGCGGGCGCGATGTCCTCGTGGATCGCCGCCGCAACGTCTTATGCGAACCACGGCGCGGCGACGATCCCGTTCTATATCTATTACTCGATGTTCGGCTTCCAGCGCGTCGGCGACCTGGCCTGGGCGGCGGGCGACATGCTGGCGCGCGGTTTTTTGCTCGGCGGCACGGCGGGACGCACCACACTGAACGGCGAAGGCTTGCAGCATGAGGACGGCCACAGCCACCTGATGTCGGCGACCATTCCGAACTGCGTGTCCTACGACCCGGCCTTCGCCTACGAACTCGCGGTGATCATTCACGACGGCATGCGCCGCATGTATGTCGAGCAACAGGATGTGTTCTACTACCTCACGGTGATGAACGAGAATTATGCTCATCCGGCGATGCCAAAGGGTGCGGAGGAAGGCATCATCAAGGGGATGTACCTCTTTAGTGAAGGGGGAAGGGATAAGGGGGAAGGGAAAAAACCCAAAGTCCAATTATTGGGCAGCGGCACTATTCTGCGCGAAGTCATCGCGGCGGCAGACTTGCTGGAGAAAGACTTCGGCGTCGCATCGGATATCTGGAGCGTGACCAGCTTTACCGAGTTGCGCCGCGAGGGATTGGATTGCGAACGCTGGAACATGCTGCATCCGGAAGCCAAACCGCGTACCAGCTATGTCGAGCAATGTCTGAGCGGACGCAGCGGCCCGGTGATCGCCGCGACCGATTACATGCGCTCGTTCGCCGACCAGATCCGCGGCTTCCTGCCCGGGCATTACAAGGTGCTGGGCACGGACGGCTTCGGCCGTTCCGACACCCGCAAGAAGCTGCGCAAGTTCTTTGAAGTTGATCGTCACTACATCGCGATAGCCGCATTGAAGGCGCTGGCCGATGAGGGCACCATCAAAACCGGCGAGGTCAGCAAGGCGATCAAGCTGTATGACATCAATCCCGACAAACCCAACCCGACGACTGTTTAACGGCTGTTCAAGGTTAAGAGAGAGACACTGTGGCCGAAATAAAACAAGTATTGGTGCCGGACATCGGCGACTTCAAGGACGTGAACATCATCGAGGTGATGGTCAAGGCAGGCGACAAGATCAACGCCGAGGATAACCTGGTCACGCTGGAAACCGACAAGGCGGCGATGGACGTGCCGTCGCCGTATGCCGGCGTGATCAAGGAGATGAAGGTCAAGGTCGGCGACAAGGTGTCGCAAGGGTCGGTGATTTTAGTTATGGAGTGCGCAGACTCGTCTGCGCCTTCACAAGGTGTAGCTCAGCCCCCATTGAAAAGCGCAGACGAGTCTGCGCACT
>DATBWQ010000083.1:0-9799 GCA_036514695.1 Gallionella sp. | reverse complement strand
GGCTATCGCGTTTAGTCCTGCTGTTTCCGCGTCAAACATCGCGTGTCTCTCCGCTGTGTTGAGTTTAACGAAATAAAATCGCCCGTCTAGACCGCTAATACGATAGGTCTGATTGATGCAGCCGCCTCCCAGCGGCTCAACCCCCCCACCCCCCTTATCAGGGGGGCTAGCTCCTCCCCTGATAAGGGGAGGCCGTGAGGGGTTGGCGAGTTGAAAGGATTGCCGCGTCGCTTCGCGGATGGCAGCAGTGATGTGGGCGATAAGTTTTACTTCCATGGGATGTATTCGAAGAGCATCGTCATTCCCGCGCAGGCGGGAATCCAGACAATTGAATTAAACCCGCACAGCGGGACAACATCGTTTTGGTTTTGTCTGCTGCGCAGGAGTTTTGAATGACTGGATTCCCGCCTGCGCGGGAATGACGGAAACCGTTACAGCTTGATGGCATATCCGAAGTGCTGCTGGAACTGCGCCTTCAGTTCATCGCGCGTCGGCGCGTGATTCTGTCCGCCGCGGCTGGCGATCTTGATCGTGCCGAGCAGCGAGGCCAGGCGTCCGGTGGTCTCCCAGTCCCAGCCTTGCTGGATGCCGTGCAGCAGGCCGGCGCGATAGGCATCGCCGCATCCGGTCGGGTCGAGCAGCGCGGTAGGCTTGGCGCAGGGGATGATGATCTCCTTGCCGTCGGCGTAGATGGTCGAGCCTTCGCCGCCGCGGGTGATGATGAACGCACGCTTGCCACTGGCGAGTTCTGTGATCTTCCTGCCGGTCTTGTCCTGCAACAGTTGCGCCTCGTAGTCGTTCACTGTCACATAATCGGCCAGCGCGACGAAGCGCAGCAATTCCTCACCGGAGAACATCGGCATGCCCTGACCCGGATCGAATATCCATGGAATGCCCGCCTCGTGAAATTCACGCGCGTGTTGCAGCATGCCCTCGCGCCCGTCCGGAGAGACGATGCCGAGGCTGATGTCACTGGCATCGCCGACGTGGTTGTGCTCGGAAAAGCTCATCGCGCCGGGATGGAAAGCGGTGATCTGGTTGTCGTCCAGATCGGTGGTAATGAATGCCTGGCCGGTATAGCTGCCGGAAATGTGGCGAATGTGCGCCTGTGTCAAACCGAGTTTCTCCAGACGCACGGCATAGGTGGAGAAATCATCACCCACCGTCGCCATGATGCGCGGTTGCTCGTCCAGCAGTTTCAGGTTGTAGGCGATGTTGCCGGCACAGCCGCCGAATTCGCGGCGCATCTCCGGCACCAGGAACGCCACGTTCAGTATGTGAATCTTTTCCGGCAAGATGTGCTTCTTGAATTGATCCTGAAACACCATGATGGTGTCGTAGGCCATCGAACCGCAAATCAGAGTGTGCATCGCATATTTTGACCGGATTGAGAGGCGAGAATTGTATCACCTGGCTGAGCGCAAGCTGGCAGCTTGCCCGTCAGGCCTGATTGTCGGTTGCTTAGCGGTTTGAAATCCCCGATAATTTGCCGGCTGTTGACGCAGCGCGCTTGGCAAAATCCTTTCCAGGTCAAACTTCAGGGCACCTCTAGAAATTCAGAGTTCGCCCAAATGCAAGGCGCGGAAAAAATTTCACAGCGCCGCATATGTATGATATGTAAGCAAGAAATTTTTTACGCAACGCAGCAGTTGGGATGAAATGTGGATTTTTAGAGGTGCCCTTCAAGTTATTGGCGCAACCACCGGCGATTACCCAGATGAACATAAAATTTCAGCGCGCGGTTGACCGCTATGCAGGCGTGCCGATCTGCGCGTTGCTTTCCTTGCTTAATCGTTTTCGTGGCAAAGCGGCCGTCACCATGCCGCCGCGCAGGATACTGATCATCCTGCTTTCCGAGATGGGCAGCCTGGTGCTTGCCCATCCGATGTTTGCGCGCCTGAAGCAGCTGTACCCCGGCGCAACCATACATGTTCTGCTGTTTGCCAAGAATCGCGAAGTGCTGGATCTGCTCGGGGTGATCCCCGCGGAGAACGTGCTGACGCTGGATGACGGTTCGCTGGGCGGCCTGGTCAAGGACAGCATCAGGGCGATCCGCACGCTGCGCGCGCTCAAGATCGACGCGGTGATCGACTGCGAACTGTTTGCCCGCATCAGCAGCATCTTTTCATTTCTTTCCGGCGCGCCGTTGCGCGCGGGTTTTCATCGCCATACCCAGGAAGGCCTGTACCGCGGGTCGTTCATCAATCGTCCGGTGCTGTACAACCCCTACCGGCATCTTTCGCATCAGTTCCTGACCATGGTCGCGGCACTGGAATCCACCACCGTGCCGGTCGCCAAGATACAGCCTGTGCCCGATCCCTGTGTTCCGCCGCTGCTGGATTTTGTCGAACAGGAATTGGAGCTGGTCGCCGCGCAGTTGCACAACGACTTTCCCGCGATCAGGGACAAACCGCTGGTGCTGGTGTACCCCAGCGGCGGCATCCTGCCGATACGCGCCTGGCCGATCGAGAATTACAGCCGGCTGTGCAGAAAACTGCTGGAAGAAGGCTATGCCGTGGGGGTCATCGGTCTTAAGGATGACCAGCCGATCGCCCGGATCATCGTGGATCATTGCCAGAGTCCCGACTGCATCAACCTGGCCGGTTACACCAGATCGGTGCGCCATCTGCTGGCGCTGTTTCATCGTGCCTCATTGCTGGTCACCAACGATGGCGGGCCGGGACAATTCGCCGCGCTGACGCCGCTGCCCACGATCACCTTCTTCGGCCCCGAAACGCCGCAGCTCTACCAGCCGCTGGGAGGCAATGGATACAGTTTTTTCCTGTCTTTGCCCTGCTCCCCATGCCTTACCGCATATAACCACCGCACCTCGCCATGCGATGGCGACAACCAGTGCCTGAAACTGATCACGTCCGAACAGGTATTGGCAAAAGCACGCGAGATGCTGGCCAGGGATGCCGGCAGGCTGAACAGGCGAGTCGCATGAAGCGGATCGCCAGGCTTGCCGAACTGCCGTTGCTTGCCTGGTTCTTCAAAAAGCGCTTCATCAAATTCGGCACCGTCGGTGCCTCAGGTGTGCTGGTCAACCTGGGTGTTTTGTACCTGGGCCAGGAATTTCTGTTCACCGCGATACAGTCTCACGACATGCGGCTTAACGTATCGCTGGGGCTGGCGATCTTTTGCGCGACCGTGAACAACTTTTTCTGGAACCGCACCTGGACTTGGCGAGATCGCACCCGTCATCCCGGCAAACACCTGATCCTGCATTTTGGCCAATATGCATTGGCGTGCTGGGTGGGCATCGTGGTGCAGGTGATCCTGACCAAGCTGTTCGTGATCTATCTGTATTATTTGATCGCCAATGCGGTGGCCATCGTGCTGGCCAGCGTGTTCAATTTCCTGGTGAACAATTTCTGGACGTTCCGCAGCCACAGGCCGGTGGATGAGATCGCGCTGCCGATCATTCCCGAGCCGGAGCCTGATGATGAGCAAGACCTTAAGAAAGCCCGGTAGGGTGGGTGCCAGGGTAAATTTGTTTTCGGCGAAAAATGTAGGGTGGATAAGCGCAGCGCATCCACCATGCCAGCTCAAAAAGGTGGATGCGCTGCGCTTATCCACCCTACTACTTTGCTTACGCAATGGTGGGCAACGAGTTGCCCACCCTACGGAGAGAATAATAAGGGGCCGCGAATTTTGTGGACCCCAACAACACAATGAATGAAGAATTCTTTGAAGCTCTCTAATGAAATTAACTGAAAACAAGCTGCACTTGGCATGGTACGTGTCTGCCTGCCTGCTGGCGGTGTTCACGTATTTCTATGGCCTGGACGGGCAGCACATCCCGAAGAACGGCGACGAATATCCGTATGAACACATCGTGCGCCTGACCGCCGCCAGCGGCGATCTGCTGCCTCTGCAGTCGCAGATGGAGAACATGCGTAATACCAAGCCGCCGCTGCTGTTCTGGCAGGGCATCACCTCCACCGGTTGGGGCAAGGACTGGACGCTGTGGCAGTTGCGCTACCCGAGCGTGATCTACACATTGCTGACAGCGGCGATGCTGTTCCTGCTCGGCTGGAAGCTGACGGGAAAACTGGAGACCGGCTTCATCGCCGCATTGACTTTTCTGGCTTTTTTCACCACCTATCGTTTTGGCCGCCCGTTCCTGACCAATCCGCCCGAGGTGTTCTGGATCTTCCTGCCGTTCTTCGTGCTGTTGCATTGGCGGCAGACGTTCGAATCGCGCTTCGTGATTCCGCTGCTGCTCGGCATCAGTATCGGAATCGGCTTTTTGTACAAGTCATTTGCATTGGGTTTGCCGGTCACGCTGGGTCTGGCCGGGTGGTATCTGCATCAGCGTCACTACCGTGTGCTTGCATTCTTCAGGCAGGACGCGCTGAAGGTCGTGATCGCCATGTCGGTCGCAGTGACGATGTTTGCGATGTGGTTCGTGCTCGACCCGAATCCGCAAGCGGTGTGGAAGGAGTTCGTGCTGGGCGAGAACATCGGCAAGTTCGATCCGCACGGGCCGGGTTATCTGGAGAAATTGCTCTGGGGTGGTTCCAGTTTGTGGAGCTATACATTGGCCTTTTTGACCAATGCAGGCTTGCTTACTTTTATTGTGGTGGCGTTGTTTTTTGTGGCCTGCAAAAACCGAAATCAGCTCAGCCACGAAGAGAAACTGTTGTGGATACTGGTTGCTGTGTTCTTCTTCAGTTTCAGCTTGCCCAGCCAACGCTCAGGACGATATTTGCTGGATGTCATGCCGGCAGTGGCGCTGTTGTGTGCGCTTAATTGGCAGCAGATCAGCCGCCAGGCGTTTGTCGCCAGCCTGGTTATGGCGGGTGCGGCGGTTGCCGGGATCGCATATCTGTCAGTGCGATTGCAGGCCGGGATGACCGGTGTGCAGATGTTTCCGCCGGGCTTCTGGCTGCTGCTGTCCGGCACCGGAACATTGACGTTGCTGGCCATCGCAGTGTCCGGCCTGACCCGTTCAAGTCTCAACGCCGTCGCATTGCTGGTGCTGTTGTGTCTCGCCGGATTCCTGAAACCGCTTGATGGCGAGCTGGGTAATTACGCTGCGGATGCCCGGCTTTATGCGCAAGGCAAAGACGTGTGGGTACCGTGCAATTTCAGAGCCAAGGACGAAGGTCACCGGTTCATCCTGCCGGGCGCGGAGATACACGGTTACAGCGAGGATCAGAATCTGACCGTGGACGAACTGGCGGCGCGCTATCCGCTGTTTGCAGTGCAGGCGCCGCTGAACATCAACGTGCAAACCATAGGCTGTGACAATTGCAAGGTCATCGGCCAGCGTCTGGATATCCGTGGCCGGCACAGCCCGGCGGAGCTGAAAGAAATGTTCCTGGAGGGCAAGGTGTTTCAGCATCTGTTCATCAGGGAAATACTGATGGAGTCGCCCGGGGGCGGCAAGGTACTGCTGACGGAGTCGCTCGCGCAAACATGCCGCTGAAACTCGAAACGCTCGCTCGCAGTTTCGCAACACGCCGTGGCGCGGTGCTTGTTGCGCTGTTGCTTGCAGCGGGCGCTGCTGCGAACAAGATTACAGATCGGCCGTCATCGGCACTTTTTCAGGTGCCTGAGATTGCGAAGCAAACCAGCAATGCCTTGCCTGCTATGCAGAGCCATTTCGTATCCAGCACACAGAATATCCATACTCATGCCGCCTCTCTGGTCGAGTTGGGCGACGGGCGCATCCGTGCCTTCTGGTTCGCCGGCAGCCGCGAAGGCGCGCAGGATGTCGAGATCCGCAGCGCGGTATTCGATCCCGCGAGCGACCGCTGGGGCGCCGAGCAAACTATCGCCAATCGTGTAGATACGCAGCGCTCGCTGCTGCGCTATGTGAAAAAACTGGGCAATCCTGTGGCGCATCGCGCGACCGATGGAACATTGTGGCTGTTCTACGTGACCGTGTCGCTGGGAGGTTGGGCGGGCAGTTCGATCACGGCGATCACCTCGACGGATGACGGCGCAAGCTGGAGCCCCGCGCGGCGAATGATCACCTCACCGTTCCTGAATATCAGCACGCTGGTCAAGGGCACACCGTTCAACTACAGCGATGGCAGCATAGCGTTGCCGGTGTATCACGAATTCATCGGAAAATTTGGTGAGATCTTGCGTATCAAGAACAATGGGCGCATCGCCGGCAGCGGAACGATCATCGACAAAACGAGACTCAGTTCCGGCAAATCCAGCCTGCAGCCGGTAGTGTTGATAAAAAATCCACGGCAGGCATTGGCGCTGATGCGTCATTCCGGTGCGAGTCCAAAGCGGGTGATCGCAACTGCGACGGACGACGCAGGACAGCACTGGAGTCCGCCGGTGAAGACTGTGCTGGCTAACCCGGATGCGGCGATCTCGGGTGTGTTGCTGCCGGACGGGCGCATGCTGATGGCGCTCAACGATGCCGAGCAGGGCCGTGATGCGTTGTCGCTGGTGGTTTCATCCGATGGCGGAACAACCTGGAAAAGCGTTTATCTGTTTGAAGACCAGCATGGGCTATCCACCGGGCAAGCGCGCTATGGGCAAATCGCTGCCGGGTTGGCGAGGGCTACCGATGCCGGCATCACCGATGCGGCTGACTATGCGAGGTCTGCCCAGCGAAATAAATGCGAAGCGCAAAACTGCAGCTTCGAGTTCTCTTACCCTTACCTGATCCAAACACAGAACGGCGACTTGCACCTGGTGTACACATGGAACAGAAGTTTCATCAAGCATGTCCGGTTCTCCCGCGCCTGGCTGGATAGTCAATCGGAAAGAGCGAGCAATGCTCAACTTCACTGACCTCACCGGACTGGCGAGTGTGGCCAGTGCGACTGCGGCTTCTTTGTTGCTGTTGCCGGGCATTGTTCGACTCACCAAGCCGCGTCTGGCATTGCTGCTGGGAGCGATGTTTGTGCTGATGCTGATCCCGTTCAGCGGGATGCCGCTCGCCGCCTATGTCCGCGGCGTGACCGGCGACCTGAGCATCACTACGCTGGCGCTGATATGGTGCGCGCTGTCAAGGCCCTGGTTCGGATGCGGCACCGCTGATGCCAAGACACGCCGGGCACTGCTGATGCCGATCGCGCTGGCTGTGCTGGCGCTGTATCCGATGGCCCTGGGTGTCAGTGCATTCGATCCTTACCGCCTGGGTTACGGCGATCCGTTGTTCGTCGCTGCGCTGCTGCTGGTTGCGCTGGCAGCATGGATCCGGAAGTATTACTTGATCGCATCATGCATTGCTTTCGCGACCCTGGCCTGGACCGCCGGCTGGTATGAGTCTGATAACCTTTGGGATTACTTGCTCGACCCATGGATTGCGATATACGCTTTGTTCGTGATTGCGCGTCATGGAGCGGGGGTGTTCATGCAGCGGGGCGAGACACATGAGAAGTAATCTTAGCCATCGTGCTATACACAGTAACACCTTGATCCAACCCCCCTCAATCCCCCCTTATCAGGGGGGAGACTATAAGCCTCCCCTGAAAAGGGGAGGTTTGGAGGGGTTTGTTTGAGAAGATTAAAGTGTTACATGGCACTCAAGGAAGATGACAAAACGCAGTCGAGCCGTATTGATGTGGCTCGGGTAGAATGACCAGGGTTTGTCTTGTTTCAATCCTGCGGGAGTATGAAGTATGTTCGATGAACTGGATCGCGAAATCTACGTCAGCGGCCAGCAGATCTTCAAGGATGGGGATGAGGGCGATTGCGCCTACCTTGTCGAAGAAGGTCTGGTGGAAATATTCGTCATGGACCAGGACAGGGAATGCCGGCTCGGTTTGATGGGCAAGGGCGAGATGTTCGGGGAGGTGTCCCTGATCGACTACCGGCCGCGTACAGCAACGGTAAGAGCGGTGGAAAAAACTGTGCTGGTCCCGATCACGCGCGAACTGGTGGAAAACCTGCTGGATAGAAGCGACCCGATACTGCGTCATTTTCTGCTGATCATTCTGGACCGCTTCAGAAGCAGCAGGGCAAGACCTGACGAACAGGTAACCAGTGTTGAAATTTCTCCGATGCACGCCAATCGCCGCAGTGTGTTGAAGGGGGAGGTGACCCAGAAAATATCGCTCGTGCACGGCATGAACCGCGCATTGACTCGCGATGAATTTCAACTTCATTACCAGCCTATTTGTGATCTTTCCGATGGGCGTATTGCGGGATTCGAAGCATTGATCCGGTGGAACCATCCCATAGACGGGCTGATGCCGCCGATGGATTTTCTCTGGATCGCCGAACAGACCGGACAGATACGCGAAATCGGTCTCTGGACGCTGGAGCGCGCGTGCAGAGACTGGCCTATGTTGAAGCGGCTTACACAACATGAAGCGCCTTTTGTCAGCGTCAATCTGTCGGCATCCCAATTGAGCAGTGAGAAGCTGGTGGAAGATGTGAAGTCCATCCTGGCGAGTCATGACATGGATCCGGCAGAAATGAAGCTGGAGCTGACGGAAACAGTCATGGTCGCGCACCCCGAGATCGCGCTGCAAATCTTCAACCGCCTGATCGAATTGGGCAGCAGCTTTGCGCTGGATGATTATGGCACCGGCCATTCCGGGTTGGGTCACCTGCAGCAGTATCCCATCGGAACGCTGAAGATCGATCGGGTGTTCATTGCGCCTATGCTGGATTCCGGGCAGAACTCGGAGATCGTGCGCTCCTCAATCGCGCTGGCGCATTCGCTGGACATGGACGTAGTCGCTGAAGGGGTTGAAAACGCGGAGGTGGGAGCAAAACTTCTGGAGATGGGATGCGACTTCGGGCAAGGCTGGTATTTTGGCAGGCCTGCCACGTTACAAGACCTGGTGATTCGTTATACAAAAAACTGACCATTCCCGGCAGCGATCCATTCGCGGCCAAATAGGCACGATCAGCCGATCGCCCGGATCAAAGCCGATATCGCCGGCATCGTAGCTTCCATGTTCAAAGCCTTGCGCGTCTTCATCCTGTTGTTTATCTTCGCCGCAGTCGCATCGGGCGCCTGGCGTGCCAGGACCCAATCGGTTGAATGGAAGTACACGCTGCCGGTCAACATCTATCTCATCAACGGCGATGGCAGTCCGGTTGCGGCGGAATATCTGCGCAGCCTGACAGCGGAGGATTTCAAGCCCATAGCTACCTTCATGCGCGACGAGGCGGAGCGCTATGGCCGGACAGCACATGCATCCATAGAGATCCGGCTGGGAGGGACGATAGCTGCACAGCCGCCCGAGCCGCCGCGTAACGGCAGCGCGCCGGAGGTGATAATCTGGAGCTTGAAGATGCGCTGGTGGGCCTGGCGCAACGCCGGCACGAATGGCCCCGGCCCGCAGGTGAAAATGTTCCTGCTGTATTTCGATCCGGCATTGAACAGGCGGCTGGCACATTCCACCGGCTTGCAGAAAGGGCTGATCGGGCGAGTCAACACCTTCGCCTCGCGTGACATGTCCCGGCAGAACAACGTGGTCATCGCCCATGAATTCCTGCATACGCTGGGCGCCACCGACAAGTACGACCCCGCCACCAATCAGCCGCTGTTCCCGGATGGCTATGCCAATCCTGATCTCGATCCGCTGCTGCCGCAGCGGTTCGCCGAAATCATGGCGGGGCGCACGCCGCTGTCAAAGAACGAGGCAGAAACGCCGGCCAGCCTTGACGATGCACTGATAGGCGGCAAGACCGCGCAGGAAATTAACTGGTTGTATCCCGATTTGCATTAAACCCAGATAATCCATTAGCCTCGAAACCCCCTCCAGCTCCCCCTTGTCAGGGGGAGTGCCCGGTCTGCCCCTCCCCTGACAAGGGGAGGTTGGGAGGGGTTGGGGTGGAATTTCTGCCTAATGGACAATCTGGGTTA
>DATBWQ010000082.1:0-2204 GCA_036514695.1 Gallionella sp. | reverse complement strand
CGACACCGGCCCGTGCGGCCCGTGCACCGAGATATTTTACGATCACGGAGCTGACATCTGGGGCGGGCCGCCGGGTTCTCCCGAGCAGGACGGCGACCGCTATATCGAGATCTGGAACAACGTGTTCATGCAGTTCAACCGCGACGAGCACGGCGTGATGCATCCGCTGCCCAAGCCTTCGGTAGATACCGGCATGGGGCTTGAACGCATCTCGGCAGTGTTGCAGCATGTACACAGCAATTACGAGATCGACCTGTTCCAGAATCTGGTTTGCGCGGCGGCGCGGGTGACCAAAACCGAAGATCTCACCAACAACTCTCTCAAGGTGCTGGCCGATCACATCCGCGCCTGCTCATTCCTGATCGCCGATGGCGTGATTCCCGGCAACGAAGGGCGCGGCTATGTGTTGCGCCGCATCATCCGCCGCGCGATCCGCCACGGCTACAAGCTCGGTGCGCGCACTGCGTTCTTCCACAAGATGGTTCCAGATCTGGTCACAGAGATGGGTGCGGCCTATCCGGAATTGGCGGCTGCGCATGTGCGCGTGATGGAAATCCTCAAGCAGGAGGAGGAGCGTTTCTTCACCACGATAGAACATGGCATGGCGATACTGGAAGCCGATCTGGCCGAGATGGCGAAACAGGGAATCAAGATATTCAACGGCGAAACCGCTTTCAAGTTGCACGACACTTTCGGCTTTCCGCTCGACCTCACTGCGGACATCTGCAGGGAACACAAGATCGCCGTGGATGTCGCGATGTTCGACGTCGCGATGTCCCGCCAGAAAGAGCAGGCACGTGCTGCCGGCAAGTTCAGGATGGCGGTGAATCTCGAGTACGACGGCCCCGCTACCGCGTTTCATGGTTACGAGATGCTGGAAAGCAAAGGCAATGTGCTGGCCTTGTACAAGGACGGCGTGTCGGTCAATGAATTGAAAGAGGGCGAGCAGGGCGTGGCGGTGCTGGACGATACGCCATTCTACGCCGAGTCCGGCGGTCAGGTCGGTGATCGCGGGGTGCTGCACAGCGTGCATGGCATTTTCGCGGTGGAAGATACGCAAAAGATACAGGCAAGCGTGTTCGGGCATCATGGTGTGGTGACGACCGGCAAGCTGAGCGTCGGCAACAGCGTCAATGCCCGTGTCGATGTGGCGGCGCGCAATCGCACGATGCGCAATCATTCGGCGACCCACCTGATGCACAAGGCGCTGCGCGAGGTGCTGGGCAGCCATGTGCAGCAAAAGGGTTCGCAGGTGGACCCGGACAAGACGCGCTTCGACTTCGTGCACACTCAGCCGATGACCGATGCTGAGATCCGCAGGGTGGAAAGCATCGTGAATGCCGAGATCCTCGCGAATGGCGAATGTCAGTCGCGCGTGATGTCCATCGAAGACGCGCAGAAGACCGGCGCGATGATGTTGTTCGGCGAAAAGTACGGCGACGAAGTGCGCGTGCTGGATATCGGCTCGTCGCGCGAGCTGTGCGGCGGCACGCATGTCAAGCGCACCGGCGACATCGGCTTGTTCAAGATCATTGCCGAGAGCGGCGTGGCAGCGGGGGTGCGGCGCGTGGAAGCAGTGACCGGAGAGGGTGCACTGGCATATGTGCAGCAGCAGGAAGCGCAATTGCAGCAAGTGGCGGATGTGGTGAAGGTACCACCGCAGGAATCTGCGGGACGCATCATGCAAATCCTCGATATTTCTAAAGGGTTGGAAAAAGAACTGGCGCGGCTGAAATCGAAGCTTGCCGGTGCGCAGGGCAGTGATCTGATAAGTCAGGCGGTGGACTGCAAAGGCATCAAGGTGCTGGCGGCATTGCTGGAAGGCGCGGATGCCACGGCGCTACGCGAAACCCTGGACAAGCTCAAGGACAGACTCAAATCTGCCGCCATTGTGCTGGCTGCGGTGGATGGCGGCAAAGTCAGCCTGATCGCCGGTGTGACACCCGACCTCACTGCGAAAATCAAAGCGGGTGATTTGGTGAACATGGTCGCGCTGCAAGTCGGCGGCAAGGGCGGGGGGAGGCCGGACATGGCGATGGCTGGCGGCACGCAACCCGATCATCTGGCTGTAGCATTGGCTTCAGTTTCAACCTGGGTAAAGGGCAAGCTTTAGGTTATGGAGTGCGCGGGCACGACCGCGCTTTGACTGGCGCGACGCATCGGACTGTAAAAATGCGCGATCGTGCCCGCGCATTAAGGAGCGA
>DATBWQ010000081.1:0-2208 GCA_036514695.1 Gallionella sp. | reverse complement strand
AGGTGCTGGATGCGCGCGCGCCGGAAGCGAGCTGCAATCCAATGATCGAGGAGCTGCGCCTGCACCGCCGGCGTCCCTGTTTGAAAATTCTCAACAAGGCCGATCTCGCCGATCCCGCCGTCACCCAGGCATGGCTCGATTTTTATAACAAACAGGCGGGCGTCAAAGCGGTAGCGCTGAATTGCAAGAGCGCCAGCGATGCCGCCAAAATTCCCAAGCTGTGCCAGCCGCTCGCGCCGCATCGCGACAACAACCACAAGCCGCTGCGCATGATGATCATGGGCATCCCCAACGTCGGCAAATCCACGCTGATGAACATGCTGCTCAAACGCCGCGTCGCCAATGTCGGCGACGAACCGGCCGTGACCAAATCGCAGCAGTGCCACAGCCTGAATGAGCGCATGACGTTGACCGATTCGCCCGGCCTGATGTGGCCGAAGATCGAAAACCCTGACGATGGCCTCAAGCTCGCCGCCATTCATGCGATCGGGCGCAACGCCACCATCGACGAGGAAGTCGCCGAATATCTCGCCACCGCGTTGCTGGTGCGTTATCACGGTCTGCTCGCGGTGCGTTACGGCGTTGCCGAGGAAGGGCTGGACGGCGTGGGCGTGATCGAAGCCATCGCAAAGAAGCGCGGCTGCCTGCTCAAGGGCAAGGGCGGGGAACCGGACCTGGAAAAAGCTGCGATGATATTCCTGACCGAATTCCGCAGCGGCAAGCTGGGCCGCATCAGTCTGGAGACACCCGAGACGCGTGCAGCCATGCTCAGGAAAACTGCGCCAGATGCGCTATGAATGGCGCGCCATGAATGTTGTGCAGTGAGTTGGAATTTGCCCTTTTTCGCAGTGTTGTTTCACTTCGCATGTAATCATCAGCATGATAGAGTCATACTCAATCAGTCACACGGTTCCCATTTTTCAATTTTCATAAAGGAGTGATCATGAAAAAGACCACCAAGTACTTCGCCGCAGTTTCCGGTTTTGTATTGAGCGCCGGATTGGCGCATGCCGATGGCGAGAAGTGCGACTCACCGATGCATAACCAATCTAACGTGTCACAACAGCAAGGGATAGCGTTCAAGACCGTGGACACCAACGGTGATGGCGCGATCTCGAAATCCGAGTTCAAAGCCTATTACGCCAAGCATAATGCCAGGCATTTCAAGGAAGTGGATGCCAACAAGGATGGCAAGATCACGCCTGACGAAATGCAAGGCGGGCGCAGTCAGGAGATGGAGCATAACGATGGCACGGCTCACCTCGATCGGCGCTTCAAAGCCGCCGATGCCAACCATGATGGCGGGTTGAACAAGGAAGAAGCCAATGGGATGCCGATGTTGAACGCGTACTTCGGGCAAGTGGATGCCGACAAGGATGGCAAGGTGACGCGCCAGGAATACTTCGACGCAATGCCATTGCTGCATCGTGGCAAGCAGATGGATTCGGGCGGAAATGCGCAAACATTGTAGAAATACCTGAAGCTACCAATCACAAGGCCAGCGTTAAGCTGGCCTTGTCGTTCATGCAGAGATGATAGATGACATTGGTTTCATCATCCTTCTCAGTCCCTGCGGTTTTTGTCCCGGTTTCCTTTGTCCTTGCGTCCCTCACCCCTGTCCCCGTCATCCCTGCGACCTTCGCTCCTGCGGCCTTCGTCCCGATGTCCTTTGTCTTTGCGCTTATAGTAGCCCGGCTCATACTCCGCCGACTTTATGAAATACACAGGCCGGTTACAGGCGTTGTACGCGCGGCAATGTTTGGCCCAATTCTTCGCGTGACCCGGAGGCACATGTAAATAGATCGGTTCGACCGCCATCATTGCCTGCTGGCGCACGATGATCATCGGCTGAGGGTAGAAGACAGGCGGTGGGGGCGCGTTGCCTAACTGCACCTGGCCATAAACGCCCGGGCTGATTTCACCGCCGACACTGAGGTTTATGATGGCCGTTCCCGCATGGGCAGACAGACTGGCGAGAACAAGGACTGCAAAGGATGTTGCCTGGATGGTTTTCATGATGCTCCTTTCTGGATTCGAATCTATTGAACGTGCGAACCTGTTTCGCCGCATGTTGCCTCACGTAAAAACCTGAGTGAAACCTGATTCGTTGCCTCACCTAAATATCTGAGTCAGATTGCACGATTTTCATTGTTCGCCTGTTTATGAATTGTAGTTGATATTCTGGCGCGCCGTCGGCTTGCCGCAGTT
>DATBWQ010000080.1:0-2887 GCA_036514695.1 Gallionella sp. | reverse complement strand
AACTGCGGCAAGCCGACGGCGCGCCAGAATATCAACTACAATTCATAAACAGGCGAACAATGAAAATCGTGCAATCTGACTCAGATATTTAGGTGAGGCAACGAATCAGGTTTCACTCAGGTTTTTACGTGAGGCAACATGGGGATGATGAAATGAACAGGGAAATGCCCGGCTCAGGCCTTGAGTTCAAGGCGCAATCTTTTCTCGACTTCGCTGACCTGCTCGCGCGGGACGCCGTGCTGTGCCGCCAATGCCCCCCACCCCGCAAACGCCTGTATCACCTCGTCGATCACCGCCCCCGGATGCTTGATGCTGAATTTTTCGCCGGTCTCGAGCAGGAGTGCGCGCGTGAAATCGCCGGACTTGCCGCCCAGCGTCATCTGGTGCCGCGCGGTATAGCCCGAACCTGCGGCGAAGGTCAGGTCGTAGGCCGGAGCCAGACGCCATTCGCCGGTCAGGGAATCGAGCAGGAACGAGATGTTCTTGACGTGGTCGTCCTGATTGCGCCCGACGATGTTGAACACCATGCGCTTGTAGGCCTGCTCCAGCGCCTGATGTCCGAGCTGAAGTTCGAGCATCAGCCTGAACCAGGCCTCGTAGCTGAATGCCTGCGGGCGGTTGTAGTCAACGTGCGTCATTCCGCCCAGGCTGTGCATGTGGAGTTTCTCGCTGCCCTTGCGGTCGAAGCGCCGCGTCATGAAGTGGAACAGGCCGTGGTCTTCCAGAAAAGCAACCTCGGACATCCCGATGCCAAGCTGTTTTGCCAGCAGCGCATAGGTATATTCGATGCGGTTGTGCGGCTTGGCTTTCATGTCCAGCACATTGGCGGAGCCCACACCATCGAACTTGATGATCCACGCTTCCTCACCCGGCTGCGGGTTGGCAAAACCCGACCTCACCCGCTTGCGTTCCCTGTCCCACAGGATCAGCGCCTTCGCGCGCGCGCCGCCCGCAGAACCGCCGACCCGCATGATCTCCTGAACGGCATCGTTGGCATCGCCCTCGATCAGCTTGCGTGCCGATTCGACCAGGGTCTGCACTTCCAGCGCCCGCTCTTCCTCTTTCGTCTTGCGCAGCAGCGCAGGGGTATATTCGAGCGCGCCCATCGCTCGCTTGCCGACATATAGCAGGCGTTGCACCGGACTCAGCGCATGGTCCTTCTCCCCCCTGGCCTCGAAATAACTCTGGATGATCTTGTTGCCGAAGGCGTCCGGGAGCGAATCCGCCAGCACGCCCGGCAAACCGAGGAACACCTCCGAGTTGCGCAGCCCGGGAAACTCGAAGATGCCCGCTTCCAGCGGAAGGTGTTTGGGAGACAACGCCCGGCCGGTAGCCAGATAATGCCTGTCATAGGTGAACCCGACCCGGCCATTGGCGAACTCCAGCACCTGACCGGCCAGTTGCCCCCACAGATGCACGTTGGCGGTGGCGGTGACTGCGGGTCTGTCAGCGCGCGGTCGTCGTGTCGCCATGTTTTTTTCTCCCGGAAGAAGCCTTGATGCGCGGCTGGCCACGGGACGAGATACTTTCGCCTCCCGGCAGCACATCGGGGAAAGCCGCCTCCAAAGCAGCGAGCGTGTTCAGCCCGCGCAGCAGCTTCACCAGCGAAGACAGGCGCACGTCCCTGCCCGCCTCCAGGTCCATGATCGTCTTGCGATTGAGCCCGGTCTTGTCCGCGAGCTGGTCGACCGGAATGTTGCGGGCCAGCCGCCGGCTGCGCATGCGCTCGCCGAGCAGATGCATGATCTCATCGTTAGTCATAAAATCCGATATCGTGGACATATTGCCTCCATAACAATCACGGCGACCACTATAAAGGACTTTATGATACAAAGTCAATTATTATTCATATAGTCCGCTTTGATGGATACATTCATATGTAAATGAGCATATTGTCCGCTTTGATGGATTTTTATTGGCTACCAACCTTACCATCTCTCCAGCAGACGGGACAACCAACGACTTGGCTGCGGTTTTTGGCAGCCAGTCGAATGGCTGAGTTGTTTCACTCAGAGGGCAAGGGAGAGGGTTAAATCAAGAGGGCGATGTTCCAGGAGTGCGAGAGCTCCAGATCACCACACCGTTCGGCCATAAGGGAGCCGGAAATTACAAACATACCAATTTAGCCCGGATTGTCCATTAGAGGCTTTCCCTATCGTAGGAGCCAGCTTGCTGGCGAAGTTTTTCGCGAGCAAGCTCGCTCCTACAGTGGGTCCGTGGCCTAATGGTCAATCTGGGTTTAGTTGTAGGGTGGATAAGCGCAGCGCATCCACCATCATCGGCTATCGGTGGATGCGCTGCGCTTATCCACCCTACGGACTTCAGAACTTCAGCCGCTCAGACTCATTCCTCGTTGGAAATACGAGCCGCCT
The DNA here is from genome assembly GCA_036514695.1 of Gallionella sp. Classification (GTDB taxonomy): domain Bacteria; phylum Pseudomonadota; class Gammaproteobacteria; order Burkholderiales; family Gallionellaceae; genus Gallionella. The sequence goes on along the minus strand of DATBWQ010000080.1, from coordinate 515 downwards.
TCAGACTCATTTCATATTGGAAGAGGCTAGTAGTTACATCAGAGCCTGACGAAGGCTAAAATATTCGGCACGCTCGCGGTAAGTCCCACTCGGAACAAAGCGGCCGCACATGTCAGACCTTTTCCTTCCACGGCGCAAAACCGATGGGGCGTTTCTTGTTGGGTTCAACAGGGGTCATGAGTAGGCGGATGGCGTTAATCAATTCTGCAATCGCGCGGTCATGCGCGCCGACCTTGCGTTCCAGCTGGTTGAGTTTTTGAGCAAGCGCTTTGTGGGTAGAAACCAGTTCGCGCAGATGAACAAAGGCGCGAACGACGTGGACGCCGATTTCTATGGCGCGAGACGAATTGAGCACGCTGGCCGCCATGATCGCTCCGTGCTCAGTAAAGGCGTATGGAAGTTTGCGCCGACCTCCCCAACTTGATGTCGCAAATTGCGACTTCAAATTTTCAAATTCCTCGACAGTAAGTTGGAACATGAAATCTTCCGGGAACCGCTCGCTATTACGGTGCACC
>DATBWQ010000079.1:0-3193 GCA_036514695.1 Gallionella sp. | reverse complement strand
GAGCCTGCGCTGAAAGGTCGGCCAGTGTCTCTGCCTCGATGCGCCCGCGTGCCTCCTGTATTGCCTGCGCCCCGGCGCTATATTTTTTGTTGTCATTGCCGACTAATCGGATTACGGCTGGTTTTGACATGACGTTGCCCTTTCGTGCCGGTTGATGCGTGCACCGCACCGATCCCGTACCTGTTGCGACGATGCCAAGATAGCAGCTTGAATGACAAACAAAGCGCTGAACAGCGAGGATAAATCAGGTTATTTCAAGGAGTTGGGAATCGCCGCTAACCTCTGCACAGGAGATTGTGCGAAGCAACTTGATTTCTGCTCAACGTCCCTCTGATGAAACTACTTGCCATTCCACTAGGTTGCCCAAAGACGGCAACCAAGTGGCTGGTTAACCCTAACTCTCTCTCGTAGGCGGAAGAGGGAATTAGTGCGGCAATTTTCTCTCGCGCAGGTCCTGTCTCAAAAGCTCTGTATAGTCCTCAAGCGGCTCCATACCTTCTCGGGAAATCATTGCTGCCGCCTCGCGGATGTGCAAATTGAAGCCTGCCAGCATCAGATCAGGCGCAAGTTCAAATAGCGGCAACGCGAGAAAGGGCCGCGTGAGAATTTGCGGATCGGGAAGCTTGATATCTTCTGTATCCAGGGTCAGGTCATCGTAGACGATCAGATCCAGGTCTATCGTCCGGGACGCATACTTGTCCGCCGTACGAGTGCGGCCCAACGCATCCTCGATGGGCCGCAAAAGGTTCTGCTTCAAGTCCGCGGGAGCTATCCCGGTCTCGATCTCCACCACGCAGTTGTAATAACGCGGCTGTTCCGGGCGGCCCAGCGGTTCAGTGCGGTAGACCATCGAAATCCCCGTCAACTTTTCTTGTCGTGCGAGAAGGACTATCGCTTTTCTGACATTCTCCGCCGGATTGATGTTCGATCCGATGGCGATAAATGCACGAGCCATGCCTGCTAACGCTCCCGTGTGATTTCCACCGCCACGCTCTCGGCGAAGCGCAGCGCGTGTGGCTTGTCCACCCGTACGTCAACCCGCGCCACCCCGGGAAAATCAAGGCAGAGCGACGCGATGGCCTCCGCCAAGGCTTCCACCAGGCGATATTGGGATTCCTCCACCATGGCGAGGATGCGTTTCTTCAGGGCGCGGTAATCCACCGTATCCTCCAGTTGGTCGCTTTTGCCTGCGGGGCGCAAATCGGCATGGATCGCCAGGTTGATCACCACATCCTGCTTCTCGTGGCGCTCATCCTGATTGATCCCCAGAATGCAGCGGACGCGAAGGTTACAGATGCGGATGCAGTCCATTTGCTCTCTCCATAATTCCAATCCAAAGGTAAAACAATCCGTAGGTCGGGCTGCGCCCGACAACCCTTCGACAAGGCTCTCCTGAGCATAGTCGAAGGACTCAGGACATGCTTGATCCGGCGGGCGCAGCCCGCCCTACAAAAATGCACATTTGATCCAGAATCAGAACAAGATGCCAACCGCCCTGCGATGAGAACGCACAAATCAACGGATGGCGCCGCGCAACATGTCGGGGGTCATCTTTTCCCCTTTCCGGATCATCTCCCGTGCCGTCTCGACTTTGTCCCACACGTTGCACATCATGACCCCCCTCACCTTGCCGTCGCGGAGATAGTAGATGATGCCGGTCTCGTTTTCTTTTTGCCAATCGGCGAAAGTATCGAGCCTGGAATCCACTTCCCCCGTGGCTTCGTAGCCGAGTTCGAAAAGGTCTGAAAAAAAGTATGGCTGATAGGTGTATGCTTCACCGGCACCCGCCATGTTCCGTCCCGCCCATTTTCCCTGGTTCAGAGCGTTGTCCCAGTGCTCGATGCGCATGGCCTGGCCCAGAGCCTGATAAGGAAAAAAGGCGTTGTCGCCAGCCGCATAAATGTCCGGGTGTGAAGTCTGGAGATATTGGTTCACCACGATACCGTTGCCCACTTCCAGTCCTGCGACTTGGGCAAGCTCCATTTCCGGCACCACGCCGATGCCAACTATCACCAGGTCCGACTCGATAGTTTTTCCGCTCGCGGTCCGGGTAAGAAACCTGCCGCCGCTCTTGCTGAACGACACAGGCTTGTCCGAACCCAATATACTGATCCCGCGTTCCTGAAAATGGCGCTGCACGGCCTGCCCCAGGTAGTCGGGGAACACACGGCTGCACGGGTAGGCATCGGGGAAGAGCATGGTGATATTCAATGTGGTGCTGAGGACGGCGGCGAGTTCCGAGCCGATGAAACCGCCGCCGACGATCAGCGCGGATTTTCCCTCAGCGGCCTGGTTCCGGATTTGCAGATAATCGTCCAGGTTGCGGAAGTAGCAAATACCCTCCAGATCGCTGCCGGGAATGGCGAGCCGCCGAGGTGCGCACCCGGTCGCCAGCAGCAGTTTGCCAAACCCGTGGCGTTCGCCGTTCGCGCCGAACACCACCTTGCCGCCGGAATCAATCTTCGCGACCTTCATTCCCAGTACCAAGGTTACAGCATGGTCGTCATAAAACTCCCGGCCGTGAAGAAATATTTCCTCCACCTTCTGCTTGCCTAGCCACAACTTCTTGGAAAGAGGCGGCCTATCATAGGGAAGGTGTCTTTCTTCGCCTATCAGGAGTATCGATCCGGCCGAGTCGCGCTCCCGGATTCCTGTCACCGCCGATGCGCCGGCTAAGCCTCCGCCCACGATCACATAATCATAAATCCGTTTCGCCATCGCGCCTCCCTATTGGAGAAAAGTATACGGCCCGGTTTGCGATCAATAACCCTGCACATACACTTTTTACTTTCACTCGACAAGCAACATGCCGTCGACGATGAACACGTCGTCCCGCAGGAAGCGGCTTGTTTGCGAATAGCCAGAACCTCAGAGCAGGAGGAAAGCCGTTTGCCGCGCTCCATGAAAACAAACAGAGGTTTCAGTCTGGCACAACCCAGGCAAGGCGACAAGTTTTGTCGGATCAATAGCGAATCAATGGTTTCAGGCTATTGATATTTGAAACCTGCTGGCGGACAACGCCGCTTGTGCAAAATCAATCGAGTCTGACCTACATGTTGCCTCACGTAAAAACCTGAGTGAAACCTGATTCGTTGCCTCACCTAAATATCTGAGTCAGATTGCACAATTTTCATTGTTCGCCTGTTTATGAATTGTAGTTGATATTCTGGCGCGCCGTCGGCTTGCCGCAGTT
>DATBWQ010000078.1:0-6307 GCA_036514695.1 Gallionella sp. | reverse complement strand
GAGAAAACGTAGGGTGCGCTATGCGCACCAATGATAATGGTGCGTGGAACGCACCCTACAAAACCGCAATGCCGTTGTAGGGCGGGTACTGCCCGCCGCGCCATGGTCATCCCGCCGTGATCTGCATGCTTATCCCCAGCGTCTTCCACTGCTGCACCTCTTCCTGCAATGCGGCTTCGGTGAGCGGGTTTTTTGACAGCCAGTCTGCGTCTAGCGACAGGTGGAATTTGGTGCCGCTGAAGCGTCCGTGCAATACCGGCAGGGCGCTGTCGCTGCGGTTGCGATAGAACAGCACGGCCAGGCGCAGGCTCATCGCCAGCGCGCAGTCAGCGGGGGCTTCGGTGATCTTCAATTGTCCTTGCAGCTTTTCCAGGTTGCCGCGTTGCGCCAGTGCCAGCAGGCTGAGGCGTGCTTGTTCCTTTTTGGAAAAGCCCGGCATGTCGGCATAGCCCAGGATGTAGGCGGTATGTTTGTGGTAGCCGCTGTGCGCGACACTGATGCCGACCTCGTGCAGATCGGCTGCCCAACCGAGCATGTGTGACTCGGTCTCGGGGATTTCGTCGCCGAGGAATTGCCGCGCGAATACCTGGGCCAGTTTTGCTACCCGTGCAGCTTGCCCGGTATCGACATGATAACGCTGCATGAATTGCCGCACCGTCACGTCGCGCATGTCGTTGTCGTGAAAACGTCCCCACAAATCGTACAGCACGCCCTCGCGCAACGCGCCCAAGGCAGGCCGCATGAAGGAGATGTCCAGTTCGGAGAACGCGGCATACATGATCGCGAAGCCGCCCGCCAGTGTGGGCACGCGATCCGGACGCAAGCCCTGCAGGTCGAGACGCTGCACGTCGCCAACCTTGAGCAGATGGGCGCGCAGCTTGTCGAGTCCGTCGCGGGTGATGCCGTTCTCGCTATAGCCGTTCAGTTCCAGGATTTCGGCGATGGCCCTTGCCGTCCCTGACGAGCCGAGGGCCTGCTGCCACTGTCCCTTGTAGTCGGCGGCGATGGTTTGCAATTCGATGCGCGCCGCGAGTTCGGCCTGTTTCAGATTCTGCTTGGTGATCCTGCCGTCCGGAAAAAAACGGCTGCTGAAGCTGACGCAGCCCATGTACAGGCTCTCCAGCTTGAGCGGGGTGAGTCCGTTGCCGATGATGAATTCGGAGGAGCCGCCGCCGATGTCCATCACCAGCAGGTTGTCTTTCGATGGCGGCAGGCCATGCGCCACGCCAAGATAGATCAGGCGCGCTTCCTCACGCCCGGCGATGACTTCTATCGGGAATCCCAGCGTATGTTCGGCTTGAGGAATGAAATCGGCGGCATTCTTCGCCACGCGCAGCGAGTTGGTGCCGACTGCGCGCACCGCCTCCCGTGGCAGGTCGCGCAGGCGTTCGGCAAAACGCCCCAGTGCGGCAAGGGCGCGCTGCTGCGCTTCGGCATCGAGAAATTTGTCAGGGGTGAGTCCGGCGGCAAGGCGCACCGGTTCGCGCAGCCCGTCCAGCATGTACATCTGATCGCCTTCCACCCGCGCAAGTTGCAGCCGGAAACTGTTCGACCCGAGATCGACGGCGGCGAGGATGGGCTGATGTTGCATAAAAGCTCGTTAATGAATAAAGGAGAAGGGGAGAAGGGAAAAGGGAGAAGGGTAAAACCAACTCTCCATCGTAAAGGGTGCGAATTTTACCCTTGTCTCTTCCCTCTTCACTCTTCCCACTAGCCTTTAATGCTGGATTTCCTGCTCTATCTCATCCACGGTGATGTGGCGGACATCGCGTCCCTTGACCATGTAGATGACATACTCGGACATGTTTTTGGCATGGTCGCCGATGCGCTCGATCGCTTTCGCGACGAACAGGATCTCCAGCGAAGTGGAAATGGTGCGCGGGTCTTCCATCATGAAGGTGATCAGATAACGCATGATGGCGCGGAACTCCTCGTCCACCTGGTCATCCTGGCGCACCACTTGCGCGGCCATCACCACATCCAGGCGCGCAAAGGCATCCAGCGATTTGCGCAGCATATCCAGCGCGATTTCCGCAGCATGTTTTATCTCATGATAGCGCGGCAGCGCAAATCCCTGCTTTTGCGACAGCAGCTTGGCCATGCGCGCGATCTTTTCGGCCTCGTCGCCGATGCGCTCCAGATCGGTGATGGTCTTGATCACTGCCATCACCAGGCGCAGATCACCGGCGGCTGGCTGGCGGCGCGCGATCACCTGGCTGCATGCCTCGTCTATCTTCACTTCCATCGCGTTGACGCGATGGTCGTCTTCGATCACGCGGTTCATCAAAGCCACGTTGCCGCTGACGAGCGATTCGATGGCACTCTTGATCTGGCTCTCCACCAATCCGCCCATTTGCAAAACGCTGGCGCGGATGGCTTCGAGATCGGCATCGAACTGGCGGGAGATATGGTCACTGCTTGGCATGATGTATTCCTTATGGTTTTTAGAGGCTCCTTATGCAACTGCACAGGATATATGACAAATATGAAGGGAAAGTGACAGCCTCTAAACTGTCATCGTCTTCACGCCTTCCGCCGTGCCCAGCAACAGCACATCGGCTCCACGGCGCGCGAACAGGCCGTTGGTGACCACGCCGGCGATGTGGTCCAGCGTGGATTCCAGTTCCACCGGATTCATGATGTTCAGCCCATGCACATCGAGGATCACGTTGCCGTTATCGGTGGTGAAACCTTCGCGCAGTTTGGGTTGTCCGCCCAGTGCGACCAGTTGACGTGCCACCGAACTGCGCGCCATCGGGATCACCTCGATCGGCAACGGGAACTTGCCCAGCACATCCACCAGCTTGCTGGCATCGCACACGCAGATGAATTTCTTGCTGGCCGCCGCCACGATCTTCTCGCGCGTCAGCGCGCCGCCGCCGCCCTTGATCATGTGCATGTGGCGGGTGATCTCGTCCGCCCCATCCACATACACCGGCAGGTCGCCCGCGTCATTCAGCGGCAACACCTGGATGCCGTGTCCCTGCAGCCGTTTCGCAGAAGCTTCCGAGCTGGCGACCGCGCCGCGTATCTTGTGCTTGATCCTGGCCAATTCATCGATGAAAAAATTGGCAGTGGAACCCGTGCCCACGCCGACGATGCAATCGAACGGCACATACTCGATCGCGGCTTTGGCGACAGCGCGTTTCAGGTCATCTTGATTCATGCTGTGTTCCTTGTTTCAATATTATTCATTCGCACCCGCGATTATTGCAGGAATTGAAAAGTTTGGGGAATTTTGCTTGCGCAACGGAACTGCGGGGGAAAAATAAAAAGGGCGTACGAACCTTGTGCAATCAAAAAGTAGTAGGGTGGATAAGCGCAGCGCATCCACCATGCCAGCTCAAAAAGGTGGATGCGCTGCGCTTATCCACCCTACAATTTCGCCGAGAACAAATTTACCCTGGGTTGTGTTGGGATCATGCGAAAGGGCGGGGAAACCCGCCCTTCATCATGCCCGGTGATTCGATTTCTCCGAATAGACGCTTACCACTGATAGGAAATACCGATTGAAACCACCGGCCAGAATTTGAAGCTGCTCAAGTCACTTTCCAGCTTGGTGTTTTCCGCGGCGGCGTTAGCTTGCATAGTGGTGCATGGAGCACCAACAAGGGTGCCGCAAGTAGCTGTCAGGCTGGTTTTAGGGCTGCCCTGGAAAAGTACGCCGATATCGGAAGTCATGCCCCAGCCCTGCCCTTGGCCACCGGATTGCCCCAGCCTATCCCGAGGTAAGGGGCAACGGTATTGAAAGACATCTCGCCTTGCAATGAACCGATTTCAGCGGCGGTGTAGGGCACACCGTTAATGGTGTAGCCGGCAGCGCCAGGTTTTGCATTCAGCGTCGCTTTGTTGTTGTTGTAGAGCAAACCACCGCTTGCGCGGAAGCTGCCCGAGAACGGATACCAATCCGCCAACGCGCTGGCCGTCTGAAGTTGCAGCTTGAAGTCATAGTTCACCTGATTCGAATTGGCATTGTATTTGTAAGTGAAGGTGTTGAATCCAACACGACCCGTAACGCTGTCAGAAAAACCCATGTTCAGTTCGGCGCCATAACCAAGCGTGCCGATCTTGCCTGTGACGGCCATGTTCTCGGCATGGGAAACGGCTGGAAGGGATGCGAGTGCAACCATGAGTGCTGCAATAATTTTCATTTTGATCACGCTATTGAGTTGATGGAAAGGGTTCATGCCTGATGCAGTCGCGACTTTAATTGCATGACGGCAGGCCGTCAATGGGAGTTGGTTGCATTGATATCATGCGAGAGGGCAGGTTTTCCCGCCCTTCATCATATTGGCCTACTTATTATTTTACCGGATTGACCATTGGCCACAAACTATCCAAACCCCCTCTAGCTCCCCCTTATCAGGGGGAGAACCGAACCTGCTCCTCCCCTGACAAGGGGAGGTTGGGAGGGGTTTGTGGCCAATGGTCAATCCGGGAATAGACGCGCTTACCACTGATAGGAAACACCGACCGAAACCACCGGCCAGAATTTGAAGCTGCTCAAGTCGCTTTGCAGCTTGGCGTTTTCCGCAGCAATCTCGTTTGCTGTAGGGCAGGTGGTACATGTGACTACCAGATTGGTTTTGGGGCTGCCCTGGAACATCACGCCGAAATCGGAGACCATGCCCCAGCCCTTGTCTTTTGCCACCGGATTGCCCCAGCCTATCCCGAGGTAGGGCGCGATTTTGTTGAATGCAATCGTGGCCTCCACTGAACTAATGCCGGTGGGGTAGGTTGTGCCGCCAACGGTATAGGCGGTAACATTAGGTAATGCTTTGAGCGTCAATTTGTTGTTGTTGTAGAGCAAGCCGGCACTGGTGCGGAAACCGCCTGAGAACGGATACCAGTCAGCCAATGCGCTGACCGTTTGCAGCTGCAACTTGAAGTCATAGTTCGTCGTGCCTGAATTGCCATTATATTTGTAGGTGAAGGTGTTGAATCCAACCCGGCCGGTGATGCTGTCAGAAAAGCCTATGTTCAGTTCGGCTCCAGCGCCCAGCGTGCCGATCTTGCCGGTCACGCCCAAGCCGGATCTGCTGTCCATTTCCTTATTTTCAGTTGTTTCCTCAAGGCTGACCACAGGGGGTGGCTCTATGGCCTGTGTCGTAACCGGAGCGCTGTCCTCCGTGCCCGCCAAAGCACCTCCCGCAACGCCTATCGCAGTTCCGGCTGCTGCTCCGGCCGCGCTTGCCGGAGCTGCTGGCACGGAAACAGGTGCAGGTGCAGGAGCAGGTGCGGGTGCGGGTGCGGGAGCAGGAGCAGGTGCCGGAATCGCCGATGGACTAACCGGAATCGAAAGCAGTTCACTGAATGTGCCGGCAGGAATGGCAGAGGCCGAGACCAATGTTGCCGCAGCGCGGGAAGATGCGAGGACGGCAGTCTGCCCCGCGCCGAGAACTGTCGAGCCGGTTGCGTTCGTCATGCCGATTTTCCCTGTCAGCACCTGGCTGTACATGGACTTGTCCGCCATGGCCACCATGAACTCGGTGCCGCGTATCCCGATGGTCGCGTTCGGGGTCAGCAGCCTGAACGCCTGTTTTCTTTTCTGGCCGATCAGCCCGGTGATGAAACGCATCCCGCCCTTGAGCATCGAGAAAACGATATTGCTGTTTTCGATCTTCCTGGCATCGTAGCGGTAATCGCGCACTTGGAAAGCGGAGTTGGCCTGTATCGTGACGACCTGGCCGTCCTCGAATCTCAGCAGGGCAGCGCTTTTGTCGCCGGTGTTGATCAGCGTATCGGAGACGATGACTTCGCTATCCATCACCCGATGCGCGGGTTTCTTGCCCTGTGCAACGAAAACGTCGCCATTCACGACGTAGATACGACCCCCGGCCGCCTGGACGGAAGCCGTTGCAGTTGCTCTGGCTTTGATCGCGTCACTATCCTGCGATGCGGATGAAATGGCGGGAAACAAGGCGAGTGCTACGAAAATCGCTGCGATTTTTTTCATTTCAGATGCCCCGTCGGGTTAGGGATTGTTCAATTTGCGTTACAAACAATAATTTTTTCGTAGGGTGCGTTCTACGCACCAGTTGACAAAGGTGCGTAGAACGCACCCTACGTTATTCCTGTTTCTATTGAGAATTGAAAATATGAGTTCATCTCGCTACGGACGTGAATGTAATCGTGGGGGGGGGAGGTCGTCAATAGTCTTGAGGATCTGACCTGCACCCCGTAGACCGTACCAGCTAGAAGTTAGTAAAGTCCGCTTTTGAAGAGAGGCGGAAATGAAGAAGAGTCGATTCAGCGAAGAACAGATTATTGGTTTCATCAAGGAAGCAGAAGCCGGAATGCCGGTTGC
>DATBWQ010000077.1:0-6692 GCA_036514695.1 Gallionella sp. | reverse complement strand
AAAAGGGCGGGTTTCAAACCCGCCCCTACGGTTCCTGATTGTCCAATCCCAGTTCCTGGATCTTGCGCGTCAAGGTATTGCGCCCGATGCCGAGCAGCGTGGCGGCTTCGATGCGGCGTCCGTTGGTATGCTGCAGGGCTTGCATGATCAGCGTGCGTTCGAACTGCGCAGTGAGGGTATCCATGATGCGTTCATCACCGCGCTGCAATGATATGGCTGCCTGCTGCGCCAAAGCCGCACTCCAATCGCCGCCGGTTGGCGCACCCGCGGCGGAACCTTCGCGCCACTCAGGCGGAAGATCGGCGATCTCGACCATTTGCGAAGGCGTCATCACGGTCAGCCAGTGGCAGAGGTTTTCCAGTTGCCGCACGTTGCCCGGAAAATCCTGCGCTTTAAGATGTTGCAGTGTCGCATCACTGAATTGCTTTTGCTCCACAGATAATTCAGTTGCACTCTTTTGCAGAAAATACTTTGCCAGCAACGGAATGTCTTCACGCCGCTCGCGCAATGGCGGCAGGCGCAACCGTATCACGTTCAGGCGATGGAACAGGTCTTCGCGGAACAGCCCTTGCTTGACCCGCTCATCGAGGTTTTGATGGGTGGCGGTGATGATGCGCACGTTGGCTTTGATCGGCTGATGTCCGCCGACGCGATAATAATTGCCATCGGACAGCACGCGCAGCAGCCGTGTCTGCAAGTCGGCAGGCATATCCCCGATCTCATCGAGGAACAGCGTGCCGCCCTCGGCCTGTTCGAAGCGTCCGCGCCGCGTTGCGGCCGCCCCGGTGAATGCGCCGCGCTCATGGCCGAACAATTCCGATTCGAGCAGGTCCTTGGGGATCGCGGCAGTGTTGATCGCGATGAACGGCTTGCCGGCGCGCGGACTGTGCCTGTGCAGCGCATGTGCGACCAGCTCTTTGCCGGTGCCGGATTCGCCGTTGATCAGCACCGTGGCATGTGATTGCGACAACCTGCCGATAGCGCGGAAAACTTCCTGCATCGCGGGAGCCTGGCCGAGTATGTCTGCGTCCAACTCAACTTGCTCGGTTTCCGCCGATTTGCGCAGACTTTGTTCCAGCGCGCGGCGTATCAGCTCTATCGCGTGGTTGACATCGAACGGCTTGGGCAGATATTCGTAAGCTCCGCCCTGAAATGCCGAGACAGCGCTTTCCAGATCGGAATATGCGGTCATGATGATGACCGGTATCAGCGGATGGCGCTGGTGCAGCGTTTGCAGAAAATCCAGCCCCGTACTGCCGGGCATGCGAATGTCGCTGACGACCACCTGTGGCACATCATGGCTCAAGGCGCGCAGCGCATCGTCCGCCGTGGCGAAGCTTTTGAACTCGATGTCCTCGCGCGCCAGCGATTTTTCCAGCACCCAGCGTATCGAGCGGTCATCGTCAATAATCCAAACTGGTTTCATTTCAATCACCTCTATGGCAGTAACCGTAAGGCGGGCTTTGCCCACCATGCCGGGCGCAGCCCGGCCTACATTTAGTTCCGGCGTCCGGCTTATGGAAGCGGGAGCAACACAGTGAAGCAGGTACGCCCGGGTTCGCTGTCAAATTCTATCGTGCCGTGATGCTGGCTGACGAAATCCTGCGCCAGAGTCAGTCCCAGACCATGGCCATCCGCGCGACCCGATACCAGCGGATAAAAGATCTTATCCTGCAATTCCGCAGGGATGCCCGGTCCGTTATCAATGATCTGCACCATCACCGCCAGGCGATGGCGTCGTTTGATCAGAGTCACCTGACGCGCGATACGGGTGCGCAACACGATCAAACCGCTGCCTTGCATCGCCTGCGCGGCGTTGCGTACGATGTTGAGCATGACCTGTATCAGCTGTTCCTTGTCACCGATCAGCGCGGGCAGGCTGATGTCATAGTCACGCCGTATCACCAATCCCTCCGGCATTTCCGCCAGCACCACACTGCGTACCCGCTCCAGCACTTCGTGTATATTGAGCGCGCTGTAATGCGAGGCATTTTGCGGAGAGAGCAGTTTCTCCATCAGCGAGCGCAACCGGTCCGCCTCCTGCACGATGACATAGGTGTACTCGCGCAAGGCCGGTTTTTCCAGTTCCTGTTCGAGCAATTGGGCCGCACCGCGTATACCGCCCAGCGGGTTCTTGATCTCATGCGCCAGATTGCGCAACAGCAGGCGATTGGCCTGTGTCTGGTCCAGCATCTGCTCCTCACGTGCCAGTTTCAGCGGCCTGTCCATCGGGTGGAACTCCAGCAGCAGGTATCGACTGGTCAGCTGCAGCGGAGTTGCGGCGCAACGAAGATGCAGCCTGCCATGAGCATGTGTGCCCAGAGTCAGATCATGCTCGATGAAACTGGCATTGTTTTGCACCGCTTGCTGTATCGCGCTGGCCAGTTGCTCGGTATGGGTGAACACCTGCTGCATCGGCAGCCCGCGCAGATTTTTTCCGCTCACATCGAACAGATGTTCCGCAGCCGGATTGAGATAGACGACCCTCGACTCGTCATCCAGCAGGATGACGGCGGTCGCCAGATATTCCAGTGTGAGATAGGGCAAGTCAGGCATACGTTATCATGAAGCAGAAAGTATGCCAGATAAAGGATTTCTATTTAAGTTTGGATAACTCGGTCTTCAGAGCCTCGATGTTCCTCTGGTGCAGTTCGACCTGAGCGGCAAGCGGCTTGATCTTCTCTTCGTACTTTTCGGTATTGCGATAGGTCTTCCCGTCCTTTCCCTTGAAGACTTCCGGATTCTCTTCGCTTGCCTGCAGGTTCTGCCTGGCCTCCTCGAGCAATTTTTCCTCTGCACTCAGCTCGTTTTGCAGAATCATATAGCGTGTGTCATCGCGATTTTTCTGCGTTTCGCCATCCACTTTGGGGAAGCCCTCCGGCGAAGTTGAGGAACGCGTGCGCGCTGGCGGAACCATGGTGGGCAGGGGCTCCAGAATGATTTTCTTGCCGCCCTTGATCGGTGTGCTCGAGTAGGTGACATGCCCATTCTCATCAACAGCCTTGTAGATTTCGGCTTGCGCCGGGACAGTGCAGATAGATAACACAGCCAGCAGGTATCGAAGCTTCATTTTCGTTTCCCCCGAAATAATGCGGCAAGTATAGGACAAGCGTGGGACACAGACAAACCTCACTGGTTCTGAAAATAAAAACGGGGCATTTCGCCCCGTTTTGTTTCTCTGCCCAAACAACCGGCTCATTCCATTTCAAAAGTAAAACAATCTGTAGGTCGGGCTGCGCCCGACAACTTGATCCGGCGGGCATAGCCCGCCCTACGATATTGCACTATTGATCGGGAAATGGGATCAGATGCTGTAATACATATCGAACTCGACCGGATGCGTAGTCATGCGCAACCGGGTCACTTCATCCATCTTCAATGTGATGTAGGCATCGATGAAATCGTTGGAGAACACGCCGCCGCGGGTCAGAAACTCGCGATCCTTGTCCAGGTGTGCCAATGCTTCATCCAGCGAACTGCACACGGTCGGGATCTTTGCATCTTCTTCCGGCGGCAAGTCATACAGGTTCTTGTCAGCCGGGTCGCCCGGGTGGATCTTGTTTTGTATGCCATCCAGACCGGCCATCATCAATGCTGTGAAGCACAGGTAGGGGTTAGCCGTGGGATCCGGAAACCGGGTTTCGATACGGCGTGCCTTTTCGTTGGGCACGTGTGGAATGCGGATCGAAGCAGAACGGTTCTTCGCCGAATATGCAAGTTTGGTTGGTGCTTCGAAATGCGGAACCAGACGCTTGTAGGAGTTGGTGCCTGGGTTGGTGATCGCATTCAATGCGCGCGCATGTTTGATGATACCGCCGATGTAGTAAAGCGCCAGTTCGGACAGCCCTGCATATCCATTGCCGGCAAACAGATTCTTGCCGCCTTTCCAGATGGATTGATGCACGTGCATACCGGAACCATTGTCGCCCACGATAGGCTTGGGCATGAAGGTCGCAGTCTTGCCGTACTGATGCGCCACGTTGTGCACAACATATTTCAGAACCTGTGTCTGGTCGGCGCGGCGCACCAGCGTGTTGAACTTGGTGCCGATTTCGCATTGACCGGCGGTCGCCACTTCGTGGTGATGCACTTCGACTTCGATGCCGATGTCTTCCAAAGCCAGGCACATCGCGGCACGAATGTCATTCAGGCTGTCGACCGGCGGAACCGGAAAGTAGCCGCCCTTGACGGTTGGACGGTGGCCGGTGTTGCCGCTGTCAAATTTTTCCGCAGAGGACCATGCGGCTTCTTCGGAATTGACCTTGACGAAACAGCCGGACATGTCGATCTGCCAGTTCACCGAATCAAAAATGAAAAATTCAGGTTCCGGGCCGAAATAAGCGGTGTCGCCGATGCCGCTGGATTTCAGGTAGGCCTCGGCGCGCTTGGCAATGGAGCGCGGATCGCGGTCATAACCCTTGCCGTCGGTGGGTTCCACCACGTCACAGGTGATCACCAGGGTGTTTTCATCCATGAACGGATCGAGAAAAGCGGTCTCAGGGTCCGGCAACAACAACATATCCGAAGCCTGGATGCCTTTCCAGCCGGCGATCGAAGATCCATCGAAGGCATGTCCGTCCTCGAACTTCTCCATGCCCACATACTTGGCGGGCACGCCTACATGCTGCTCTTTGCCGCGTGTATCGGTAAAACGAAAATCCACGAACTTGACATCGCGGTCTTTAATCATCTTTAACACATCATTTGCCGACATTGACATTACCATCTCCCAAAGCATCAAAATTAAACAGCTGGCCAATAACCCGAAATTCGTAATTGCAGAAAGCGTGCCAACCTTATCCGCACAGCAGGCCGGCATTGTGCCATAAGCCCGCTGCACCACACAAAAAATATTTGCACCAAAAACGGGCGGGCGGCAGTCATTCGCGCACTAATTCTGTGCGTGACTGCGATGGACATGAATTCCACGAAATATTTCGTCATCTCGCACCAGATCATCGCAGCGTAACTGCAACGCGTTGGCCTCCTGCTCGCTATCAGCCAGGTAGATCTCGGCATCCACCTTGCCATCCAGGTAATGAAACACCATGCGATTCTCCGGCAAGTTTGGGACATTTAAACATTCGGCAAGATACGCCAGCAACTCGGGGCGGCTGGGCAAATGCGCGTTCGGCTTGGCCTTCAGGTCGTCCTCCGGGTCGATATGAACCATCACGTCCAGCACATGGTGGCTCTTGAGCACGGCATTTCGCGCGGCCTCGGCAATGTAATGGCCTTCCGAAACGCTGATCTTGGGATCGACGATGATATGCGCGTCGACCAGTGCATTGTCCGCCATCTTGCGCGTGCGCAATTCATGCAAGCCGCGCACCCCGTGCGTGTTCAGCAGGGTCTGCCTTATCGCCTCGACCTCCTCCGGATCCAGCCCGGTATCAATCAGTTCAGCCAGTGCTTCAAATGCCAGCTTGCCGCCCATATGGGCGATCATCACGCCCACCACCGCTGCGGCAACCAGATCAAGGAAGGTAAAACCGAGCAGGTTGCCGGCCACCCCGACGATGACCACCAGTGAAGATGCCGCATCCGACCGCGCGTGCCAGGCATTGGCCACCAGCATCTGCGAGCGCACCCGTTTGGCCACCGCCAGCATGTAACGGAACAGGCCTTCCTTGGCCAGCAAAGCGAAGAACGCGATGGCGAGCGCCAGGGGATTGACCGCCATCAGCGCATTCGGCTGCTGCAACCGCATCGCTGCCGCCACCAGCAACACCAAGCCGAGCACCGCCAGTAACGCGCCCAGTATAAGTGTAGCCGCGGTCTCAACCCGCGCATGGCCGTAAGGATGATCCGCATCGGCGTGGCGGCTGCCGTGCCGGTTGGCGTACAGCACCAGCACATCGGAAAGCAGATCCGACAGGGAATGTAGTCCGTCCGCCATCAAAGCCTGCGAGTGCGCAAAAAAACCGCCCACGACCTGAAAGAACGTCAGCAACAAATTGATGACGATGCTCACCCAGGTGCTCTTTTGCGCGGCGGCGAATCGCTCCGGGTGGGCGGGCTCGAAAACCCCGATATCGGCTTGGGAATGATGCGGTCGGGTGTGATTTTTCATGTGGGTTGCGCTAGTATGCGTCTGTGGCGCGTAGCATAACATTTGCGACAATATCGTTAAACCTCGTTCAATAGGGGCACGGCGCGCCGTGCCCCCTGCATTCACAAGGAAAGAAATAAGAAATATCATGGGAAAAATCACTGCCATTCTGCAAGCCGCACAGCAACGCGCCAAAGAGTTGAACCTGCCTTATGAGGGCGCGCTGCATCCCGACGAAGCCCACGAAATCCTGCAATCCGCACCCGGGGCCAAGCTGGTGGATGTGCGCAGCCGCGCTGAATTGGACTGGGTCGGTCACGTAGAACATAGCGTGGATATCGAATGGGCGATCTATCCGGGCATGAGACCCAACCCGCATTTCCTCACTCAACTGGAACAGCAAGTGGACAAGGAGGCCCTGGTAATCTTCCTGTGCCGCAGCGGGGTACGCTCGCACCACGCTGCTGCAGCCGCCACCAAGGCTGGCTATAGCGACTGCTACAACGTGCTGGAAGGATTTGAAGGCGGCTTGGACAATGACAAACACCGCAATACTGTCGGTGGCTGGCGGGCGGAGGGGCTGCCCTGGGAACAATCGTAGGGGCAGGTCTCAGACCTGCCCTGATTCATCACATAACCG
>DATBWQ010000076.1:0-7718 GCA_036514695.1 Gallionella sp. | reverse complement strand
GCGGGCGCTGCCGCTTCGGCGGCAGCTGCCGGAGCCACTACCCGGCGTTTGCGCACCTCTACCTGTATCGTGCGCGCACGGCCGGAGCTGTCTGATTTTTTGATTTCCGTTGTTTCGCGCCGGATCAGCGTGATCTTCTTGGCGGGTTTTTCGGCGCCATGCGCCTGGCGCAAATGCTCCAGCAATTTCGCCTTGTCCTTCTCCGACATCGGATCGGACTCTTGATCCTTGGCGATCCCGGCTGCCTTCAGCTGCTCAAGCAGCAAGGCAACCGGCAATCCCAGTTCAGTCGCAAACTGCGCTACGTTCAATTTTCCCATTACTATCCTCTAATCACCCCAATCACCCCGTTAAGCGAACCAGGGTGCGCGTGCCGTCATAATCAATGTGTTGGCACGTTCGCCATCCATACCAGACAGCTCCACCAACTCATCCACATCCAGGTCTGCCAATTGCTCCTGTGTCGCGATACCCTTGCCAGCCAGGGTGCGTGCAGTCTGCTCATCCATGCCTTCCAGCTTGAGCAGATCCCCGATCCCATGCTCCACTTTTTCTTCGCTGGCGATCGCCGCAGTCAACAGTGCGTTGCGCGCACGGGTGCGCAATTCGTTCACCGTCGCTTCGTCGAACGATTCGATCTCCAGCATTTCCTCCAGCGGCACATACGCCACTTCTTCCAGCGTATTGAAACCTTCCTGCACCAGGATGTCGGCGACCTCTTCGTCCACATCCAGCTTTTCCATGAACACCGCGCGCGTCCTGGAAAACTCTTCGTTATGTTTTTCGCTGGATTGCTCCACCGTCATGATATTGAGTTCCCATCCGGTCAATTCACTGGCCAGGCGCACGTTCTGACCGCCGCGGCCGATCGCCTGCGCCAGATTTTCTTCCTCGACCACCACATCCATGCTGTGCCGCTCTTCATCCACGACGATGCTGCTCACCTCGGCGGGAGCCAGCGCGTTGATGACGTAGGTGGCCGGATCTTCCGCCCAAAGTATGATGTCCACACGCTCGCCGGCCAGCTCGTTGGTAACGCCCTGCACGCGGGAGCCGCGCATCCCGACACAGGTGCCGATAGGATCGATACGCGAGTCATGCGACAACACCGCGATCTTGGCGCGTGAACCCGGATCGCGTGCGGCACTGACGATTTCCAGCAGATTTTCTTCGATCTCGGGGACTTCGAGTTCGAACAGTTTGACCAGCAATTCGGGCGAGGTGCGCGACAGGATCACTTGCGGTCCGCGTGCGCTGCGATCCACGCGCAGCAGATGCGCCTTGATGCGATCGCCGACGCGCAGGTTTTCCTTGGCGATCATCTGGTCGCGCGGCAACAAGGCTTCGATCTTGCCGAACTCGATGATCGCGCTGCCGCGCTCGAGCCGCTTGACGGTACCGGACACCAGGTGCTCTTTGCGCTCCATGAAGTCGGCCAACACCTGCTCGCGTTCTGCATCGCGTATCTTCTGGAAAATGACCTGCTTCGCGGCTTGCGCTCCGATGCGCCCGAAATCGATCGATTCCAGCGGCTCTTCGATGAACTCTCCGACCTGGATATCGGGATCGCGCTTTTGCGCCTCTTCCAGCTTGATATGCAGATCCGGGGTCTCGAAGGTCTCGTCGTCCATCACTTCCCAACGGCGGAATGACTCGTATTCGCCGCTATCGCGATCGATCTCGACACGCACGTCGGCCTCGTCGGTAAAACGTTTTTTGGTCGCAGAGGCCAGGGCCGATTCCAGCGATTCGAACACGATCTCCTTGTCCACGTTCTTCTCGCGCGACAACGCATCCACCAGCAGCAAAATTTCACGACTCATACCATATCTCCGGCTAACGCAGGGTGGGTTTGAAACCCACCCCTACAAAGGGCGGGTTGAAGCCCGCCCCTACAAATTCGGCACTAAACGCGCCTTATCCAAATTCGACAGTTCGATTGCCACCGGACTGCCATCCACATCCAACTGCAATATCCCATCGTTGACCGCAACTATGACCCCGGCAAAATTCTTGCGACCCGCCAGCGGCATACGCAGCTTGAGTTGCGCCTTCTGTCCGGCAAAACGCACAAAGTCAGCTTCCTTCTTAAGCGGCCTGTCCAGTCCTGGCGACGAAACTTCAAGGCGGTCATAATCCACGTTCTCGACCAGGAACAGCCGCGTCAATTGATTGCTCACCGTTTGGCAATCATCCACCGAGATGCCTTCCGGCTTGTCGATGAACACGCGCAACAGCCCGCGCCCCGAGCGTTCAAAGTCCACCAACTCATAGCCCAGGCCACTTACCGTCGCCTCGACCAGCTTCACCACATCCATAAAATTGAGACCCACAAATGAAAAACGGGCTCGAAGCCCATCTACAAAACGCGGCGCATTGTAGCAAAACTCGCGCCCAAAGGGAATTAATTAGAAGTCATCCTGGTAGCGCACCGTGATCGGGTAGCGCCAGTCCTTGCCGTAACTGCGCTCGGTGATGCGGATACCCACCGCAGACTGGCGGCGCTTGTATTCGCTGATGCGGATCAGATGCACCACCCGGCGCACATCCGATTCTGAATATCCGCGTGCGATGATTTCCGGAATCGCGAGGTTCTGCTCGACATAGCACGCCATGATGGCATCCAGCACATCATAGGGCGGCAGGCTGTCCTGGTCGGTCTGGCCGGCGCGCAGTTCGGCGCTTGGCGGGCGGGTGATGATGCGCTCGGGGATCACCTGCCCCAGCGTGTTGCGATAGCGCGCCAGGCGATACACCAGCGTTTTGCTGACATCCTTCAATACCGCGAAGCCGCCAGCCATGTCGCCGTAGAGCGTGGCATAGCCCACGGTCATCTCGGACTTGTTCCCGGTGGTCAACACCAGCGAACCGAATTTGTTGGACAATGCCATCAGCAAAGTGCCGCGGATGCGCGCCTGCAGGTTTTCTTCGGTGGTATCCACGGCGCGTCCGGCGAAAGCAGTCTCCAGCGTGGACAAATAGCTCTGGAACATCGGTCCGATTGGAAATTCGTCATAGCGCGCGCCGAGGATCTTCACCATTTCGCGCGAATCGTCGAGGCTGATCTGCGCGGTATACGGCGACGGCATCATCACCGCATGAACCTTGTCCGCACCCAGCGCGTCCGCCGCGATCGCCAGGGTCAATGCGGAATCGATCCCGCCCGACAATCCCAGCAACACGCCGGGGAAGCGGTTCTTGCCGATGTAGTCGCGCACGCCGAGACACAAGGCGCGATAGACGCCGGCCTCTTCGCTCAATGCCGCGGCCTTCTCCCCTGCCGGCCGCAACGGATGCTGAATTTCCAGCATCAACAAGGCCTCTTCAAAATGCGCGCCCTGTGCGGTCAACACACCATGCTGATCCATCGCAAACGAACCGCCATCAAAGATCAACTCATCCTGACCACCGACCATGTTGGCATACACCACGGCCATGCCGGTTTCCGCGATGCGCTCGCGCATGACCCGGTAGCGGGACTCCTGCTTGTCAATGGCATAAGGCGATGCATTGAGCACCAGCAACACTTGCGCGCCGGCATCACGCGCAAGAATCGCCGGCCCGGGCTCCCAGATATCGGCACAGATATTCAACGCAAAGCGTACCCCGGCAATCTCGAATAAACACGACTCGGTGCCGTGATCGAAATAACGCTCCTCATCGAACACAGAATAATTCGGCAGTTCACGCTTAAGATAGGTCGCGGCAATGATACCATTCCGAAGCAGTGTAGCCGCGTTGTATCGCTTCCCGTCCCGCTCAAGGGGATGCCCCACCACCACTGCGATATCCGGGATTTTTGCGGCGAGATCATGCAACGCCTGCGCACACGCATGGTAGAACCCGTCACGCAGCAACAGGTCTTCCGGTGGATAACCGCACAGGCCGAGCTCGGGTGTCAGTAACAGTTGCGCGCCCTGCATTCTGGCCTGTTCGGCGTATTGCGAAATCTTTGCAGCATTGCCCGCCAGATCACCCAACACACAGTTGAATTGCGCGATTGCCAGTTTCATCGTTGTGCTTGAAAGATATTGAGGTTGCGCATCTTACCATCGTGATGCACGGTTGTTACCGGCAACAAAAAAGCGGGGGCACACCCAGCCCGCTCGCAGGACCATGGAGAACCACCGCGTCACGCAAACTTGCACAACCGGTTCGGCGGCTACTGGGCAGGTGCCGGAGCAGGTACGGGTGCAGGAGCAGGCACTGGTGCAGGGGCTGGAGAAGGTATGGGCCCAAATGCGGGTGCGAATGCCGGTTCAGCGGCAGGTGCCGGTGCAGGGGCTGGTTCAGGTGCTGCCTGTACTGGCTGTGGTGCGGGTGCGAGCTCCGGGATTTTTTCAGGTGTACCGAAGTAGAAATTCAAGCCGATAGTAAAGTTATTGTTTCTCAGCTTTCTCTCGACAGTCTGGATAGTGGTATCACCGTTCGATCTCGTATACTCGCCTGCGATGCTCCAGCGGTCCGAGAGCTTGTATTCAATGCCCAGGCCGCGATAGACATGGCTGGCGCCAATGGCAAGAGCCGCATCATTGCCATTGGTGCGGGCGTAACCCAGCTTGCCGTAAGGCAGCCATTTGCCGGCTGGAATACTCAGCTTTGCGCCGCCACCAAATACTGTGCTGCTATAGTTTACCGGACCCGATGCAGTATTATTAAATTCCAGTGTGCCGAAAATGCCCAGCTGAAGAACGCCTACCTCCCATGTGAGGCCTTCCTCGATACCATAAGTGAACGCTTTCTGGGTGCCAAACTCATCCAGGCTGGAACGGTTGATACCGATCTTGCCGCCGATCCAGCCTCCGGTAAATCTGCTCTCTTCGCTGCCTTCGATGGTGATTTGCACCGAGGTGGCGGTGCCATCCGCGCTGGTCACCGTGAAGCTGTCGCTGACGCTCTGACCCGCGTCGAGATTGTTAAAGTTGGAGTTAGCCACATATTTCCATCGGCCCGAGGTATCGATGTTAAAGGTGCCGTTGGTACCCGCGACATTGCTCTGTGACACGAAGGTCATAGGACTGTCCACATCAATGATGCTCAGTGTGCCGCCGGTGCTCCGGATCGAGTTGGTTTCTGTCAGAGTCACGCTGGCGGCGCTGAGGATTGCCGGGTCATTGCTGCCGTTGATGGTGACTCGCACCGCCGTGGTAGTGCCATCCGCACTGGCCACCGTGAAACTGTCGCTGACGTTCTGACCAGCACCGAGCCTGTCGAAAGCGTAGTTCGCGACATAGGTCCATGCGCCGGCGCTGTCGATGTTGAAAGTGCCGTTCCTACCCCTGACATTGCTCTGTGCCACGAAAGTGGCTGCACTATCCACATCGCTGATGCTCAACGTGCCACCGGTATTCAGCGTATCGTTGGTTTCAGTCAACGGCACGCTGGGGGCGCTCATGACAGCCGGATCGTTGTTGCCATTGATGGTGACCTGCACCGTAGTGGTGGTGCCGTCTGAGCTGGATACCATAAAACTGTCGCTGACGCTCTGACCGGCGTTGAGATGGTCAAAGGCGGAGTTGGCGACATAGCTCCATGCGCCGGCGCTGCCGATACTGAAGGTGCCGTTCGCGCCGGCGGCATTGCTCTGTGCCACAAAGGTCAGGGGGCTGTCCACGTCGCTGATGCTCAGCGTGCCGGCGGTGCTCAACGGGGCGTTGGTTTCATCAAGCTCGACCGATACCGGGCTCAGGATCGCGGCATCGTTAGTGCCGTTGATCGTGACTTGCACGGTAGTGGTGGTGCCGTCGGCGCTGGCTACCGTGAAGCTGTCGCTGACGCTCTTGTCCACGTTGAGGTTGTCAAGGGCACTGTTCGTGGCATAGGTCCACCGGCCTGCGGTGTCGATGTTGAAGGTACCGTTCGCACCGGCGGCATTGCTCTGTGCCACGAAGGTCTCGGGGCTGTCCACGTCGCTGATGGTCAGGGTTCCGCCAGTGCTCAGGATCGCATCGGTCTCTGTCAACACTACATTGGCAGAGCTCAGGATTGCCGCCTCGTTGGTGCCGTTGATCGTGATTTGCACCGCAGTGGTGGTGCCGTCGGCACTGGCCACCGTGAAGCTGTCGCTGATGCTCTGGCCCACGAGCAGGCTGTCGAAGGCGCTGTTCGCCACATAGGTCCATGCGCCCGCCGTATCAATGCCGAAGGTGCCGTTCGCACCGGCGGCATTGCTCTGTGCCACGAAGGCCGGGAGGCTGTCCACATCGCTGATGCTCAGCGTACCACTGGTGCTCAGCGGGGCGTTGGTTTCATCGAGTGCGACCGATGCCGAGCCCAGGATCGCGGCATCGTTGGTGCCGTTGATCGAGATCTGCACCGCAGTGGCGGTGCCGTCGGCACTGGCTACCTTGAAGCTGTCGCTGACGCTTTGATCCGGGTCGAGAATGTCGAACGCAGAGTTGGCCGTATAGGTCCATGCACCGGTCGTATCGATGCTGAAGGTGCCGTTGCCACCGGCGACATTGCTCTGTGCAACGAAGGCCGGTGGGCTGTCCACGTCGCTGATGCTCAGCGTGCCACCGGTGCTCAGCGGGGCGTTAGTTTCATCCAGGACGACCAATGCCGGGCTGAGGATCGCGGCATCGTTGGTGCCGTTGATCGTGATTTGCACCGTAGTGGTGGTGCCATCGGAACTTACCACCGTAAAGCTGTCGCTGACGCTTTGACCCACGTTGAGACTGTCGAAGGCGCTGTTAGCGGCATATGTCCATGCCCCGGCGGAGTCGATGCTGAAAGTGCCGTTGGCACCGGCGACATTCCTGTCTGCCACGAAGGTCGGGGAGCTGTCCACATCTTTGATAGTCAGGGTGCCAGCGGCGCTCAGCGGGGCGTTGGTTTCATCCAGGGCGATGCTGGCGAGGCTGAGTATCGCTGCGTCGTTAGTGCCGTGAATGGTGACTTGCACAGTAGTGGTGGTGCCATCGGAACTGTTCACCGTGAAGCTGTCGCTGACGCTCTGGCCCACGTTGAGGTTGCTGAAGGCAGAGTTCGCCACATAGCTCCATTGACCAGAACCGTCGATGCTCAGGTTGCCGTTCACGCCTGCGATTTTTTTCCTTGCCACAAAGGTCAGTGCGCTGTCCACATCACTGATGGTCAACTTGCCAGTGGTGCTCAGAGGAGCATTGGTTTCATCGAGCGCGACCGATGCCGTACCCAGGATCGCGGCATCATTGCTGCCTTTGATGGTGACTTTCACAGCAGTGGCGGTGCCGTCCGAACTGACCACCTTGAAACTGTCGCTGACGCTCTGGGATGCATTGAGATTGTCAAACGCGGAGTTGGCCACATAAGTCCATGCGCCGGTTCTGTCTATGCCGAAAGTGCCATTCTTGCCTGCGGCATTGCTCTGCGCCATGAAGAACTCCGGGTTGTCCAAATCGCGGATACTCAACGTGCCATTGGCGCTCAATGCTTCGTTGGTTTCGGTCAACACCACGTTGGAGGAACCAAGTAGCGCTGCATCGTTAGTGCCGTTGATGGTGACTTTAACGGCAGTGGTGGAGCCATCAACACTGGCCACCGTAAAACTGTCGCTGACGCTCTGTCCATCGTTGAGATCATCGAATGAGCTTTTTGCAACATAGGTCCACCGGCCCGAGGTGTCGATGCTGAAGCTGCCGTTCGCACCGGCGACATCGCTCTGCGCCACGAAGGTCTGGGGACTGTCCACATCTTTTATATTCAGCCTGCCGGTGGTTTTCAGTGCCGCATTGGTT
>DATBWQ010000075.1:0-2276 GCA_036514695.1 Gallionella sp. | reverse complement strand
TTTATCAACTCGCGTCGAAAAATGAACATTTTTGGGGGTGCTTCTACCCTTCACCAGTTACTAAAAATCGCTTGTAGCGCGTTCTGAGAGGTCGATATTTTTGGTAACTCTGTAAGGCCGATAAATTCAACAAACTGCTAGCTCCCTTTGTCATAACCAGCGACTTGGCTATCGTCTTTTGGTAGCCTAGTCGAGTGGCTAGTAGTTTCATCAGGGGGAGAACCAAGCTGCTCCTCCCCTGACAAGGGGAGGCTGGGAGGGGTTAGGCTTTGCGCCGATACTCGATGAAATTCAGTTGGGTTAGGCCGCATCCAACAATTACAACTATGTGGCAAATAATTAGGCCTTGATGCGTTTGTATCCTATGATTCGAAAGTACAGGGCTCTTTGCGCCAACTTCTGTTTTTTCTCAGCGGGGAATTTGTTTGTGGCCAGATAAAGTTGTTTGCCTGGGCGAATGAGTTTCCACTCATTCTCATTAATTTCTGGGAAATACACAGTGCCCTTGAACAAGGGAAACAAATTAAGGTTTTTATTTCTATCGATAATTTCTGTCAATAGAATTTCATCGGCATATTTCATTGCCTGCCGATAAATCTCCCCGCCGCCGATAATAAATACTTTTTCCTTGTCGTTGACTGCTGACAATGCTTCTTCTAGTGAGTGATAAACGGTGCAGCCGTTGGCAACGTAGTCCACATTTCGCGTGATGACTATATTGTCTCTTTTGGGTAATGGTCTTTTCCCAAAAGATTCATAGGTTTTGCGCCCCATTATTACAGTGTGATTAATTGTTACGCGACGAAAAAATCGTAAGTCTCTAGGCAAATGCCATGGCAACCTATTCCCGTCTCCAATGATGCGTTGGTTGTTAGGAGCGGGTCCTACGGCTGCGATAATAATAACCTTTGGTTTTTTCATTACTTAATTCTGGATTCAGATCGCCACTGGCGCCTTGATAGCCGGGTGCGGATCGTAATTCTCCAGCGTGAAATCCTCAAACTTGAAATCGAAGATATCCTTCACCGCCGGATTGAGCCGCATCGTCGGCAGCGGGCGCGGCTCGCGCGACAACTGTTCGCGCGTCTGCTCCATGTGGTTCGAATACAAATGCGCATCACCAAAGGTGTGCACGAAGTCGCCCGGCTTCAGGCCGCACACTTGCGCAACCATCAGTGTCAGCAGCGCGTAGGAAGCGATGTTGAACGGCACGCCAAGAAAGATGTCCGCGCTGCGCTGATAAAGCTGGCAGGACAGTTTTCCATCGGCCACATAAAACTGGAAGAACGCATGGCAGGGGGCGAGTGCCATCTTGTCGAGTTCGCCGACGTTCCAGGCCGACACGATCAGGCGGCGCGAGTCCGGGTTCTTTTTGATCTGCGCGATCAGTTCGGAGATCTGGTCTATCACATGGCCATCGGGCGCAGCCCAGGAACGCCACTGCTTGCCGTACACCGGACCGAGGTTGCCGTTCTCGTCCGCCCACTCGTCCCAGATCTTGACGCCGTTGTCCTTCAGATACTTGATGTTGGTGTCGCCCTGCAAGAACCACAGCAGCTCATGAACGATGGACTTCATGTGGCATTTCTTGGTCGTGACCAGCGGAAACCCCTCCGCCAGGTTGAAGCGCATCTGGTAACCGAACACGCTGACCGTGCCGGTTCCGGTGCGGTCGGATTTTTTTGTGCCATGATTCAGCACGTGCTGCATGAGGTTAAGGTAAGTGCGCATAATTGTTGGTGTTGAATGCCCGTATAATCGCGGCTCTGAATTGTCATTCCCGCCCTTCGACAGGCTCAGGATAAACTGACCTGCGGTCAAGCGGGAATCCAGTATTGAATTACTGGATTCCGGGTCGTGCCCGGAATGACGAGCTAATAAAAATGAGGACGCAATGCTAGCACAACTCACCACCATTCTTAGACTGCCCAAGACCCTGAACGCAGCCCACCTGCTGGTGCTTCTGCCCAAGGACAAGACCCTGCCACGAGATGTGCCGCAACGAGATTTGCTGGTAGCAGTGCTCAAGCGGCGCGGCATCAAGGCCGAGGAATTCGCCGATAAACCCATCACCGCCAATGCAGCGGACGGCAGCCTGATCGCATGGGCGATGCTGGATTTCGGCAAGACCAATTTTGTGGTGCAGACGCAGGCGCGCAAGGCCATGCAGTTGCTGCTGGACGAACATCCGGCCAGCATCACCATCGTCGTGCAGGGCGATGAGGCGCAGCGCCGGCAGGCCGCCGAAGCGGTGGTGTATGCGGCGTGGGTGAACG
>DATBWQ010000074.1:0-6306 GCA_036514695.1 Gallionella sp. | reverse complement strand
TCCCCCGCAACGCGGGGAACAAAATCCTAAAGGCATATTGGATAACACCACTGGATTCCCGCCTGTCCGAAGGACAGTTTATCCTGAGCCTGTCGAAGGGCGGGAATGACACAGATTTTTGTTTGTGCGTGTATTATCGCGACTGATTTTGGAGCAGTTCATGGACTATCAGGCAAAACTAGACGTCCCATTTGGCGTGCTCGGCATATGCTGTACCGGGGATGCGCTGACGGGCATAGCTTTTCTGCCGGCGAGCGAAAAGCCGCAGCGCGCCACCAGCGCATTTGCCAAAACCGTGTGCGAACAATTGCTGCGTTACATTGAAAATCCAGACGTGCGATTTACCGTGCCGCTCGAATTAAACGGAACCCCGCACCAGCAAAAAGTCTGGCAGGCCATGTGTGATATTCCGCGCGGAGAAACGCGCAGCTATGGCGAGTTGGCCGCAGAGTTGAAATCCTGCGCGCAGGCCGTCGGCCAGGCCTGCGGCGCCAACCCGATCCCCATCATCATCCCATGCCATCGTGTGGTGGGCAGATCCGGACTGGGCGGGTTCATGCGCCACGCCAGCGGCGCATCGCTCGACATCAAGCGTTGGTTGCTGGCGCATGAGCAGAAGAGCTATGCCGGGCGCGACAACCTTGTCATTTCGAGCGAAGCGAGAAATCTTTAAGATTCCTCACTACGTTCGGAATGACAGACGCCCATGAACAACACCGACCTTCTCGACGAATTCTGCGACAACCTGTGGCTGGAAGACGGCCTGTCACGCAACACGCTGGATAGCTACCGGCGCGATCTGACCAAGTTCTCCACATGGCTGGAACAACAGCGTAACGCGTCCATCACGCAAACCACGCACGGCGACATACAAGGCTATCTCGCCCATCTTGTCGTCACGCAAAAAGCCAAACCCAGCAGCACAGGCCGCAACATCTCCAGCCTCAAGCGCTTGTTTCGCTATCTGCTCAGGCAAGGCAAAATCTCCACCGATCCCACGCTTCAAATCGACACACCCAAACTGCCGCGCAACCTGCCCAAGAGTTTAACTGAGCAGGATGTCGAACAACTGCTCAACGCGCCGGATGTTCAAACCCCATTGGGTTTGCGTGACCGCACGATGTTCGAAGTGCTGTATGCCACCGGCCTGCGCGTATCCGAGCTGGTGACCCTGCGCATCACGCAGGTGAGCATGGATATGGGCGTGGTGCGCGTGATGGGCAAGGGCAGCAAGGAACGCCTGGTGCCGCTCGGTGAAGAAGCGCTGGACTGGCTGCGCCGCTATCTTGCCGATGGGCGCAGCGTGTTGCTGGGCAAGCAGATGAGCGATGCGCTGTTCGTGACGGCCAGAGGTGAAGGCATGACGCGCCAGATGTTCTGGTACCTGATCAAGAAACACGCCAAGCAGGGCGGACTGAATAAATCGCTCTCTCCTCATACTCTGCGCCACGCCTTTGCGACGCACCTGCTGAATCACGGCGCGGACTTGCGCGTGGTGCAGATGTTGTTGGGCCATGCGGATATTTCCACGACGCAGATTTATACGCATGTCGCGCGGGAGAGGTTGAAGCAGTTGCATGCGATGCATCATCCGAGAGGGTGACGTAGGGGCGGGTTTCAAACTCGCCCATATCGCGTATCAAATCACCACGACACAAAACCGCCGGGCAACCCCCGGCGATGTTGACTTTGGTCATTCATGTTTCGACATAGCCATTCGACCATGCTATCAAAGGACAATAGCCAAGTCGCTGGTTATCAACACGAACGGCCTCAAATGGATGGGTTGCTTTTATTGCCCGAAAAGCCGGATAATCCATCACGATAATGCAGGAGGCGTGTATGAACTACAAAGAACTCATCACCATAGAGCCGGGAAAACGTGGCGGCAAACCTTGTATACGTGGGCTGCGCATTACGGTTTACGACGTGCTGGATTATCTCGCGTCGGGCATGACGCCCGCCGAAATCCTTGCGGAATTTGACTACCTGACGTCCGATGATATACAGGCCTGCTTGGCCTACGCCGCCGACCGTGAGCATCACCAGCTTGCGGTGAATGCTTGAAACTCCTGTTTGACGAAAACCTCGCACCATCCCTTGTCCTGGCATTGGCGGATATCTTTCCGCAATCCGAACATGTCTCACGAATCGAAATGGGAGCTGCATCTGATCGTGAGGTATGGGAGTATGCCAGGGAACACAACTACACCTTGGTCAGCAAGGATTCCGACTTTCACGAGTTGAGCCTGCTGTATGGCTCGCCGCCGAAGGTCGTCTGGCTTCGCCGTGGCAACTGCACTACCAGGCAGATCGAATTCATCCTGCGCAACAGGCTAGAAAACATACGGTCATTGGTGGATAACCCAGAATCCACTTATCTCGTTATCTTGTAAATTCTGAAGGTCGGGCTGCGCCCTAAGAATGAATGCTTGGCTTATTGGTTATTCATCCGGGCAGTATTGACGCACAAGGAATATGACCAAGGAGGCTGGAAATGAACGCACGACTTAAGGCAGCAATACAACACTGGAGCTATGTCGCACCAGTGCTGCAACCTGCGCGCAATGAAAAAGAATATGCCGACTTGGTTGAAGCGCTTAATGCCGCAATTGATGCGGGAGGCGCTGACGAAAACCACCCACTTGCCCAACTGGTAGAGTATCTGGGCGAGTTTGTTGCCGAATACGAAGCTAAAGACAAAATGCCGCCAGAGGCGACAGCCGCCGAGGTTTTACGTTCCTGATGCAGCGCGACAACTTGCGCCAGATTGATCTTCCTGAGTTGGGCAGCCAGGGCGTCTTGTCAGAATTGCTGTCCGGGCGACACGAATTCAATGCGCGTCAGGCCAAAGTGTTGGCAGCGAGATTTGGAGTTTCGGCGGCGATGTTTTTATGATCGTAAAATGCTACCCCAAACCTGATCCTGGCATAGGTTGAGAGTATGATTGTGGCTGGGCAGTAAAACCACTTACGGCGGAGAATTGACGATGCCGGTTATTTTGCGCTACAAAGGCTACAAGATTTTCTTCTTTTCCAACGAAGGCGATCCAAGAGAGCCGTTGCATGTGCATGTCAGAAAAGCTGATGCAAGCGCAAAGTTCTGGGTTTTGCCGCAAGCCGGAGTGGCGGAAAGTTACGGACTTAACAGTCAGGAATTAAGCGAGCTTGCGGAACTGATAAGCGACAACCAGCAATTGATAGAAAGGACATGGTATGAGTTCTTTGGCTAAAGCAGTAAGTTTCGATGCCAGCACGATGTGGGTAGATTTTACCGATGGCCGCAAGCTGGGCGTCCCGATGGCTTATTTTCCGCGCCTGCTGAAGGCGCAGCCGGAACAGCGCCTGCGCTATGAAATCAGCGGCGGCGGCAGCGGCCTGCATTGGGACGAGTTGGACGAAGACATCAGCGTCGAAAATTTGTTGCTGGGTATTGGCGACAGGACGAAAAGCCATCTTCTGGCGGCATGAGTTGCCGGCGTGGGCGGCGCGGCATGATCTTTCAAAATGAAATGCGATGCTGACCCTGAGGTTCCAGGAAATGGTTGCCACATGTATCTGTAATTTCCTGTGTTACCTGAGCGGAGTTAAGCTAAATCAAGGTAGACATCACATGAGAAACATCCAATGACTAAACGTTTCAACGGTTGGCAAAGAATTGGAATAGTGCTGTCCCTTCTATGGGGTATCTCCGTATGCGGATATGCTGTGCATGAATATGATAAGAAAGGGGATGCCACAAGCTATCTGATTGAGGTTACGCACAAACCGGAGAACGTCACCATTGACAACCAAGGACGTAGAATAATTACTGATGAGGAGCTATACGGGGATAACGTCGAGCGCAATATTTTGGTAATCCACCTTCTAAGCGCAATTGTTATTCCGGTTGCGCTTGCTTGGACCGTCGTATATTTATGTATTTTTACCTTTCGCTGGATTGTTATTGGATTCAAGCAGATTCCAGCGCAATCTCAGAATTTTGCTCCTTCGCCAGTTGATAGCTCCTCGCAGCAAACCCGCTCCCTTATTCCTGAGCTTCCCCCTCAAGAGCGAAAGTCCGCAATGAAGAGGGCGTGGAACGGAGAAGAACGTCTATGGAAAATATTCTGGTTATATAACATTCTCGGCGTTTTATTTTTTGTGGTCATAGGCAAATTTTGTCAAGCATTCCTTATTGCGGCTGAAAATAACAACCGAAGCTATATTGGAATGACTATTTTTATGAGTGTAATAATGATTCTATCTATTCCGTATATTATATGGGCATTAATCTCATTATGGAGGTGTGCATTTAACGCTGGATGGAAAGGATGGGGCTATTTAGGCAGAGCGTATGTTGTATGGTGTGGCGTTTCTTTTATTGGTGTCATTTTAGCAATCATCTTTCATAAATAAGACTAACCTAACCCACAGCATTTTTGCTGTGGGTAGGTGTCCAGTTATGTCCGGTTTGGCGAGCCTGACCATAACTCGAATGTCCGAAGCCATAGGTGTCAAACTACAAATGATTACAGCCGACGTTAAGATTACGATTCACGCCAATGACCGCAAGGTCGCGGCGATGGTCAAAGCATTGGCATTTGAAGTTGGCGGCACCAAATCCGTGGTTGGTACGTCGAAAGAGTTTCTCGAAACTCATGGATATCTTGTATTCCACTTTAAATCTCACGAAAAGGCCGACGAGTTTCGTGATGCCCTCGCAATGTATCTACCGGGGATTCTCGCGCAAGAGCAGTTACAAGATTGATCCGAACCAGCCCGCGTAGGGCGCAATAACCAACGGGCATTGCGCCGCATGTATTATATCTGGTGCAATGCGCTACGCTTATTGCCCCCTACAAAACCTGCTCAAGGTTTTGAATTTCAGTTTTACCTCCCCTGTGCGCCGCCGAGTAGCGGAGGCTGGTCAGGGGGTGTCGGCGAGGACTGTTTGAGCACGCAGTGCGAGTTCCGCAGCCGCCTGACCAGTCGAGCAACGCAGGGTACCCCGCAGGGGCGGCAAACCGGGGTCGCCTTTTCTTTGGTTACTTTATTTTGGCGAAGCAAAAGAAAGTAACTAGCTGCCGGGCTACCCCTGGCGGTTTTGTATTTAGTCATTCATGTTTCGATACGGCCTTCGGCCTACTCAACACGAACGGCCTTATGTACCGGGCTGCCCCGGCTATTTAATCTGCCCCCGCTCAATACTGATCCCCACCATCTTGCAGTTGCGGATCGCTTGCAGTTTGGCGACGCTGACCTTGACCCACGGCACGTTGAAGTCCTTCAGAATGATCTGCGCGATGTGTTCGGCCAGCGATTCCAGTAAGGAGAAGTGTCCTTCGCTCAACACGGTCTGGATGTGTTGCGCGACATCGGCATAATCCAGCGCGTCCTTGATGTCGTCGCTGAGGCAGGCGCGGCTGTTGGGCAGCGCGATGTCGAGGTCTATCTGCAAGGTTTGCGGCACGATCTTTTCGCGTTCGTAGATGCCGATGAGCGTGGTGACCTTGAGTTCGCGTAAAAAAATGATGTCCATTGATATTTGATCAGTTGTTGGTGTGAGTCAAAAATTTTGTCGTTCCCGCGTAAGCGGGAACCCAGTTAATTATATGGCTGGATTCCCGCTTTCGCGGGAATGACGAATCCGTGGTTTTTAGAAGTTCTCTCAAGTAAAATCCGCGCTACTTCAATTCTAAGGCATTCCCGATGTTGACCATAGTTTTTGTCATTGCAGCCTATCTGTTGGGCTCGATCTCCTTCGCAGTCATTACCAGTAAATTGTTTGGCCTTGCCGATCCGCGTACTTACGGTTCGGGCAATCCCGGCGCGACCAATGTGTTGCGCAGCGGCAAGAAGGCGGCGGCGGCATTGACCTTGTTCGGCGATGCGGCGAAGGGTTGGCTGGCGGTGTTTCTGGCGATACAGTTTGCGTTGCCCGATGTGCAGATCGCGCTGGTCGTGCTGGCGGTATTCCTCGGCCACCTGTTTCCGGTGTTCTTGCGCTTCAAGGGCGGTAAGGGCGTGGCGACGGCTTTGGGCGTGTTGCTGGCGTTGAACGTCTGGCTGGGATTGGGCGGGCTGGCGACCTGGTTGTTGATTGCTGCCGTGTTCCGCCTGTCTTCGTTGTCGGCACTTGTCGCCGCTGCCACTACGCCTGTTTATGCAGTGTTACTGGGTTTGCCGCGCGAGTGGGTGCTGGCATCAGGCATCATGTCATTGCTGCTGATCTGGCGGCACAAGAGCAATATTCAGAATCTGCTGGCGGGGAAAGAGGCGCGGATCGGGAAGTCGAAGTCGGTTTAGAGGCCCTCACCCCTAGCCC